>DIHJ01000041.1:7354-33999 GCA_002420105.1 Nitrospira sp. UBA5699
GGCACCAAGTATCGCGGCCAGTTCGAGGAGCGCCTCAAGGTCGTGATGAAAGAGATCGTCCAGGCTGGCAACATCATCATTTTCATCGACGAACTGCATACGCTCGTCGGCGCCGGGGCTGCCGAAGGCTCCATCGACGCCTCGAACATGCTCAAGCCCGCCCTCTCGCGCGGCGAGATTCAATGCATCGGCGCCACGACGCTGGATGAATATCGGAAGCACATCGAAAAAGACGGCGCGCTCAAGCGCCGGTTCCAGCCGATCTACGTCCAACCGCCCAGCCTCGACGAGACCGTGCGTATCATTCAAGGGCTGCGGGACCGGTACGAAGAGCACCATGGCGTGGAGATCACCGAAGACGCGATCGTGGAAGCCGTCAAGCTGTCCGACCGGTACATTACCGACCGCTTTCTGCCGGACAAGGCGATCGACCTCATCGACGAAACGGGGTCACGCGCCAAACTCCAGACGTACGCGCTGCCCGGCGAGCTCAAGGCTATGGAGCAGGAGCTGAAGAAGGTGTCCCGCGACAAGGAGTTGGCGATCTCGATGCAGAATTTCGAGGAAGCCGTTCGCCACCGCGAGGAAGAAGAGCGCCTCCGCAAGCTGCTCGATGAATCCAAGCGGGAGTGGAAGAAGAATCAGGAAAAACACAAACCGACCATCGGGAAGGAAGACGTGGCGTACGTCGTGTCCAAGATGACGGGCATCCCGCTCTTCAAGCTCGAAGAGGAAGAGTCCAACAAACTGCTCCGGATGGAGGAGTTTCTCCACAAGCGCGTGGTCGGGCAGAACGAAGCGATTTCCGCGGTCTGCCGCGCGATCAGACGCTCGCGCGCCGGCTTGAAGGAAGCGAAGAAGCCGATCGGCTCCTTCATTTTCCTGGGGCCCACGGGGGTCGGAAAGACCGAATTGGCCAGAACTCTGGCGGAATTCCTTTTCAACACGGAAGACGCTCTCATCCGGATCGACATGTCCGAGTACCAGGAAAAGTTCACGAGCTCGCGGCTCTTCGGAGCCCCTCCCGGCTACGTGGGCTACGAAGAAGGCGGCCAATTGACGGAACGGGTGCGTCGCCGGCCGTATTCGGTCGTCCTCTTCGACGAAATCGAGAAGGCCCACCCGGACGTCTTCAACCTCTTGCTGCAGGTCCTGGACGACGGCGTGCTGACCGACAGCCTGGGGCGGAAAGTCGACTTCAAGAACACGGTCGTCATCATGACGTCCAACATCGGCACGAAGATGATTCAGAAGGGCGTTTCGCTGGGCTTCCAGAGCACCGAAGCCGAACAGGACCGCCACAAACGGGAAGAGGTCTTGGGGGAACTCCGCCGGTCATTCAGCCCGGAATTTCTGAACCGGATCGACGAGATCGTGGTCTTCCACCAGCTCGACAAGTCGCACCTCACGAATATTCTCGACATTCTGTTGCGTGAGCTCAATCTGCGCCTGGTCGAGAAAGGCGTCGAAATCGAGGTCGACGACGAGGTCAAGGCCTGGTTGATCAAGGAAGGGTACGAGCCCCTCTACGGTGCGCGCCCGATGCGCCGGACCATTCAACGGGCGATCGGCGATCCGCTCTCCGAAGAGATGATCAAAGGTCGTTTCAAGGAAAGCCGGAAGATCCGGGTGGTCCTCCGCGACGGGGCGCCCACTTTCATCGAGCAGGAGGCCATGGCTGGGGTATAGCCGACAGCCGTGAGAAACGTCGCACGCGACATTCCGACGAGACAACCCGACGCGACCCTTGCGGCCAAGCCGGCTGCAAGGGTCGCGCTCTTTCCATCGCCGCCCGCATGAGTATGCCCCGTCTATGAACACCCACGGGATCAGCGGTCCGTCATCCTGGAGGGAGGGGCCCGTCCTCGGGATCGAAACCTCCTGCGACGAAACGGCGGCTTCCGTTCTTGCCAGGGACGGCTCGGTCCTGTCGAACGAGGTCTCGTCGCAGCATGCCGTCCACGCGCGCTTCGGAGGAGTGGTTCCCGAACTCGCCTCCCGGGCGCATGTCGAGATCATCGAGCGGGTCACCGCTGCCGCGATGGATGACGCAGGCCTGACCTGGAAAGAGCTGGCCGGCATAGCCGTCACGCAGGGGCCTGGTCTGGCCGGCGCACTGATCGTGGGAGTGAATTACGCCAAGGCCCTTGCCTACACCCTCGATATTCCGCTGGTGGGCGTCAGCCATCTTGAAGGGCATATCGCCTCCGCCTGGCTTGAAGATCCCGTTTTTCCGCTGCCCTGCGTGGTCCTGGTGGTCTCGGGCGGCCACACCCATCTGTACCTGAAGGACCGTGACGGGAGCTGCCGATTGCTCGGCCGCACCAGGGACGATGCCGCCGGTGAGGCTTTCGACAAGGGCGCGCAGATGCTCGGGCTTGGATTTCCCGGAGGACCGGCCCTGGATCGTCTCGCCAGGACCGGAGCCCCCCGTACGATCCGTTTCCCAAAATCTTCGATCAAGAAGGGGAGTCTTGAGTTCAGTTTCAGCGGATTGAAGACCGCCTTGCTCTACAAACTTCACGCGATGCATGAGGACACGCTGACGGCGCAACGAGCCGATCTCGCGGCAGGATACCAGGAAGCGATCGTCACCGTACTGGTGGAAAAGGCCTTTGACGCCGTCCGGCAAACTGGAGCCGGCGCACTCGCGGTGGTCGGAGGGGTATCGGCGAACTCCCGGCTCCGAACGCTGCTTCAGGACCGCGCGCGGGCTGAGGCGGTCCCCTTGAGCCTTCCGCCGCTGCGATTCTGCACGGATAATGCGGCCATGATCGCCGCGGCGGGCCTACAGGCGCTTCGGAACGGCCGCCGCATGGCTTCCGACGCCGAGCCGCTGCCGGCCATGGAGCCGGTTCTGTCGGTCTGATCGATACCCGGCCGCCACGAAGGAGGAACGCCCATTCCTGAGATATTTGGTCAAACCACCGGATTGCGGGCCACTCAGCTTGCGGCTATCGAGCGGCTCTACAGACGCCGCGTCCCTCATGACAAAGTGCTGTCTCCCGAGTTGGCCCGAACGATGTGTCAGCTCGCGCAGGATGTCCGCCGCCCGATCGCCGTCCTCTTGACCAGACGGGGACAGGTGCAGGAAATCATCGTGGGAACGGACCTGACCCTGTCTCCGACGACCATGGCGAAATTCCGCGCCGGCTCCCGGTCGCTGCGCGGCCTCCGGTTGATCCGGACGCAACTGCACGATCAGCCGCTCAGCCAGGAATCCCTGACAGATCTGGCGTATCTCCGTCTGGACTTGATCGGCGTGCTGTCTGTCACGTCGGAGGGAACTCCGGGGAACCTCTACCTGGCGCACCTTCTGCCGCCGAACAAAACCGGCCAACTCTGCAACATCCTCAAAACGACGCCGTTTCACCAGTGCGCCATGGCCTTCAACGAATTCATCGAGGAACTCGAAGCGGAACTCCAACAGGCCCGGGAGACCCACGCGGTCGGACAGGGAGGCGAATCGGCGATTCTAGTCAGCGCCTCCTCTCGGAGCCGGACGGAGCAGGAAGATCATTTGACCGAGCTGGCCGAACTTGCGACCTCCGCCGGAGTCGCCGTCATCGACCGCATGGCTCAACGCACCCCGGACGGTCATCAGCGCTACCTGCTGGGCAGCGGAAAGCTGAAAGATGTCCTGATCCAAACGCTCCACAAAGGCGCCGACATGGTGATCTTCGACCAGACGCTGTCTCCCGCGCAGTCGCGGGCCATTTCCGAAATGACCGATATCAAGGTGATCGATCGCACACAGTTGATTCTGGATATCTTCGCCCGGCGGGCCCACAGTCGCGAGGGGAAAGTGCAGGTCGAACTGGCGCAATTGCGCTATCTGTTGCCCAGACTTTCCGGAAAAGGGACGCAACTATCCCGACTGGGCGGGGGCATCGGAACCAGGGGACCGGGCGAAACCAAATTGGAAACGGATCGGCGACGGATCAGGGACCGCATTACACATCTGGAGCGGGAACTGGATCAATTTGCCCGCCACCAGGACCAGCGCCGTGCCCGCCGGACCCGTCACGGCATGCCGGTTCTCTCTCTGGTCGGATATACCAACGCCGGGAAATCGACGCTCCTGAACATGCTGACCAAGAGCCGCGTCTCGGCGGAAGACCGGTTGTTCGAAACGCTCGATACGACCAGCCGCAGGCTCCGATTCCCGCACGATCGCGAAGTCATCATTACAGACACGGTCGGATTCATCCGCGACCTTCCCCGGGAACTGGTGGGCGCATTCCGCACCACGTTGGAGGAACTGCGCGAAGCGGACCTCCTGGTGCACGTGGTCGACGCCAGCGCCGCGGACGTCGATGTTCAGATTTCCGCCGTCGTCGGAATTCTGCAGGACTTGAATCTGGACCGGATTCCAAGAGTTCTCGTCTTCAACAAGTGCGACCGGTTGCCGGCTCAACAGGTCGCCCCCCTCTGCCGTCGCTATCACGCGATCGGCATTTCGGCGCTCGATCCGGATACACTGCACCCGCTTCTGCGTCATCTCGAGGAACAGCTCGCGGCCATCCCCGCGCTGCCGCCCGCCGCTCAGCAGACCGACGCGGAACCGGCCCTTGCATCTCGCGCCTAACCGCTGCACAATTATCCGCCACGACACAGTCCATGACACATACAGCATCCTCACCCGCCGATCCGCGCAAGCGGCTCCAGAAAATCGCCGCTGCGCTGAAGGAGGCGATGCCGTCCCCCCGGATGGAACTCGACCACCGTTCGCCCTGGGAATTGCTCGTGGCAACCATCCTGTCGGCGCAATGCACCGACCAGCGCGTCAACCAGGTTACGCCCATCCTCTTTCGCCGCTATCCAACCGTGGCGGATCTGGGCAAGGCCAGACTGGCCGACGTCGAAACAATCATCCGGTCGACCGGCTTTTTCAAGAGTAAGGCCAAGAACATCGTCTCGTGCTGTCAGGCCCTCGTGGAGCGGTTCCAGGGACGAGTTCCGGCCACCATGGCAGAACTCCTGGCCTTGCCCGGTGTCGGACGAAAAACCGCCAACGTGGTACTCGGCAACGCCTTCCGCCGACCGGCCATCGTGGTTGACACCCACGTCAAGCGGGTTGCGAACCGTCTTGGATTGACGAAATCGGATGATCCGGAACGGATCGAAGAGGACTTGCAGCAATTGCTTCCCGCAGCAGCATGGACGGACGTGTCCCAACGGCTGTTGTTGCACGGCCGATACCGTTGTACCGCACGTGCACCGCAATGCCACGGCTGCCCTGTCCATTCACTCTGTCCATGGAAGGGGAAAGGCGCATGACGATCCGCAGCATGACGGGTTTCGGACGGGGACAGGCTCCTTGGCATGACGGATCCGTCACGGTTGAGGTCCGCTCCGTCAACCATCGCTTTCTCGAAGTGGCCTGCCGGCTGCCTCGCTCGCTGGCCCATCTGGAAGAGAGTTTCAAGAAAGCGGTCCAGCAGCGCTGCACGAGAGGGCGCGTGGACATGACCGTCACCGTGCAGGGCGGAAAGGGGCGGGCGGGATCGGTCAACCTTGACCAGGCCCTGGCAAAACAGTACCATCAGGCGCTTCGCGCGTTGAAGAAATCCCTCAAACTGAGCGGAGCGATCGATGTTGCGCTCATCGCGGGACTTCGGGACGTGCTCTCGGTGTCCGACCAACCGCCGGAAGATCCCAAGCTGGGAAAACTGGTTCAGAAGCTGGCGTTACAGGCGCTCGACGAACTGGAGGGGATGCGAAAACGGGAAGGCCTCGCTTTGGCCGACGATATGTCGGGGCGCATCCGGGCCATCAGGGAACGCCGCGCCGCCGTGGCCGCCCGATCGCCGAAACTGGTTCAGGAGGCCTTCGACCGGATGAAGGCCCGGGTCGAGAAGTTGCTTGGGACCGAGGCGCCGGACGTGCCCCGTCTTCACCAGGAACTGGCCCTCTACGCCGACCGCGGCGACATTACGGAAGAAATAGTCAGACTGGACTCACATATGATACAGTTTGAGCAGACGCTCAACCGCGCGGAATCAGTGGGTAAAACCCTCGATTTTCTGCTCCAGGAAATGGGGCGCGAGATCAATACGATCGGATCGAAAGCCAACGACGCCGAGATCGCCGCTCAGGTCGTTCAGATGAAAGCCGAACTGGAACGCATCAGGGAACAGGTTCAAAACGTCGAATGAGCGCCACAGCCGCCAGCGCCTCCGCAACCCCTTCCGGACCGGCTCGGTCTTCGACCGAACGGCGGGGGATTCTTTTCATTATTTCGGCGCCGTCCGGAACGGGGAAGACGACGCTCTGCAAGCAACTCGCCGCCAATGTGACCGGCCTGTGGCATTCCATTTCGTACACGACCAGGAAACCGCGGCCCGGCGAGGAACACGGGCGGGAGTATTTTTTTACCGATGAAGCCACCTTTCAATCGATGATCGAGCGGCACGAATTCGTCGAGTGGGCGCGGGTGTACGGACACCTGTACGGCACACCGAGAAAGATGTTGGCCGACAAGATCGATCAGGGAATCGATGTCCTGTTGGAAATCGACGTGCAAGGCGCCTTACAGGTCAAGAAACGGTTCGACGACGCCGTCTCCATCTTTATTCTGCCGCCGTCGATGACCGTGCTGCGGCAGCGGCTGATGACCAGAGCATCGGATTCCACGGAGGAGATTCAGCGGCGGCTGCAGAAAGTGAAGGAAGAAGTCTGGAGCTACCGCGAATACGCCTATATCGTGAGGAACGACGACTTGGCGCGGTCGCTGCGCGACCTGGAATGCATCTTTCTGGCGGAACGACTGAAGACCAAACGATTGGACATGACCTGGATCGAGAACAATTTCATTCTCGACGACGATTCCAAATCCGGAGATCGAAAAGATCTTCTTTAACCGAAGAGGAGTACCGGACCTATGATCGACATGTTGAGCCTCCTGCCGCAATACACGCCGGACCAATTCGACTCACGGCATCGCCTGGTGATTGTGGCCGCCCAGCGCGCCAAACACATTCTTCAGGGATCGCGCCACGGCGCCTCGCGCTATACCAAGGAAACGACGGTTGCGCTCGATGAAGTCCTCCGGGGCGAGATCAAGTACCTCGTCGGGAAGGACGCGCGCGATGCCATGAAGGAGGCCAAGCGCGGCAAAGAAGGGGAAACCGAACGCATGGCCATGATGACCGGCGAGGACGCCCGGGAAATCAAAAAAGAGCTCAGCGTGTATGTGGACGACAGCCCCAAGCCTGCCGAGGCCGAAACCGAGGAGTAGGGGATGGATGCCGGGGCGACAGAACCGACGCTGGTCGGTACACGCATCGTACTCGGCGTGACCGGCAGCATCGCCGCCTACAAGGCGGTGAGTTTGCTGCGCACCCTGGTTCGTGAGGGAGCGACGGTCGACGTTGCCATGACGCGCTCCGCCGCCAAATTCATCACCCCGCTCACCTTCGAAGTCCTGTCGGGCCGGCCGGTGACCGCCGATCTCTTCGAAGCGCACCAGGAGATGAAGCATCTCACGCTGTCCGAAGAAACCGATGCCATCGTGGTGGCTCCGGCCACGGCGAATTTCCTCGCGAAGGCCGCATTGGGATTGGGGGACGATCTCCTTTCGACGATGCTCCTGACGGCCCAGTGTCCCTTGATCTGTGCCCCGGCCATGGACGGCGGCATGTGGACCCATCCGACCGTGGCCGCACACGTGCAAACCTTGCGGGAACGCGGCGTGACCGTCGTCGACCCGGAGGAGGGCCCGTTGGCCTCAGGCCGTAGCGGCCAGGGCCGGCTGGCGGAAGAGAAGCGGATTCTTGACGCGGTGCGAGCCGCCCTCGCCCGGAAATTCGACTGGCAGGGGCATCGGATTCTTGTGTCGGCCGGGCCGACCCAGGAGCCCATCGATCCCGTCCGCTACATTTCCAACCGCTCCTCGGGGAAAATGGGATATGCCCTCGCCGAAGCCGCACGGGCGCGGGGCGCCCAAGTGGTGCTCGTAACCGGTCCTACGTCCGTTCCCGTTCCGCACGGCGTCGAAGTCGTGTCGGTCGAAACGGCCGACGAGATGACCCGGGCGCTCGCCACGCGGCTGAGCTGGTCCACGGTGGTCATCATGGCGGCAGCGGTGGCGGATTTTCGCCCGAAACGGGCGGCCTCGCACAAACTCAAGAAGCAGGGCACGACGGAGGCTACTCTCGATCTCGAACGAACGACCGATATTCTGGCCGCGCTCTCGGCCATGCGGACGACGCAACTGCTCGTGGGATTTGCGGCTGAAACACAGAATCTGCGGGCGCATGCCGAGGAGAAATTGAAATCCAAGGGTCTTGATCTGATCGTCGCCAACGACGTCACCCAGCCTGGTGCAGGATTCGGCAGCGAGCAGAATGCGGCAACCCTGGTCGACCGGCACGGCGGAGTCACGGTATTGGCGCTCAGACCGAAACGGGAGTTGGCCGACGATATTCTGGATGCGGCGCGACGCTTGCTGACCGGCGTGCCGTCACCGCGACCTGTTCCGGCAGCAACGGAAGGACAGTAGCCGTGGCGTCCAATCCGAAAAGCGCCGCCAGCGCCATGGAAATCGACCGACTGGCCACGCAGTTGGCCAAAGATCCCCAATCCAAGGCCTTCCTGCCGCTCGCGGAAGAATACTGCAAGGTCGGCATGTGGGAAGAGGCGGTGGCCGTTCTCGAAGACGGCCTCAAGTACTATCCGGGGTTTATCACCGCCATGGTCGCCTTGGGGCGGGCGTACGATCAACTGAATCAGCCGACCAAGGCGAGGGCTGTGCTCGAAGCAGCCGTCAAACTCAGTCCCGAGAACCTCCGCGCGCACCGCACTTTGATCAAGATCTACAAGAGCCAGGGACTGACGGAAGAGGCGCACAAATCCTGCCGCGTCATCCTGGCCATGAACCCCCGTGATGAGGAAGCGCTGTCCGTCCAGGCGTCGCTCGGCGCCCCGGCCCCGTCGGAACCGGCGAACCCGCTCCAGGCTCAGAAATCTGCTCCGGCGTCACCTTCTTCGGCAGCGTCGCTCTCCGTCGCGAATCAGACGATGGCCGTTCAGGCGGCACCCGAAACAGCCGCGGAAGAGCGGCTTCACAATGATGAAGGACCGGTCGATGCGAGAGCCTTCCCGACCGGTACGGCCCTGGATCTTGTGGAGCCCGCTCCTCAAGAGAACAACGGCTCGCACCACGCGGAAGGTGTCATGGCCGCTCCTCGCGCCGAAGATCCGGACTCCACCCCGGCATCGTCGCCGCATGCCGCGACTATCGCTCAATTGGAATCGTGGCTCCGGTCGATCGAACGGAGGCGCCGGGACCGTGCGATCCCCGGAGATCCCAACTCCTAAAATTTTCAATACATTTCGATGGTTTGACCGCTCCGTAGCGGCCTGTTACAATGCCGCTCTGCTGACGCCGTCGACCGGGAAACACCGCACTATTCTTGAATGACGCCGACTGAGACATGCTACGGATACTCGTCTTACACGGTCCCAATCTCAACCTGCTCGGTACCAGGGAGCAGGCCGTCTACGGCACCCTGTCCCTCGATTCCCTCGATTCGATGCTGACGAAGCTGGCGGAAGAGCTGGCGGTGGCCGTCGATATCCGGCAATCGAACAGCGAGGGTGAACTGGTCACCTGGATTCAGGAAGCCGGAAGCGGGTTCGACGGGGTCATCATCAACCCCGCCGCCTAT
The DNA here is from genome assembly GCA_002420105.1 of Nitrospira sp. UBA5699. Classification (GTDB taxonomy): domain Bacteria; phylum Nitrospirota; class Nitrospiria; order Nitrospirales; family Nitrospiraceae; genus Nitrospira_C. Next base: position 17,026 of record DIHJ01000041.1, read on the forward strand.
ACGCACACGAGCGTCGCGATCCGGGATGCCGTGGCAGCGGTGGGGTTGCCGACGGTCGAGGTTCATCTCTCGAACATTCATCAACGCGAAGCGTTCCGCCATCAGTCCTATGTGGCCGGAGTCGCCCTGGGGCAGATTTCCGGCTTGGGGCCTACCGGCTACATGCTCGCCCTCAGGGGTCTGCATGAGCATTTGACGACCGGACGGAAATCCAGGAAGGCCGCGCCGGCACCGCGCCGGCAATCGAGCAGAATACGATAGCGGACCCACAGGCAGCATTTATCATAGAGCCGACAGGTGAAGGGAGTACCGAGTGATTTCCACGACTGATTTTCGGGGCGGCGTGCGCTTACTGATCGACGGTGAACCGTTTTACATCGTCGAGTTTCAACACGTGAAACCGGGTAAAGGCGGGGCCTTCGTCCGGACCAAGCTCAAGAGCTATATTTCCGGGAACGTGCTCGACCGCACGTTCCGCTCGGGCGAACGTTTTGAGGAACCGGATCTCGAAGAACGGGAGATGCAATTCCTCTATGCCACGGGGGACGATTACACCTTCATGGACACCGAAACCTACGAGCAGCTGACCTTCAACAAAAAACAGCTGGGCGACAATGCGGACCTGCTCAAAGAGAACATGATCGCGAAAATTCTCATCTACGAACACCGTCCGATCGACGTCGAACTGCCGATCTTCATCGAATTGAAGGTCGTGGATGCCGAACCGGGCGTACGCGGCGACACCGCTTCCGGCGGCACCAAACCCGCAATTGTCGAAACCGGGGCCACGATCAAAGTCCCGCTCTATCTGGAGGTCGGTACCGTGATCAAGATCGACACCCGCACCAGAGCCTACGTGGAGCGTGTCCGGTGAGCCGGAAGAAATCCCGTTCAGCCAAGACGCGCGGGACACCGATCGTGCTCCCTCAGTCGCTCCTGGGCTCGAAAAGTTCACCCGACGCCGGCGCGCTCGCCGCGGCGCAACACAAGCAGATCCAGGACATGATCGATCTGCTGAAGCGCAACCATCTGACCGAATTGGAAATCGAGCGGGCGGGGGTCCGGATCCGGGTCCGGCACGAAGTCGCCGTCAAGACGGTCTCGGCGACCGTCACCGACCAGGGATCGGCCGGCGGTCCCGCGTTGTCCCAGCCGGCCGCACCGGCCAGCGTGCCGGCGGAAGACACGACCGGCCTGATCACGATCACGTCGCCGATCGTCGGAACGTTCTACCGATCCCCCTCTCCGGACGCCGACCCCTACGTCGAAGAAGGCGATTACGTGAAAAAGGGGCAGGTTCTGTGTATCGTGGAAGCCATGAAGCTGATGAACGAGATCGAATCGGAGGTGGACGGGCGCATCACCAAGATTCTCGTGGAGAGCACCAAGCCCGTTGAATACGGCCAGGCGCTCTTTCTCATCGACCCGAAAGCCACCCCGTAGCGGCCTTTCTCATTCACACAGCGGAGTCATTGCGTGTTCAAGAAAGTCTTGGTTGCCAATCGGGGAGAGATCGCGCTTCGGGTCATTCGCGCCTGCAAAGAGCTCGGCGTCAAGACCGTCGCCATCCATTCCGAAGCCGACGCGAACAGCCTGCACGCCCGAGCGGCGGACGAACGCATCTGCGTCGGTCCTCCGGAAGCCGCGTTGAGCTACCGCAACATTCCCAACGTCCTGAGCGCCGCGGAGATCACGGGCGCCGACGCCATCCATCCCGGCTACGGGTTCCTCTCCGAAAACGCCCATTTCGCGGAAGTCTGCGAATCCATCGGCGTAAAATTCATCGGGCCCACGTCCGAAAACATCGCGCTGATGGGCGACAAAGCCAAAGCGCGCGAGATCGTGGCGCGCCGCGGATTGCCCGTGACGCCCGGAAGCCCCGGCGAACTCAAGAGCGAGCAGGAGGCCCGCGAAGCGGCCGCCAAGATCGGCTATCCCGTCATCATCAAAGCCGCCGCCGGCGGCGGCGGGCGCGGCATGCGGGTCGTCAACAGCGCCGAAGAACTCGGACGGGCCTTTCAGGCGGCGCAGGCGGAAGCCAAATCGACGTTCGGCAACGACAGCGTCTATCTGGAACGGTACTTTCTGGAACCCCGCCACATCGAGGTTCAGATCGTCGCCGACCATCGCGGCCATGTGGTGCATCTAGGGGAACGGGACTGTTCCATTCAGCGGCGCCATCAAAAACTCGTGGAGGAAACGCCCTCGCCGGCCGTTGATGAAAAACTCCGCCGGGAAATCGGACGGGTCGCCGTCGAAGCCGTGAAAGCCGTGCATTACCGGAACGTCGGCACCGTCGAGTTCCTGCTCGACAAGGACCACAACTTTTTCTTCATGGAAGTGAACACGCGCATACAAGTCGAACACCCCATCACGGAGATGGTCACCGGCATCGACCTCATCAAGGAACAGATCCGGCTCGCCGACGGGCAGGCCCTGTCGTTCAAACAACAGGACATCCGCCTCAACGGACACAGCCTGGAATGCCGCATCAACGCCGAAGACCCTGAAAAATTCACCCCCTCGCCCGGCCTCATCACCCGATACAGCGCGCCGGGGGGATTCGGCGTACGCGTGGACTCCGCGATGGAATCACACGCGGTGGTCGTCCCGCATTACGATTCCATGATCGCCAAGGTGATTACCCACGGCCGCGACCGGCAGGAAGCCATCGCCCGCATGCGCCGCGCGCTCGATGAATTCGTCATCGAAGGCATCAAGACCACCATCCCGCTGCACAAACGCATCCTCAACGACCCCGACTTCCAGAAGGGCCACGTCTCCACCACGTTCCTGGAACGGTTTCTGGCCGGCTAGCCGGTTCCCTTTTCATCGCGCTACAATGGCGGCCCATGGCCACCGACCGTCGGGCTGATCAACTGTCCGGTCTTTACGTCATCCTCGATCCGTCCGTGCGGGCCGATCGGTCGCTGCGCGCGGTGATGGCGCAGGCAGCCGAAGCCGGCGCAAGGATCTTCCAATACCGACACAAGACCGCCTCGATGAAGGAGGCCTATCCTGAAGCGTTGGCGCTGCGAGAGTCCGCTGCGAAACTCGGCGTCCTGTTCATCGTCAACGACCGTTGCGATCTGGCCCTGGCCGTCGATGCGGACGGCGTCCATCTCGGCCAGGACGATGTGCCCTACGCCGACGCGCGGAAGGTGATGGGACCGACCCGGATCATCGGCCTGTCCACCCACAACGCGGATCAGGTGCGGGAAGCCGACCGCCTCAAACCCGACTACATCGGCTTCGGACCGATCTTCAAGCCCGGCTCCAAGCAGGACCACGATCCGCTGGTCGGCGTCGAAGGACTCCGAAGGATCCGTCCGCTCACCTCGTTGCCCGTTTTCGCCATCGGCGGGATCACGGTGGACCGGGTCGCGGAGATCATGCAGGCGGGCGCCACCGGCATCGCCGTGATCTCGGCCCTGTTGACGGCGCCTGACGTCAAGCAGGCCGCGCATGCATTTATCGCGCGGATGCCTTGACCAGCCCGGTGAGTTTCGTCATGACGGCGCTTCGGGCCAACCGCACGACCGAGGGCCGAAACCGTCGGTCCAGCCCCGGCTCGTAGTGGAGGGGGCCCAACACGGGCACGCCCGCCTGCTTGCCGAGAATCGCGATCGTCGTCTTCTCCTGCACGCGTGCGAGCGCCGAGCGTACCGGTTGCGTCCGGTTCAGAACCAGTGCCACGATCGGGATTTTTTTCCGGCGGAGCGCGTCGAGCGTCAACAGCGCGTGGTTGATCCCCCCGAGCGCCGTCCGCCCGACCACGACCGCGGGGAGTTTCAAGCGGACGATCAGATCGCTGACATCGGCGCCGGGCGTGACCGGCACATGAACTCCGCCGACCCCTTCGACGACCACGCAGGCGTACCGATGGGAGAGGAGCTGATACACCTGTCTGATCACGTCCGGATTGATGACGCGCCGTTCCGCCTGCGCCGCCGCAAGCGGAGCGACGGGCAACCCGAACGGATACGGGCAGATGGCTCCGAGAGCGTCCTCGCCGTCAATCATGGCACGTAACCGCGCGGCATCGGACTGCGCCGGTCTCGCCGGTCGAACTCCGGTCTCGATCGGTTTCATGACGCCGACAGCGAGTCCGCGCCTCTTCAATGCCAGCGCGAGCGCGGCCGCGACAACGGTCTTGCCGACTCCCGTATCGGTTCCGGTGACGAACACCCCGCGCGTCATGCTGTTCGATCTCTTTTTCGCCATACGCGCTGTGCACCCGCTTCTGCGCACCGTCACAGATTCCGGCTGTCGCAATTCCAGACCTGGCCGGACACGTCCTTCGTTTGAGCCAGGTGCAGCACGGTGCGCGCCACCGCTTCGATCGACGGCGGGCGGCGCAGCGCATGATCGCTCCAGCCTCCGGACTCCGGCATGGCTCCCTCCGACAGGCCCGTGCGCTGCCAGCCCGGCAGCACCAGGTTCACACGAATGTTGTTCGGCCCCCATTCCCGGGCCGCGGTCTTTGCCAGACCGATCAGACCGGCCTTGGAGGCTGCGTAGGCCGCCTGGCCGATTGCCCCGTGAAATCCCGCATGGGACCCGACCAGGACAATCGACCCGTCCCCCCGGGCAAGAAGGGGAGGGGCCATCGCGCGCAGGCAGTGAAACGGCCCCGTCAGGTTCGTCGCGATGACGTTGTTCCACTCATCGATGCCTTGCCGCAACAGCAGCCGGCTTGCGGCAAGGCCCGCGCCGCACACGAAGACCGACGGGGTTCCCATCCGGCGGCAACAGGCCTCGACCATCTGCTGCACCGACTGCACTTCTCTGACGTCGGCCTGGAACAGCGCACCGGTGGCTCCCGCCGTCTCGATCCGCCGAAGCGTGTCCTCGGCCCCGGCTTTGTTCCGATGATAATGCACGCCCACCGACCATCCGGCAGCGGCAAATGCCAGGCTCACAGCCCGGCCGATTCCGCCCGATGCCCCCGTAACCAGGACCGTCAGCGGAGCGGGCCCCTCCGGCGCCTGTGCCGGTTCAGATGTCGGCTTGAAGCGGGTCCTGGGCATGCTGGAGGGATTATGGTGACGCCGGCGGCTGAAGGCAAGTCCGGGGCTCGTTGGAACGCAGCTTGCTTGCCGCTGCAACCATCGCTATGGTACCGTCACGGCTGGCTTGTTTCGGGAGGGTCGTGGCATGCAGCTCGTTCGATTACAGATCAGCGCACTCCTTGCCGGCATCTTGACAATCTGTTTGCTGACGACGTCCCGGTCGCCCTCGTTCGCGGCCGAGGATACGAGCGGGATCTCCCAATCCTCCGATTACTTTCCGGATACGGTCGGAAGTCACTGGGAATACCGCGGACAGATCACGGAAGGGCCGCTTCAGACGATCGAGCACAAGTACTTCACCAACGTTTCCTCGGTGGTGGGAACGAAAACCCTCAGGGGCATGACGGTCACGGTGTTTCACGACACCAATCCGGGCAATCACGGCCCCTCGGACAGTTTTTACCGACGGGACGTGGTGGGCATCGTGTACCACGGATCGGATCCGGGAACGCCGCTGGAAAAGCAACTGATTCCCTACCAGATCGTCCGGTTTCCCTTGCAGATCGCCGCGACGATCCAGCAGTTCGACAAGAAGGATCTCGACTTCGGCACGGACATGGACCGTGACGGCGTGAACGAAAAGGTCGACGCGCACGGCACGTCCACCATCGCGGGACTGGAATCGGTCACGGTGCCGGCCGGCACGTTCAAGGACGCGGTGAAAGTCGAAGCGCGGATGCGGATGCGGATTCATCTCTCGGGCTCGACGAGAACGGCCACCGGAACCGACGTGATGACGGCATGGTTCGCAAAAGGAGTCGGTTTGGTGAAGTATGTCGAACGGCAGGAACTCTCCCCGGTGGAGGACCGCGGGGTCATCACGGAGATCATGGAAGAGCTCGAATCCTACGAGGTCAAGCCGCCGAAGCCTTCAATCGGCCGGGGCGAATCCGCGCCGGAGGGTCTGCTCGCTGACGATCCTCGCGACCACGAACTGCAGCAAGTAGTCCTCGCCTCCCGCCTTCATACCGACTCCTGAAAACCGGTGCCCCCCGAAGGGTTGACGGCCGACCAACGCGCCGGTGATCGGCCGGTTCAGATAGAGGTTCCCGACATCGAACCGCCGGCGCGCCAGTTCCAGGTTCGCCGGACTCCGTGAATAGACTCCGCCGGTCAGGGCGTAGTCCGTCGCATTGGCCATTCGCAGCGCCTCGTCGAACGACGACGCTTTCATCACGGCCAGCACCGGTCCAAAGATCTCCTCCTGGGCGATGCGGGCCGACGGCGTGACGTCGGCAAAGACCGTCGGCCCGACGTACCAGCCCGGTTGCCTCACCCGTCCCTCGACCAGCGCGCGCGCCTCCCGGCTCCCGATCTTCATGTATTCGAGAATCTTGGCGTGGGCCCGCTCATCGATCACCGGACCGACCTGCGTGCCCGGCTCCTCCGGGTTTCCGACCCGCAGACTCAGGATCGCGTCCTTGAGCCGCTCCAGAAACAGCTCGTAGATCGAGGCATGCACGATCGCCCGCGAGCAGGCCGAGCATTTCTGCCCGGAATAGCCGGTACAAGACGCGACGACGCCGGTGACGGCATCGTCGAGATCGGCCGTCTCGTCGACGATGATCGCATTCTTCCCCCCCATTTCCGCGATCACGCGCTTCACCATCCGCTGCCCGGCTCCCGGAACGGACGCCTCCTTCAATATGCCAAGACCGACTCCCTTCGAACCGGTAAAGGCGATCGTCGCCACCTGAGGATGCCGCACCAACGCCTGTCCGATCTCCGGTCCGCCCGGCAGATACGACAGCACCGCCTCCGGCACGCCGGCTTCGGCCATGATGCCGGCGAGCAGGTGGCCGACCAGCGGAGCGCGTTCGGAGGGCTTGAAGCAGACGGGATTGCCGGTCACCAGCGCCGCGGATACCATTCCGGTCGGGATTGCGAGCGGAAAGTTCCAGGGCGCGACCACCGCCGTCACTCCGCGCGGGCTCAGGAGGCGATGATTCAATTCGCCCGGTTCGGCACCCAACCGCTTGGCCGGAGCCGTCCGCAGCCATTGCCCGGCATAGAATTCCAGAAAATCGATCGCCTCGGCGATATCGGCATCGGCCTCCCGCCAGGGCTTGCCGCATTCCAGCACTTCCCAGGCGGCGAGCATCTCCCGCCGTTGACGCATCAACGAGGCGGCCGCCCGCATGACCGCGACCCGACGTTCGTCCGGGGTCTCGCGCCAGGCCTGCCCGGCTTCCACGGCCCGGGCCACGGCGCGCTCGACATCCGGAAGAGCGGCGCCCTGAACAAGGCCCACCACTTCGTCAGGACGGGCGGGATTGCGCGATGTCAGCAGCGGTCCGGAGAGAGCGAGATTTCCGATGGGCGGCCATTGGCGGCTCAGCCGTCCTCTCGCATCGGCGATCGCCTCCCTCATGGCCGCCCGAGCCTCCGCTCGCGAGAAGTCGCGCACCGGTTCATTCCGGAAGGCGCCCGCGTCCGCCGGAGACGACGAACCGTGAGCAGGGGAGGACACAACCGGAGGCGCCAGCAACGCCCTCAGGGGTTGCGATTCCACATATTCCTTTCGCAGAAACGATTCGTTCGACGTATTTTCCAGCAACCGCCGGACGAGATAGGCCATGCCGGGCAGCAGATCGCCGACCGGGGTGTAGAGTCGCAGCCGGCGTCCGCGCTTCGCGACCGCCTGTTGAAACGGTTCCGCCATACCGAAGATCATTTGATATTCCCAGGTCTCCGGCGACAGACCCCGTTGCTCCGCCACGGCTTCGATATAGGCGAGCGTTCTCAAATTGTGGGTTCCGAAGGCGGGGCGAACGACCGAGGCCTCCGCGAGCAGCCGTTGCACCAGCCCCTCATAATTGACATCCGTCTCCGCCTTCTCTTCAAACAGCGGCACAGGCCACCCGCGCTGGCGGTAGCGAATCGTGTCGGAATCCCAATAGGCGCCCTTTACCAGCCTGATCGTGATGGGGGCCCCCCGTTCGCGGACCCAGGCGATCACGGCGTCGATGTCGCGGGCGGTCGCCCGGTGGTACGCCTGCATCGCGAGACCCGCGTGCGGGAAGGAGCGGTAGGCGGGCTCCGAAAAGAGTTTCGTAAAGATGTGGATCAGCAGGTCTTTGGTCTCCGCCTGCTCCATGTCGAAAATCAGCGAGGCCGACGATTGCATCGCCGCATCGACGAGCGGTCTGAGCCTCGCCGCGACCGACTCGAAGCTGCCTTCCGGATCGATCGGATCCAGGTGAGGGGAGAGGGCCGAGACTTTCAACGAGAGTTGAACGCGCGGGATGGGACCGAGATGGTCCCGCTCAAGAGGCGACCCGGGCGGCCAGGACGCGGCCGCCCGGGTCAGCGCCTGCAAAGCCTGGAGGCAGCGGTCCCGATACCGGTCCGCTTCACGGTCACTGATCGTCGCTTCGCCGAGCAGATCCACCGACCAGGCCCTGCCGCTCTTCCAGAGATCGCCCAACACGGGGGCCGCGTCGTCGACCGTCTCGCCGGCGATGAACATGCGCGCCATCTCCTCGACCTGCGAGCGAATCGTGTGCCCGCTCAGGCGGGCCCCGATCCCCGTCGCCGACAACGCCTTCAGTCCCCAACGCAAACCGAAGATCTGGTCGCCCATCGGCCCGAAATATTCATCGGCCAATGCGACCAGCCGCCGGTCGTCGGCGACGGACGGCAGCATGTCGATGAAGCGGAACAGTTGGGTCTTGAAGGCGCCGTCGTGCATCGCCAGATTGATCGCCGCCTGAGACCACCACCGGCGTTCGAAGAGCGTAGGGGCGCGGCCTGCGGCGAGGCGGGCCAGTTCTTCACCGATCCGGGTGACGGCCGATTCGAGACCGGAAGTGGCGTGATCCACGGCGGGTGGCGCTCCCCATGTCGGTATGCAGCTGGAATCGCTTCCAGTATACACCGCAACGTCCCGGTTGAAAATTTACCCCGCACTTCGATACTATCTGCTGCCTCCTTCGGTTCCTCCGGCGATTCGCGGGAGCATGTCATGTCCTTTACAAGGAGTAGGAATGGCCGACCAGTCCGCCGACCAACAGTTTTCTCTGCTCAACTTCATGCTGTTTTGCGCCGTGGGGGCCACCACCGTCATCGGCATTCCTCTCTACGCCTACTTCATCGGATTCAGCCTCTTTGACTGGACTCTGTTCCTGGTGATGTATATCGTCACCGGGATGGGCATCACGGTCGGCTATCACCGGTTGGTGGCCCATCAAAGTTTCGAATGTCGGAACTGGGTCAAGGCCTGCCTGCTGGTCATCGGAGGATGGGCGCTGCAGAATTCCGCCTTGCTCTGGTGCGCCGACCATATCCGTCACCATGCCAAAACCGATCAGGAGGAAGATCCGTACAACGTGACCAAGGGGTTTTGGCACAGCCACTGCGGCTGGCTCTTCTACGAAACCCCGCACCGCACGGAAAAGTATGAGATCCGTCTGCGCCGCGACCCGATCGTCCTTTGGCAGCACCGCTACTACTGGCCCATCGTGCTGTCGGGCCTCCTGCTGCCCTGCCTGCTCGGACTGTGGCACGGAGGCGTGCAGGGAGCCGTCAGCGCGTTTCTGATGGGCGGACTGTTCCGCATGTTCATGGTGCTGAATTCCACCTTCACGATCAATTCGCTCTGCCACATGGTCGGCTCGCAGCCGCACGGCACCCAGGACAGCAGCCGCGACAGTTGGCTGATCTCCTTCATCAGCTTCGGCGAGGGCTACCACAACTATCATCACACCTATGCCCGCGACTTCCGGAACGGCCCGAAGTGGTACAATTTCGATCCGTCGAAGTGGATCATTTACACGCTCTCGCTTCTGGGGCTGGCCAGCAATCTGCGCCGGCTTGACCCGACCGTGTCCGCCGAATAGCCGGTTACGCTCCGATTCGCTCAGGCCGGCGGCAATGATTTTCTTGATATTATTCCTCTAGTTCGGTATGCTTGAGTCCGTACGACTTCCCGTTCCCATCCAGATCGCGTGAAGTCACTTTTCCACCCATAAGAGAGCGTGGGCATGCCGGACGCTGTGGGAACTTCCCCGTTTGCCTATAAGACCTTCATCCTGTTTTCCCTGGTCGTCGCGGTGACCCTGATCGGGACTCCGTTGTTCGGATTTCTCTACGGCTACACGTTGTTCGATTGGGTCCTGTTCGGGATTCTCTACGTCTTTACCGGAATGGGGATCACGGTCGGCTATCACCGGTTGATCTCGCATCGCAGCTTCGAATGCCACCCCTGGGTGAAGGCCGTGCTTCTGATCGCCGGGGGCTGGGCGTTGCAAAACTCCGCGCTCCGCTGGTGCTCCGACCATATCCGCCATCATGCCCGTACGGACCAGGAAGAAGATCCCTACAACGCCCGAAAGGGCTTCTGGCACAGCCACTGCGGCTGGCTCTTCCATAACACGCCGCACCGCACCGAAAACTACGAGCGCCAGCTGCGGAAAGATCCGATGATCATGTGGCAGCACCGGAACTATCACGCCATCGTGATTTCCGGCCTGGCCTTTCCATTCGTCCTCGGCTTCCTGCACGGCGGATTCATGAGCGGCATCGGGTGCTTTTTCCTCGCCGGGATGTTCCGCATGTTCATGGTGCTCAACTCGACCTTCGCGATCAATTCCCTCTGCCACATGGTCGGTTCGCAGCCCCACGGCACCCGGGACAGCAGCCGCGACAGCTGGCTGATTTCGCTGGTGAGCTTCGGGGAGGGCTATCACAACTACCACCATACCTACGCGCGCGATTACCGCAACGGTCCGGAGTGGTATCACTTCGATCCGTCGAAGTGGATCATCTACACCCTGTCCCTGTTCGGCCTGGCCACGAATCTTCGCCGCCTCGATCCGACCGTCTTTTCGGAATAACGCCCGTCACGCTGCCCCGGTCGAGCTATGCCGGCCTGGCCCAACCGACCCATTTTCTTTCTCCTCCTCCATCGCTTATGATGCGGGAAGCACTACCGCGGACGCCCCGTCTTGCCGATGCCGGTGTCCGCAGAGGAGGAAGACTCCATGGCTGACGAACATACCCATACAGGGCCGCAGGGCCAGGCGCGAGAAAACCTCATCCCGGGGGTCACGCACGTGATTGCGATCAGCAGCGGGAAGGGCGGGGTCGGCAAATCGACCGTCGCTGCAAACCTGGCCTGCGCACTCGCATTGACGGGTGCCAGGGTCGGGCTTCTGGACGCCGATCTCTACGGCCCGAACATCCCCATGATGATGGGGAGCACGGCCGGCCCCGAACAAAAGGACGGCAAGATCGTGCCGGTCGAGAACCACGGCGTGAAACTCATCTCGATGGCCTTTCTCGTGCCGGAAGACACGCCGCTGGTCTGGCGCGGCCCGATGGTCCATCAGTACCTGCAGGCGTTCTTTCGCGACGTGCTGTGGGGCGAGCTGGACTATCTGCTGCTCGATCTGCCCCCCGGCACCGGGGACGTGCAGCTGTCCATCTCGCAGATGGTGCCGCTGGCCGGCGCCATCACCGTGACGACCCCGCAGGAAGTCGCGCTCTACGACGTCCGCAAAGGAATCGCCATGTTCCAGAAAGTGAACGTGCCGCTCCTCGGCATCATCGAAAACATGAGTTTCTTCGTCTGCGGCCACTGCGGCGAGCGCACGGACATTTTCTCCCATGGAGGAGGGGAGCGGGCCGCCGAGAAACTGGGCGTGCCGTTTCTCGGGAGCATCCCCATCGATCCCGCCATCCGGGACGGGGGCGACACCGGACACCCGATCGTCGTCGCCGATCCGGCCTCCCCGCAGGCGGCGGCCTTCCGCAACATTGCGCAAAAACTGATCGCGACGTTGGGCGGGTCGGGGAAGGGCGGCGCGTCGATCGACAGCCTTCTCAAGAAGATCAAGCAGCCGTTTACCAATCACTGATCGGGCATTTATCACGGCGGAGGAACGACAATGGCGGATTTCGTACGGGTCGCGGGAACCGCGGAGGTCAAGCCGGGCCATGGCATCGTAGCGGAGGTGAAGGGAAAGACTCTGGCGGTTTTCAACGTGGACGGCACATTTCATGTCATCGACAACACCTGCGTCCATCGCGGCGGGCCGCTCGGCGAAGGGGAAGTCGAAGGCCGGGTCGTCACCTGTCCCTGGCACGGCTGGCAGTTCAACCTGATGACAGGGGAATGTCTGAAGAACCCGTCGGCCAAGGTCGAGGTGTACGAGGTCAAGGTCGACGGCGCGGATGTGAAGGTGTTGCTCTAACGCGGTCACGGGAAAGGAGCCTCGACGATGGCGACTTCTGCACAGGACCAGATCGAGATTGCCGCCGCGCTCGTGCGCCTCTATGTCTTTCTGACCCAATATCTCGATCGCTGTTTTGACGAGGCGGCGCGCAAGAGCTACCCGGATGCGGACCTCCAGGCGCATCTCGCCGACACCAGGCGGCAACTCATGGACATTCTTTCGGTCAACCCCGTCGTGAAGAAGAAACTCACGGAGGAATGCGATCGCATTCTGTCGCTCGGCGCGGCCTGTCTCAAAAGCGGGACCGCCGATGCCGGGATGCGCCAGACGATTCAGGCGGAGCGGGGCGTGCTCAAACACAAAACCGTCGCCTTGAGCGATCTGGTGGCCGTCTTTCGAGCCCTTGAATGATCGATGGAGCCGAAGGGTCTCGACAGGCATCAACTGGCCGGCCTCGACGATCGAGAGCGGGGATTCAGCCGGCCGGTCGAGTTCGAACAAGCAGGGGAACAGTTCCGGGCCGTTCTGCGCTATGAATCGGTCCGGGTGGCCACCGACCCGCATCCGACTCAGGACCTTGCGCTGCGCATCCTGATCCGGACGTTGCAGGCCAGGGGGTACCGGCAGCTCAAGACCCAGATGAGCTTCCGGAACGGTCTGTACCTCGGCTCGCAGGAACTCTGGATCGAGTATTCCGACCCCCCGCAGCCGGAATCGGAATCATCCGGCTGGCTGGCGCGATTGAAGCGATGGTTCCAGCCGCAACCGGGGCGAGACTAATCCCATGACCTTCATCCCTCTCGACCAGGTTCGTCCCGCTGTCCCGGCCCCTCCACGACGTCTCCCTGCCTGGTTCAAAGTCGAAGCCAGGACCGGTCCGGACTATCTGGACATCAAGCGGATCATGGACCGTCTCAAACTCCACACCATCTGCGAAGAAGCCCGTTGTCCGAACCGGTGGGAATGCTGGAACGCCCGCACCGCCACGTTTCTGATCCTGGGCGATATCTGCACAAGGCGCTGCCATTACTGTTCAGTGGCGACCGGCCGGCCGCCGTCGGTGGATCACGAGGAGCCGCGGCGCGTGGCCGAGGCGGTACAGGCATTGGGCCTGCGTCATGCGGTCATCACCTCGGTCAATCGGGACGAACTGGCCGACGGCGGCGCAGCGGTGTTCGCCGACACGATCCGGCAGACGCGCCGGATCAGTCCGGGCTGCACGATCGAAGTTCTGATTCCGGATTTCGAGGGGAACGGGGAGGCGCTGGCGACCGTCTGCGCCGAGCAACCGGAGATTCTGAATCACAACATCGAGACCGTCCGGCGGCTCTTCCCGGCGCTCAGACCGCAAGGGAAGTATCAGCGATCCATCGAACTGCTCGCCCGGGCCAAACGAATGGGCATGACCACAAAATCGGGCTTGATCCTCGGGATGGGGGAGACGCTTGACGAAGCGCGCGAGGTCATGCGCGACCTGCGCGCCGTCGGATGCGACATTCTGACCGTCGGGCAATATCTGCAACCGACAAGAGACCATCTCCCGGTCGCCCGCTTTTACGAGCCCGCCGAATTCGCCGCGCTCAAGGACGAGGGCCTCGCGATGGGATTCCTCCACGTGGAATCCGGGCCGCTCGTCCGCAGTTCCTACCACGCCGAACGGCAGATCCAGCCCTAGCCTGAGGACCGCAGGCGCCGGACGGCCGGAGAAATATCTCTGTTTATTTGACGGACCTCACCTCTGGGCGTAGCCTCGATCATTACGTAGAGATGCGATGGCCGCACATTCGGCGGCCGCGCTCACCCCACAGGAGGTCTCCATGAAGATCTTACTCTTGCCGGTGATCCTCGCCTCAACCGTACTCTTCACCTTCGCCGTGCCGGCGTACGCCGGCTGGGGAATCTGGCAGACCAACAGCGGCCAGTGCGCGCTGTTCGAAGACGGCAAGAAAAAAGGGCCGGAGTACGTCAAGCAGGTTGAACAGACGCATCCCACCTACAAGGACGCGCTCATGCGTCTGCAGCAGCTCTTCAAAGAAAAGTCCTGCAGCCCGAAACCGGCAAGCTGACATCCGCAGCACCGCCGGCTCCCGCTCCGGCGACGGCTTCCGGTTTCATCCCGCACCCCCGCCGCCGCCGGAGCCCCCGAGTGGGCTCGCGTTATCTTTACATCCTGCCTCCGGGTGCTAGTCTTGGATCAGTCATGCCGATGCGGCCGGGATGCTCTTCCCGGCGGCCAGCAACCTCACGGGAGGTGCGGAGATGACGGGGGTCGAGACGTTCGCGTGGCTGGTCCTGGCGTTTGCCGACGGATCCGACTGTCTGATCCAGGCTTCGCTGGACCGACTCCATGACCGGTCCGCCTTCGTGCGCGAAGACGGCTGCGCCGTCCATTCGCAGCAGGAGGGGAGCTACGTCGTTTTTTGGTCCGACACCCGGTGGGTCGCCATCAAGCTTCCGGAAGGCGCACGCTCGTTATCCTATCGGTGGGGACGGGCCACGGCCTTCGTGAACGGACTCAGCGTGAAAGTCGCCTATGGAAAGGTCCTCGGTACGCCGCAACCTCGCGCCTCGATCCGTGAGCGGAGCGACAGGAGCCCGGCCCCGAAATGGAGAATGCGCGGGAACCCATCAACCTTCCTCTTTCCGATCAGCCCTGCCCCGCCACGCGGATCGCCGGTCCCTGAATCGATTATCTGCCCGCGGCAAGAGCCTGGGCGACGAGCGCCTGCGCCTCGTCTTGAATTCTCGCCAGGTGTTCCTGCCCGCGAAAACTTTCCGCATACAGTTTATAGACGTCCTCCGTACCGGAGGGCCTCGCGGCAAACCAGCCGTGGTCGGTCACGACCTTCAGCCCTCCGATCGGCGCATCGTTGCCGGGCGCACGGGTCATCATCGCCGTGATCTTATCGCCGGCAAGCTCCGTGGCGGAAATCTGCGCCGGAGACAGCTTCGACAGAATCGCTTTTTGCTCCGGCGTTGCCGGCGCGTCGATGCGCTCGTAGACCGGCTCACCCAAGCGTGACGTCAGCTCGCGGTACAGTTCGGAGGGGTCGCGACCGGTCTTCGCCATCATTTCGGCGGCGAGCAGGTCCATGATGATGCCGTCCTTGTCCGTGGACCAGACGGTGCCGTCGAAGCGCAGGAACGAGGCGCCGGCGCTTTCTTCGCCGCCGAACCCGAGCGACCCGGCGAGAAGGCCGCCCACGAACCACTTGAAGCCCACCGGCACCTCGACGAGCTTCCGTCCGAGCGCGACCGCAACGCGATCGATCAGGCTGCTGCTGACGAGGGTTTTGCCGATCCCGGCCTCGGCATTCCATCCGGGACGGTGCGAAAACAGGTACGAAATCGCCGCGGCGAGGTAATGATTCGGGTTCATCAGACCGGCGGAGCGCGTCACGATACCGTGCCGGTCATTGTCCGCATCGTTGCCGAACGCCACGTCGAAGCGGTCCTTGAGGGCGATCAGATTCGCCATCGCGTAGGGAGAGGAGCAGTCCATGCGGATCTTGCCGTCCCAATCCAGCGGCATGAAACGAAAGGTCGGGTCGACGGAGGGATTCACGATTTCGATGTTCAGTCCGTACCGCTCGACCATCGGTTTCCAGTAGGCAATGCCGGACCCGCCGAGCGGATCAAGGCCGAGCTTCAAGTTGGCGGACCGGATCGCCTCGAGATCGACGACGTGGGGAAGATCGCCGATGAAGCCCCCGAGATAGTCATGACGATGCGTCGTGACGGCGCGCTGAGCCTGCTCGAAGGAGATTCTCTGCACCCCCTGAAGACCGCCGGCAAGGAGGGTATTGGCCCGTTCTTCGATCCACTTTGTCACGTGCGTGTCGGCCGGCCCTCCTTGGGGCGGGTTGTACTTGATGCCGCCGTCCTCCGGCGGATTGTGCGAGGGCGTAATGACGATGCCGTCGGCAGGCCCCGACCGCCGGCCTTTATTGAAGGTCAGAATGGCATGAGAGATCACCGGTGTCGGGGTGTACCCTCCATCCTGATCGATCATGACCTCGACCCGGTTCGCGGCCAACACCTCCAAGGCCGTCACAAAAGCCGGCTGCGAGAGCGCATGCGTGTCCATCCCCAGATAGAGCGGGCCGGTTGTCCCTTGCGCCTGTCGGTATTCACAGATCGCCTGGGTAATCGCCAGGATGTGCCATTCATTAAAGCTTCGCTTGAAGGATGAGCCGCGATGTCCTGACGTCCCAAACGAAACTCGCTGCTCACGCATCGAAGGATCCGGCCGGTCCGCATGGTAGGCCGCCAGGAGCTTCGTGATGTCAGCAAGAGCCGAAACCGGTGCCGCACGTCCTGCCGAAGGATGGAGTGCCATGATGAGCTCTGTGTAGCCTTGATTGCAGGTTGTGTCAACCATCATAAGCCGCAGGGGTCAGGATGCTGAGGGTCTGGTCGAGGAACGCGGCACGGGTTCGAAAGATTCGATTGACCGGAGGGACGGGACAAGAGTAAAGGGGACAGCGATGGATATTCTGACCTCGAGTTGCGAGTTGACATAATAGCCCGAGGCGGAAGGTCTTTTAGGTTGAAGCCCCTCCTTTCCTTCGGTAGCGTTCCACCTCGCACCCGTCGTGTAGGTTCATTAGAGTCCAGCCGATTCCGATGTAGTCGGAATAACAGGACTCCTCCCGGTACAGAAAATATGTCGCGAGCTTCCAGTCATGCGTTTCAGTGTTTTCCATCCAGAGAGAGGGGAGCGATTA
>DIHJ01000033.1:0-6610 GCA_002420105.1 Nitrospira sp. UBA5699
CACGGGGAAGAGATCGCACCGAGGTCGGGGGGAATGAAGCCGCGCCGTTGCGGGAAGGGACTGGTCGAATGTCTGTCGAAGGGGGACGGGACCGACCGAGGCCGATGCGGGATGCTTCAGGTTAGCCGTTCCAGTTCAGACCCAGAACCAGCAGGCCGAAGAGCCCGATCATGGCCCAGAAGATTTCCCGGTCGCCCAATTTCTTAAGCCAGGCCAACACTGCCGTACTCCTGAATGAGGGGTGAAAGCCGGATTCCGCATGCCTTACCGACGAAACAGGGCAGGAAAATGCAAATCCCGATCCCTCCTCCATTAGAGAATCGCTCCATGGCCTTTTGTCGGAAGTATAAGTTTTATTGAAGAAATCTGCTTGCGCAGGCGAGCCGTCCCGGAAGTCGCTGACCGGACAGGAGCGGGAAACGGCTTATCCGCACAGTGCGGAACGTGCGAAATCGCTCGACTTCTCCTGTCGTTCCCCTGACGTCAACCGGAGGATCGTATCCGCCAAAGCAACCACAAGTTCCCTCCGTAGAGCAGCAGGGAATGACCGGTGAAAAGGATGCGTCCCGGCAGGAGCTGACCCGGATAGTTGGGATCGGTCGCCCAGAACAGAAAGGTCCACAAGAGTCCTACGGCAACCCAGGTGAGAAGAACGAAGAACGCCTTGCTCACGAGACCATACCCCGCTGTTCCGGCCCACCAGGCGATGTCCACGGAGGTGACGACGAGCATGATGATGAAGGCGAGGAAGAAGACCATGAGCATCAGCATGGGACCGGCGCTCGGACCGGAGGGTTCCATACAGGTGTAGAGCGATGTCCCCACGAGCATGAGGAACGCCGCGAAAAGCGACCCGTACCAGAGCATCCACGCCCCGCCGCCGAAGAGGAAAGAAAACCATCCGCCGTTCATCTGCTCCTTACCGCGACCATCGGCAACCAACGCCCGAGACCGGAAATGAATGCCGTCAACTCCCGCGATAGGTCGTATAACCAAAGGGACCGAGCAGGAGCGGAAGGTGATGGTGCCGACCCGCGTCCCGGACCGCGATCGTGACCGTGACTTCAGAAAAGAAGCTCGCAATGCTTTGCGCGCGGAAATAAGCCGCCACATCGAACGTCAGCCGGTAGGAACCCGCCTGGAGACGCACGCCCTTCGGCAGCAGATGGTCGATACGCCCGTCTTCGTCGGTGCGGCCTTCTGCAATCAACCGCCAGGCGCGAGGCGAGGTCTGAAACTCCAACAGGCAGGAGACGCCGCGGGCCGGAAGACCGGTCGCGAGATTCAAGACATGGGTGCTGATCCCGTTCATGACCAGGCACGGACGCTCCGTAGGGAATCGATCGGAGGCGATTGTAGAGAAGCAGGCTGTCGAGTGCAAACGAGGCGGCAGCGACGTTTGCTGCGCGAACAGGTAGAATACCCCCGTTCCCCACTCCCATGACCGCCGACGATCTCGCAAAGGAGGTTGCCATGCGAACGAAACTGATGCAATGGACCGGTGCCGTGGGGCTGGCGGGCTGGCTCGTGCTGGCATTCTCTCCACCGCCGCCGGTGACGGCGGTATCCTCCCTCGCCGGCGCGGCCGAGCAGGCCGACCTGCTCGACATCAACAGCGCCACCGTGGACCAGCTGAAAACGCTGAAGGGGATCGGCGACGCGTACGCGGAAAAAATCATCAAGGGCCGGCCCTACGCGCGCAAGGACGAGCTGGTCCAAAAGAAAATCCTTCCGCGGGCGACATACGAGCAGATCAAGTACAAGATCATTGCGAAGCAGAAGTAAGCCGGACGCATTCGGAGACAGCCCGCATCGTGGGGCCAAACCGTTTCCCGCCCCTGCTCCCCCTCGTGTCGCAAAATGTCCGGGGCAAAGAACCCCGAAGCGAAGAATGCGGCGGAACGGGCGTTACTGAGTCCGGCGGCAGGCCGGATCGAAGGGGATGCGGAGAAAACGCAGGATGGTGACGTCCTCCGGTTCGGGATACTCATCCAGGCCGAATCGGATCTGGTCCTGGCGGACGCCCATGAAGTAGGTGCGGAACAGCCGGTCCCATCCAGAGAACACCGCCCCCAGATTGGTGTTGTGCTCCGCCGGCCGATGGGAGTGATGGATCCAGCGCATCGTCGGCGTCACGATGACCAGCCGGAGCCGCGGCTCCAGACTCTCCGGCAGTCGCAGGTTGCCGTGCGAAAACAGCCCCGCCGCAAGCGTGAGCGTTTCGGACAGCAGGAATCCCCCCGGCGAAATGCCGAGCCCCAGCACGCCCAGCCCCTTGATTCCGGTCGTCATCAGGACTTCGCCGAGATGGAAGCGGACGCTGGTCGTGGCGTCCATCTCCAGGTCGCTGTGGTGGGCACGGTGGAAACGCCAGAGGAACGGCACGCGGTGATAGAGACGATGGACGCCGTAGGCGAGAAGATCGAGCAGGATCACGGATAGAGCCACATCGGCGAGCGGATTCAGGCGGAAGTACGACAAGAGCCCCCAGGATTCACCGGTCACGTAGCCGCTCCAGAGCAGGAGCGGCCAACTCGCAAGGAACTGCGCGATCAGGGAATTCCCGCCGAAGATAATCAGATTGGTCGAGGCATGCTCCAGTTTCGACCGCACCGGAACACGGAAGGGCGCCAGCCATTCCACGGCCAGGAGCAGGCCGACGAGAGCAAGTGAGATCGACCATCGCAGACCTGACAGCTCGACGGCGGGAAAGTCCATGGTCTTGAGTGTAGCCTAACCGGAGGATTGATCGCCGGATATTCCCCATATTTCCATGGAAATGCGGAGGGCCTGCCTCGTTTGACATGTCAATTTTCTTAACAACGGAAGCTGAGAGGGACAGGATCCCATTCCGCAAGCTGTTTCAACGACTTATGAGCGATTCGTTTCAGAAAGCCACCGGCCCGACCGTAAAACTTCTTAACAGTCCCGCACAGGCCGTTACTCTTCACGGCCGGTTTTCAACTGTTTCTAAATCCGGCACAGAAAAGGCTGCTTTTTTATCACCGGGTACAGATCCCGGAAGATTTCTGAGCGAACCAGAGGAGGAGATGTCGTGAAATTACTCGAAGACAAGAGCCTGCTCTTTGCCCTTCTGGCCTTGGGGTTGATCGTACCGACTCAAGCCCATGCCACGCTTCCCGTTTCCGTGCCCGAACCGGTCAGCCTGATGCTGCTCGCCACCGGCTTGGCCGGTCTGGGCGCGGCCGAGTTGATCCGCAGACGCAAGGGCAAATAGAAATCGGACGCCCCCGGGCTTCGTGAGGGGCTGTGTCTCCCGAATTCGCCTATCGGCCTTCCCGGCTTTACCTGTGTCACAGTTCGGAGGCCTATCGCGCCTCCGGCATTTCAGGGGGACGTACGGGAATGCCGACAAAAAGGAGAGCGGCCCGTTCAGAGTAGGCGGGTCGTCTCTACGACCCCTGCCTTTCGCCTTCCAGCAGTTCCCGCTGCAATTGCTCCAGGCGATGACCTAATTCGACCAGTTCATTCCTCAAGTCGTCCAAGGCCGCCTCTGCTTGCCCGCCCGTGAGGCCGGCACCTTCACAGCGGGCGATTTTCGCCTGGAGGCGCCGGCCCTCGGCCGTCAATACATTCGTGACCTGACGGTGCAGTTCGCTTCCTGACTCCGGAGGGCCTCCGTGAGTCCGACCAGTCGTGCCGCAAGCATTTTGTATTGCAGGATGAGCAGTCCGAGGATCCAGAAGGTCGCCGCACCGAAGCCCCGATTGGTCAATGCGATGGGCGCGGAAGCCCCCGCCGGCGAGAACACATATCCGACAGCCACGAGAATCGTGCAGAGCGTGGCGACGATCAAGGGGGTATACAGATACGGCGCCCAATAGGTGATCCCGAGCGGAACGACATACAGCAGCCATGGGGTAAAACCCAGCGGCATCCGCAACTCGACGAAGAACACCGCTGCGGTCAGCCCCGCGATGGCGAGATACCATCTACCCCCCTCGGTCTTCATGCATGGCTCCACGCGCGCCCATCGTCGCGGCGCCGGTCATCGCCATACCCGGGTTTATGCGATCGGAAGCGATTCAATTGGAAGAGATGGCCATCGCTTGATCCAAGCGGGTGGTGTCGTGTGTGTACCGGAACGCTTTGATGAGCGCTTGTGTGGTGATCGCGAGACCGCAGGTGGAACAGGTAAAGAAGGCGCCGTTGGGATGCAGGGTCGCTTCATTGCAACAAGGGCAGACGGACACGCCGCAGTTCGACGGGCTCATAGAGTCCCTCCGGGGTTGATGTGAGAAACCTCGATGCCTCCGCGAAACGTCGAGAATTTCGCAGAACCCTTCTTGGAAAACCGGCAGCAGGAACGGAACGTAACAAGAATGAGAAGAGGGCGGGATAAGAAGTGGGGGCATTGTACGTGTTCCGGAAAATTTGTCACACCTCCCCGCCCCGGTCGCCCCGTCCACGCGTGCCGGAAGGATCCTGTAAGACATTCCCTCGAAGCCGGACTAGGCTCCATGCCCATGCGGTACGACGTCATCATCATCGGAACCGGACCCGGCGGGGGGACCCTTGCCTACAAGCTGGCGCCCTCCGGGAGGAAGATCCTCCTGCTCGAACGAGGCGGCTACCTGCCGCGCGAGAAAGACAACTGGAGTTCCAGAACCGTCTTCATCGACAACAAATACAAGGCGAAGGAAACCTGGCGGGACAAGGACGGCGGGACTTTTCACCCTAGCATCCACTACAACGTCGGCGGAAACAGCAAAGTCTACGGCGCGGCGCTGCTGCGCATGAGAGAACAGGATTTCGGCGAGGTCAAGCATTACGGCGGCATCTCACCGGCATGGCCGATCCGCTACGACGACCTCGAACCCTATTACACCCAGGCGGAACAGCTCTATCACGTGCACGGCAATCGCGGAGAGGATCCGACGGAACCGAAAGCCAGCGCGCCGTACCGGTATCCGGCCCTTTCCCATGAACCCCGCATCCAGGAACTGCACGACGACTGGGAGCGATGCGGCCACAGGCCGTTTCACCTGCCGGTCGGGGTGATGCTCGACGAACGGGACAAAGCGCAGAGCGCCTGTATCCGCTGTAACACTTGCGACGGCTATCCTTGTCTGGTGAATGCGAAGGCCGATTCGCAAGTGGTCTGTGTCGATCCAGCATTGCAATATCCGAACGTCACCCTGCTGACCAATGCCCTGGTGACCAGGCTGGAGGCGAGAGGCAATGGGCGAGAGGTGACCGGCGTGGTCGTCGAGCGCAATGGACAGACGGAGACGTATACAGCCGATATCGTCGTCGCCTCCTGCGGCGCGGTCAATTCGGCAGCGTTGCTGCTCAAATCCGCGAATGACCGGCACCCGAACGGCCTGGCCAATTCCTCCGACTTGGTCGGACGGCATTACATGTGCCACAACAACTCGGCCATGCTCGCGATCTCGCGGAAACTCAACCCCACGGTCTTTCAAAAGACCATTGGATTGAACGACTTCTATTTCCCCTCCCCCGGTTGGGATTATCCGATGGGGCACATCTCGATGATCGGCAAACAGGATCTGGAGACGCTGCGGGCCGGGGCCCCGGCCTTTGCCCCCGGCTTCGCGCTTGATCGGATGGCGAAACATTCGCTCGATTTCTGGATGACATCGGAAGACCTGCCCGATCCCGAGAACCGCGTGCTCGTCGGCAAGGACGGAAGCGTGACGCTCGCCTATACCGAGAACAACCTGGAAGCCCACAAGCGGCTGGCGGCGACGCTCAAGCGCATGCTCGACCGCATCGGTTGCGAAGAGCATCTGCTGCCGACGCACTTGTATTTGGGAAAGAAGATTCCCGTCGCCGGCACCGCGCACCAGTGCGGCACGATCCGCTTCGGACGCGACCCCATGACCAGCGCGCTGGACGTGAACTGCAAGGCACACGACCTGGACAATCTTTACGTGGTCGATGCGAGCTTCTTCGTCTCCAGTTCGGCTGTGAATCCTTCTTTGACCATCATCGCGAACGCGCTGCGTGTGGGTGATCACCTCCTAGAACGGTTAGGGGTCAGGAGTAACGGGTGAGGCGATGGGATTGAACATTGTCCGAACCCTTATCCTTGTCAGCCTGTCACTGGTCACTTGCAACTTGTCACTCGCGCCAGCGGAGCCGCACGTCGCCGCTCAGTCCGTCGCGGCCGTCGGTTTCACCGTGTCGGACATGGACCGATCCATCGCCTTTTACCGCGACGTGTTGACGTTCACCCCCGTCGGCGACGTGGAGGTCGACGGACCGGAATATGACCGGCTCTACGGTCTCTTCGGCGTGCGCGCACGGGTGGTCCGCATGCAACTCGGCGAGCAACGGATCGATTTGACGCAGTTCATCTCGCCGCCGGACGCCCGGCCGATTCCCGTGCCGTCGTACGGCAACGACCTCTGGTTCCAGCATGTCGCCATCGTCGTGCGCGACATGGACGCAGCCTGGGCCCAGTTGCGGAAGCATCACGTCCGGCAGATTTCGCCGAGGCCGCAAACCCTCCCTGCTTCGAACCCCGCTGCCGCCGGGATCAAGGCCATCAAGTTCCGCGATCCGGACGGACACAATCTGGAATTGCTCTGGTTCCCGCAGGACAAGGGGGATCCGCGCTGGCGCC
>DIHJ01000033.1:6819-20240 GCA_002420105.1 Nitrospira sp. UBA5699
CGACGGGACTGCCGGGCATGGAATTCCTGGAGTACGAACGGCCTGCGGCGGGCAGGCCGATGCCGGCGGATTCGCGTCCGACCGACCTTTGGCATTGGTACACGACGATCGTCGTGCCCGATGTCGAAGGCGCCGCGGCGGCCTTGCGAGACGCGGCACCATTCGTGTCCTCGGCGGTCGTCGCGCTGCCGGACAAGACCTTGGGATTTTCCAGCGGAGTGTTCGTCAGGGATCCCGACGGCCATGCCATCGCGCTGGTATCCCGGTGACCGGCCGCGTGACTGCCGGCCGCCCCTCGACATCGTCCGCGGTTGCGGTCATTTCCCGTCCAATGCTAGACTTTCGCTCCCGTCCCGCTGCCCCTCACGACCCGTTGCAGGGTGATGTCGATGTCGTCTCCCGAACTTGAGGAAGCCCTCAGGCGCAGCGAAGCATTGGCCGCCCGGCTCATCGAAAGCAGCCGCGACTGCATCAAAGTTCTCGATCTCGAAGGCCGCCTCCTCTCCATGAACGCCCGCGGCATGGCTGCCCTGGAAATCTGCAATGCCAGCGACTTCGTCGGCTCCCCCTGGCTCGACTTCTGGGAGGGCGGCGACCGGGCGCTGGCGCAGGCCGCCATCGACGAGGCCCGACGGGGCGGCGTCGGCCGGTTCACGGGATTTTTCGCCACGAGACAGACGAAGACGCCCAGATGGTGGGATGTCTCCGTCACGGCAGTTTCCGACAAACAGGGCAGGCCGGAGCGGTTGCTGGCCGTCTCCCGAGACGTGACGGAGTTGAAACAGACCGAGCAGCGCCTGAAGGACTCGCAGGCGCAGCTCGAACGGCAGATCGCGGAACGCAACAGCCATCTGGAACGGACCGGCACCGCGCTGCGGGAGATCGTGGAAGGGGTGGAGGCGAAGGTCGGGGAGCAGTTCTTCCCGGCGCTCGTGCAGCAGCTCGCAAAGGCCCTCAACGTCACCTACGCGTTCGTCTCCGAATTCTGCATCGACCGGACCAAGGTCCGCACGCTGGCCTTCTGGGCCGGGGATCATTTCAAGTCGAACTTCGAGTATGCCATCGCGGGCACGCCCTGTGAAAAAGTGTTGGCCGGCGAGCTGTACCACTGCACGGACGGGGTGGCCGATCGGTTTCCTCTGCACAAAGAGGACCTCGAGCAGCTCGGCGTGCGGAGTTATCTCGCGATCCCGGTAACGAGCGTGAGCGGACGGGTGCTGGGGCACCTGGCGGTGATGGGCCGCACCCGCATGGAAGTCGAACAGCTGGACCTCTCGATCTTCAAGGTGTTCGGAGCGCGGGCCGGAGCCGAGCTGGAGCGCATGCAGATGGAGGCGTGCCTGAAGGAAAACGAGGAGCGGCTGCGGGACCTGTTCGACGAGGCGCCGATCGCCTATGTGCACGAGGGGCTGGACTCCCGCTTCATCCGCGCGAACCGGGCCGCGATGCGCAGCCTGGGCATCACGCCGGAGGAGGTCGAAGGCACGTACGGCAAGTCCTTCATCCCCGATACGCCCGACGCCCAGCGCCGACTCCGCGAGGCGTTCGCGTCGATCGGCCGCGGGACCGACACGAGCGGCGTAGTGCTCGAACTGCGGCGTAAGGACAACGGGAAGCCGCTGTGGATTCAGTGGTGGTCGCGGCCGGACCCCGGCGGCACCTACACCCGAACGATGTTCATCGACATCACCGACAAGGTGCTGATGGAGCAGGAAAAGGCGCGGCTGGAAGCGGCCAACGTGTACCTGCAGGAGGAGATCAAGACCGATCACAATTTCGAGGAGATCATCGGCACTTCGACGGCCATCAAGAAGGTGCTCCAGTCGATCGAGAAGGTGGCGGCGACGGACGCGACCGTGCTCGTGACCGGCGAGACCGGAACCGGCAAGGAACTGATCGCCCGGGCCATCCATCACCTGAGCAGCCGGAAGGACGGCGTGCTGGTCAAGGTGAATTGCGCGGCGATCCCGGCCGGCCTGATCGAAAGCGAGCTGTTCGGCCATGAGAAAGGCGCCTTTACCGGCGCGCTGGCCAGAAAAATAGGCCGGTTCGAGCTGGCCGACAAGGCGACCATCTTTCTGGACGAAGTCGGCGAGATTCCGATCGAGTTGCAGACCAAGCTGCTGCGCGTCCTGCAGGAGGGGGAATTCGAGCGCCTCGGCAGCACCAGGACGCTGAAAGTGAACGTGCGCGTGATCGCCGCGACGAATCGCGACCTGGAAAGGGAAGTCCGCGAAGGACGGTTCCGGTCCGATCTGTACTATCGGCTCAAGGTGTTTCCGCTCGCGCTGCCGCCCCTGCGCGAGCGGCCGCAAGACATTCCGCTGCTGGTGTCGTACTTCGTGAAGAAATTCTCCGGCACGATGGGCAGGAAGGTCGAGTCGGTCACGGGCGCGGCCATGGAAATGCTGAAGCGGTATCCCTGGCCCGGCAACATCCGCGAACTGGAACATGTGATCGAGCGCGCGGTCATCCTGAGCCAGGGACCGGTACTCGATCTCAGCGACTGGATGCCGAAAAGCGCGGCGCCGGCCGGAAACGGCTCGCCGGCCACGCTGGAGGACGTCGAACGCGCGCATATCATCGCGGTCCTCACGCAGACCAGTTGGCGTGTCAGCGGAGAAAAAGGCGCGGCCAGAATTCTCGGACTCAATCCCACCACGCTGGAAGCCCGCATGAAGAAACTGGGCATCTCCCGACCCGCCTGACCTCCCTCTCGTGAACCATCACCGCGCGAGAAAGGCGTGCCGGGTGCGACTAACTCTTCATCGATCTTTCCCGCATGTCCTGTGATTCCCGCGCGTCTCGCTAGTCCCGCTTGCCTTCTCTTTGTTCCCAACATTTCGTGAACGTCCCAATATTTTGGGAATCGGATTCGGAATTCCGCTCGCATCCCCCTTCGTCCCTTGAAGCCGCAACAGCCTCCCCGCCTCGCGCTTTCAATACGTTAGCGCCCTCGTCCCTCCGCCCGGCTCGATCGGCACGCGCATTGCTGAACAGCCGGGCAACGAAGGAGAGGAACCAGATGCTGAAAATCACGAAGACCGATAACGGCGGAAGCACGGTGACCTTGAAGTTGGAAGGCAAGATCATGAACCAGTGGGCCGCACTCCTGGACGGGGAATGCCGCGCGGAGTTGCAGCGACGGAAATCGATCGAACTGGACTGCGCCGGTGTGGATTTCCTGGATCAGAAGGGGGTCGAGGTCTTGAAGAATCTCCCCTCCACGCACGTCACCCTCATCGGTGCTCCCGGTTATATGACGGAGCTGCTGCAGATCGGAGGTCAATCATGAATTCAGTCGCCGCCACCTATCCCGAGTCGCTGGAACAGCATCCTTCCTGCGAAACCCCTTCCTCATCCGCCAAAGCCACGGCACTGACGAACGAGGAACGGCGGCTCATCGGCCGGCTCCGCACCGGCGACGAAGGCGCGTTCGACGAACTGGTGAACCGGCACCACGGGGCGCTCGTGCGCATGGCCATGGGCCACGTGGCCGACCGGGAGGTTGCGGAGGAAGTCGCCCAGGACACCTGGATGGCGGTGATCGAGGGCCTGCACCGGTTCGAAGGCCGTTCCTCGCTCAGAACCTGGATTTTCGGAATCCTGATTCACAAAGCCAAGGATCGCGGCGTGCGGGAAAAGCGCCATACGACCTTCTCGGCCTTCGAGTCCTGTGAGGATGAGCATGACGAAGCGATCGACCCATCGCGTTTTCGGCAATCGGGCGAATGGGCCGGACACTGGGCCTTCCCGCCGCAACCCTGGGACGAGCAGACTCCGGAGAAACTGCTCGCGTCCCGGGAGGCGGTCGAGGCGATGCACAAAGCGATCGACGCGTTGCCCGCCACCTTGAAAGACGTCCTGATTCTTCGCGATATCGAGGGCGTGGAGGCCAAGGAGGTCTGTGCGATCTTGAGGATCACGGAAACCAACCTGTACGTGCGACTGCACCGGGCAAGGGAACGGGTTCGGACAGCGGTGGAAGCCGCTCTCGGATAAGGTTGAGGCTCAGGCTGAGGTCAAGGGTAACCGCGTCGGATCAACCTGATCTCAACCTTAACCTCAGCCTCAACCTGCTTCTATGGGAGGCTCGGCGGCAGCACTGTAAGAAATCACTCCATGAGGAGACACAGGGCTGACACTCCGGACTCGTGGGAGAGGCGCCCTGCATGAAAGATCACCCCTCGCAGTGGATTCCCAGCGGGCTGACCTGCCGCGAGACCGCCGGTCTGGCCGGTGAATACCTGGACGACCGGCTCCCGCTCCTCGCCGGGATTCGTGTCGGATTGCACCTCGCGTCCTGCGCGCATTGCCGCGCCTATTTCAGCCAGATCGTCTTGATCGGCGAGGCCGCACGCCTGTTTCCGAAGACGGTCCCCTCCCCCGTCAACCGCCTTCGCCTGCGGCGGCATTTCGCCGCACAACATTCCGGGTAGTCGCGCCGTTCCCGCCGGTCGCGTTGTAAGAGCCGGACCGGTCGACCGACTGCCCCCCAGAACGGAATTCTCTCAGGAGGAGCTGCCGTGAAAGCCGTCGCCGTCATCCCGGGAAAACCGGATTCCATTCATCTTGCCGACCTGCCCAAACCATCGGTCCATGAGATCCCGAACGGCCGCGGTGTCCTCGTGCAGGTGCTGCGCGTCGGCGTCGACGGCACGGACAAGGAAATCAACGCGGCGGAATACGGCCAGGCGCCCCCCGGCTACGACTTTCTCGTCATCGGCCATGAATGTTTCGGACGGGTACTCGAGGTCGGCCCCAACGTCACGGAGGTCATGCCCGGCGACTACGTCGTACCGACCGTCCGCCGCCCCGGCGGTAGTTTCTACGACCAGATCGGCCAATACGACATGACGTTGGAAGACACGTACTACGAACGCGGGATCAACCTTCGGCACGGCTATCTGACCGAGCTCTTCGTGGACGAGCCCGAGTATCTGGTCAAAATTCCCGGAGGGTTGAAGGATGTCGCGGTGCTGCTGGAGCCGACATCGATCATCGAAAAGGGCATCATCCAGGCCTACGAAGCCCAGCGGCGCTTCAAGATCTGGCGTCCGAGGAAAGCGGCGGTACTGGGAGCGGGAACCGTCGGGCTCCTGGCCGCTCTCTCGCTGAAGATGAAAGGGTTCGACGTCACCAGTTTCGGCAAGCAGAACGGGCCGTCCCGCAATCTCGATCTCCTGGCGCGATTGGGCGTCCGCTATGTCTCGACGGACGATCTGTCGATCAGAGAAGCCGCCAAACGCTTTGGGCCGTTCGATCTCATGTTCGAAGCGACCGGCTATTCCCCGGTGGTGTTCGAGGCGATGGAGTCGCTGGGCAAGAACGGGGTATTGATCCTGGCCAGCGTCACCGGCGGCGACCGCCAACACCCGATCCCCGCCGACAAGATCAATCTCGACTTCGTGCTCGGCAACAAACTCGTCGTCGGGACGGTCAACGCGAACCGCGAATACTTCGAAGCGGGAGTCTACGATTTCGCCAGAGCGGAGCTGGAATTCCCCGGCTGGCTCTCCACCCTGCTGACCCATCCGGTGACAGGATTGGAAAACTATCGTCAGATGATGCAGACCCTGACGACGGATCGAAATGCGATCAAGGTATTCGTCAACGTCGCGTATGAGTAGGCCAGGATGTCGCAGGAGGCCGACAGCTCAATGCAACGGGCGGTTGATGAATGTTGCGGGACAAATGAGGGGAAGGCGACGGAGGGGATGCGATGAACCGAACAACGGCCTTGGGGCTTGCGACGGGCCTGCTGATCCTGCTCGGCACGATGCCGATCCTTGCCGGGGGATTTTTCGAACGGGACGGAACGGCGATCGGCGGATACGATCCGGTCGCCTATTTCGCCGAGATGAAACCGGTGAAGGGGTCGCCAGACTTCTCCGCCACCTACCAGGGCTCGACGTTTTTCTTCTCGTCCGCGGCGCATCGGGACCTGTTCACGGCTGACCCGGCCAAGTTCGCCCCCCAGTACGGCGGCTATTGCGCCTTCGGGATGGCCAAGGGGTACAAGGCCGCGATCGATCCGACCGCCTTCACCGTCGTAGAGGACAAGCTGTACCTGAACTACAACGGGACGGTTCGGGCCCTGTGGGTTCTGGACATCCCGGGTTACGTGAAGAAGGCCGACCGGAACTGGCCCGAAGTGCGCACGTCCACAAACGTGATTCCGTAAGCCTTCTCCCCTCTCCGTAAGGAACGGCCTCCCCGTCCGACAGAGCCCCATCCGGGTCAAACGAACCATCGTCGCGTTACCAGGAGACCACCATGGCCGATCTGATCGAATCACCCGTTACGATATTCGAGAGTCAGGGCCGATCCGAGCCACCCTATCTTCCATCAGCTCCCGTCGCTCCCGACCGGCAGCCCGCACCTCCGCTCAAGGTCGAGCGTATCTACCGCCATCGGCTGCCGGTGCGGATCGGCCATTGGTTGAACGTCGTCTGTCTCTTCATCCTGATCATGAGCGGCCTGCAGATCTTCAACGCGCACCCGGCGCTCTATTGGGGCGACCGATCCGACCGCGATCAACCGGTGCTGTCCATTCGACCGATGAGAGCCGATAGCGGCGAGATGAAAGGCGTTACGACGATCTTGGGCCACAAGTTCGATACGACCGGCGTCCTCGGATATTCAAATGGTTCAGGCCGTGCCTTTCCGGCCTGGGCGACCATCCCGAGCGCCAGGTGGCTCGCCATGGGACGGCAGTGGCACCTGTTTTTCGCCTGGGTCTTCGTGATCAACGGACTGCTCTTCGCGATGTACGGGCTGTACAGCCGACACTTCAAACAGGACCTGCTGCCGACCGGCCGCGACCTGAAGCACATCCCGCAGGCGGTGAAAGACCACCTCGTGTTGCGCCATCCCAAGGGCGAGGAAGCCAAGCGCTACAACGTCCTGCAGAAGCTGGCCTACGTTGGAATTCTTTTTGTCGTCGCGCCTCTGATCGTCCTGACCGGCTTGACGATGTCACCCACGATCGATACCGCCTTTCCCTGGTTGCTGACGATCTTTGGCGGCAGGCAAGCAGCACGGACGATCCATTTCATCGCCTGCTTCTCGTTTGTCGGGTTCATCATCATTCACGTCTCGCAAGTGATGCTGACGGGATTCTTCAACAACATCCGGTCGATGGTGACCGGGTGGTTTGTGGTCAAACACGAAGGAGTCAGCCATGAAGCATGAACGAGCCATGAAACGGAGAGGATTCTTGAAAGGCACGGTCGGCGCGGCGAGTCTTATGGCGCTCGCGGGCTGCGACAACCTCACACAGAGCACGTGGTTCCCCGGCATTCTGAATAAGGCGGAGAAGTTGACCGAGCGCGTGCAGCGCGCCGTGACGCCCGCCAATGCCATGGCGAAAGAATACGGCGAGGCCGACATCTCGGCCCTGTTTCCCGCCAACGGCAATACCGATCCCGGCACGCAGGACTACCACGAGATGGCACGGAGCAATTTCTCCGGGTGGGACGTGACGATCGACGGCCTCGTGACGACCCCCATGATGGTGTCGCTCGCCGCGATCAAAGAGATGCCGGCGCGCACCCAGATCACGAGGCACGATTGTGTCGAAGGTTGGAGCGCGATCGGGAAATGGACCGGCGTCCCGCTCGGCGACCTCCTACGGAAAGTACAGCCCTTGCCGAACGCCAAGTATGCCGTCTTCCACTGTGCCGACGTGGACGATGAAGGCATCTCTTATTATGAGAGCATGGCTGTCGCGGACTGTTATCACCCGCAGACGATCCTGGCCTACGAGTTGAACGGACAACCGCTCGACGTGCCTCACGGCGCGCCGCTTCGCCTCCGCTTCGAACGCCAGCTCGGGTACAAGCAGGCCAAGTATGTGGAGCGGGTCGAGCTCGTCGAATCGTTTGAAGGCATCGGAGGCGGGAAAGGCGGCTATTGGGAAGATCAAGGGTACGAGTGGTACGCAGGAATTTGAAACAGGTCGAGGCTGAGGTTGAGGTCAAGAGAAGACGATGTGGAACCAGCACAGATTCGTGACGAGAGCACCCTCAGCCTTAACCTCAGCCTCAGCCTGTTTGCTTCTGTTGACCGGCTGCTTGTCGCCCGTCGCCATGCACCGGGCGGTGATCGAGTACGACCGCACGGTCAGTTATGTCGAGGCGGATTTGCTGCTTTTGAACATCGCACGGGCCCGCTACCACAGACCGGTGCATTTCACCGCGGTGTCGAGCGTGGCGGCCACGTTCGACTTCCGCACGAGCGCCGGAATCAGCGGGGGGTTCGGTCGCGCCACGGAGGCGGTTGAACGCCCGATCACTCTCGAATACAGCGCCAGCGTCGCGGAGAATCCGACCATCACGATCGTGCCGATCACGGGGGAGGAATTCACCAAACGCGTGCTGCGCCCGCTCGACGAAGACAAGTTCGAGTTCCTCGTCCGGCAGGGCTACGATATCAACATGGTCCTGCGGCTCATGGCGAGAGGGATCGCCCTGGACCGGGAGGGGGCGCCCCGCGTGCTCTTCAATCAGCCGTCGCAGGGGAACGGCTATGTCGAGTTCCGTCGGCGTCTGCTCCACCTTGCCGGCCTCGATGCCGAGCGCACACTGTTCGTCGGCCCGATCCTGTTCGAAGAGAGTCAGACCGTGAGGACGAACCGCCCGCCGAATCCCGATGAAGTCGTCGCGGCTCTGGAAAAGGGATTCCGGTGGGAAGGCGACGCCGACGGCAACGTCCACACGGTCAGGAGAAAGCTGGCAGGCCGGCTGCTCATCGCCAACTATGATCCGGCCCGTCTCCCGAACGACGAACGCCGGCGGCTGCACGAGGACGCGCAACGGTTTCCGCCCGACTCCGTCATGGTGGACATCAGGCCGGGCTTCCCCGGCGGCGATTACCCTCTCCGCGGCTCGATCCTGCTTCGCAGCATGAACGCGATCATCGGCTTCGTGGCGCGGAGCATCGAAGAAGAGCCGGAGCTGATGGTGTCTCCCGATCCCAGAACCGGGTCGGTCGCACGCAATCCGGCCAGAACGCTCGAAATAGAAGAATCCGACGTCAAACCGAGTGATTATGAATTCTCCGTACAGTTCGACGGCCGCTACTATTCGATTCGAAAGTATCCCGTCAGCCGGGGGATGGTGCCGAGTTGGAACCAGGAAGCCTTCGCCGTCCTGTCGAACCTGTTCCAGATGACCGTGACGGATCTGACGAAGTATCCCACGCCGGCGATCGCGATCGCCAAGTGAACCAGGCTGCGGGCCGTTCCCCACGACCGAGAGGAGGCCGCCATGTTTGATCGCGTCATCGTCGCAGTGCTGATCCTCTTGGCAGGGATATTGTTCACCTGGGTCATCGCCAATGCGGGAGTCGGCATGGCCGCGCCGGACATCACGAACGACGTCTGGCTGAACGGCGGACCGCTGCACTTGAGCGACCTCAAGGGGAAGGTCCTGCTGGTCGAGTTCTGGACGTTCGGCTGCTCCAACTGCCGCAATGTCGAGCCCTATGTCAAACAGTGGCATCAGACGTATGCGGACCGGGGCTTCGTCGTCATCGGGGTCCATGCGCCGGAATTCTCCCATGAGCGCAACGTCGAGAACGTGAAACGCTATATCACGGAGCACGACATCCGCTTCCCCGTGCCGATCGACAACGATTTTTCGACGTGGAACAAGTACGGCAACCGCTACTGGCCGGCCCTGTACCTGATCGACAAGCAGGGCATCATCCGCCATGTGCGGATCGGCGAGGGCGGCTATCAGGAGACGGAGCGGCTGATTCAGTCGCTGCTGGGGGAGAAGATTCCGTCATGACGGGACTCTCACGTCGCCGCGCATTGACGATCGGCGGCCTGACCGCCGCCTGGGTCGCCCTGCGCCCGCTCCCGGCCTTTGCGGGCCTCTTGCAGCAGCTCTTCGGCCGGCCGGAAGCGCAGTCGACGCAGCCGATCACCCCCAACGACGAGTTCTACGTCACGTCCTACCGCAGCCCGCCCGCCGTCCGTCTCGACGACTGGTCGCTCTCGATCAAAGGCCTCGTGGAGCGGCCGCTCACGTTGACCTATGAACAGTTGGTCGCCAGGCCGGCTGTGACGCAGATCGTGACGCTGGAGTGCGTCGGCAACACGGTCGGCGGCGAATTCATCGGCACGGCCGAGTGGGGCGGCGTCCCGTTGCAGCCGCTGCTGGAAGAAGCCGGCGCGCGATCCGAGGCCTACGACGTCGTCTTCCGGGCTGCGGACGGCTATTCCGACAGCATCAGGCTCGCCCGCGCCATGGCCGGAGACGTCCTGATCGCGCACCGGATGAACGGGGTCCCGCTGCCGCAGGGCCACGGGTTTCCGGCGCGCGCGATCGTGCCGGGGCACTACGGGATGAAGAGCGTGCAGTGGCTCACGGATATCGAAGTCGTGGCGCAGGACTACAAGGGCTACTACGCGCAGAAGGGCTGGACGGACGAAGCCGTGATCAAGACCACATCCCGCATCGACCGCCCGGGACACGGCGCGACCATCCGGGGTCCGGTCCGGACGATAGAGGGATTCGCCTTTGCGGGAACCAGGGGGATCAAGCTGGTCGAGATCAGCACCGACGGCGGGGAGCACTGGATGCCCGCGACGCTTGCCCCGCCCCTCTCATCCGCCAGCTGGCGGTTCTGGCGTTACGAGTGGCGGGTCCCGGGACCGGGCCGCCGCCAGCTGGTCGTGCGCGCCGCAGACGGAACCGGAACCGTCCAAACTTCGATCGAGCAGGAACCGGCGCCGGACGGCGCCTCGGGCCTGCATGAGATCACCGTGACCGTCGAAGCCTGACCCGCCGCCGCACAATCTGGCGGGAAGAACCCCGTTATCGCAGCCGGACGGCCCGACCCTCGACCTTCGTGTCGGCGAGGAATTTTTCGATGTTCTTGTCCACGAGTTCGTTCACCAGTTGCTGGGCGTCCTCGGGATCGAACCAGAACACCTCGTCGCTTCCGTTGCCCAACACCCGCTCTTGCACGGAACTTTGGTCGCCGTGGTTGGCCACGCGTACCATCATCGCATGCTTGGCGGTGAGCTCGGTGTAGCCGAACTTGCTGACGGCGTTGACCGAGAGGTCGTGGATGGTCCCGGAGATCGTCGCGTCTGGTTGCGTCCCGCCGCCCTGGCCGGCCAGGCTCGCCTGCCAGCCGCGCCTGTTGAGCTGTTGCACGAGCGCCTTCGCCACCGCCTCCCCGACCGTGCCTTTCGGCAGATCGAAATGGCTGGTACCGCCCCACAGATGCGACCGGCTGCCGAGATGCGTCCGGTCCGTCCGCGCATCGTCGAACGGCGCGACGGCCACGCGAAGGCCTGCTCCGCCCGCTCCTGCGACGGCGGACCCGCCGGCGGTCGTCGGGATCACGATGTCGACCCGCTCGCCCTTGGCGGCACAACCCGTCAACACGCAGATGCACAGCGCCGCGATTCGTCCCATTCGTGTCATCTTCACAAGTCCCCTCCCCTTTTGTTCTTATTCCTGCCGGGCCTCCGAGGATGCCCGTCGTGAATACGGCTTCAGCGCACGACGAAATGGGCGCGGCGATTCAACTGATAGCAGGTCTCGTCACGCTCCTTGCAGAACGGCCGCATCTCGCCGAAGCTGGTGGTTTTGAGCCGCGCAGCGGGAATTCCGAGATCTTCCAGGTATCGCTTGGCCGACCTGGCGCGCTTTTCTCCGAGCACCAGGTTGTAAGCCTGCGTACCCCGCTCGTCGCAATGCCCTTCGATGAGGACGGTCTTTCCGGCCGCGCCCTTGATCCACATGGCATTGGCTTCCATGACCGGCAGCGCGTCTTTCCGGATCACGTACTGATCAAAGTCGAAAAACACATCCTTGAGGCCGGGCGCCTCAGAGGAAGCCGCACCGGCCAGAGGCGCTTCTCCCCCGCCCGAGAGACCGCCCGACGGCCCGCCGGACGAACCTCCACGGTCCTCTTCACCCGGAGCTGACGGCGCCAGCGGCGAACGCGAGGCCTCGGTACTGGACCGCCGGTCGTCCGGAATGGTGGCCATCCGGTCCGGGCTGACGGTCTCCACCGGCCCCGCGGCACCTTTTTCCTTGGCGGTCGAGGTCGCGTCACCCGAGGATGACGCGACTCGCTTCCCCGCACAGCCCTCCGTGGCGGCGAGGGCGCCCAGACATAACAGCGTGATGACCGCAGTAGATGGATTCAACCGGTTGAACATTCTTCACCTCTATACGATGAGTTGCGCGCGCATGGTGTCGTCGCTGATAATGCTGTGTTTCGACGTCGATACGATCGCCCGCCGGATTGAAATTGATCGGGAGCAGAGACCGCAATCTGTCACGTTGACCCGCGGAGGCCCCGCCTGCGAGAAGGGTTTCCCCTCCGCAGTCGCCCCGATGTATACCACGACCTGACAAAACACTCCACTCTCTCCGACGCCGAACGGCTCAGATACCCTCCGCCTCGCCGTCGGACCTGCGCCCTCAGCAGACGTGATCGTGTAACGTCGTCGGATTGTCGCCATCGGGCGCCGGGACCCTGCCGCCCAAGCCGATCGGGCCGGCGCCAGCGGGAAGGCGTGAGACGGACGGGAGGACCTACGGGAAGACCTTACGTCATGACGCCCGGTTTTCCCGCGGGGACGATCAGTACGAGGACGGCCAGCGCCAGACTGACGCTGATGAGCATGATGGTCGCGACCCGCAAGGTGCGGTCCGCCTCTTTCCGGACCTCACCCGCGATTTCGGCGACCACCTCCAGAAGCCGGTTGAGCTCCAGAGCCACGTCGATGAATTTGGCTCCGGCATCCTTCGCCGCGTTCAACTCGGCTTCGTCCCTCAGCCGTTGGGCCTCGGCCCGCGAGGACGTTTGCCACCGTTTCTCCATGAGTTGAATGGTATATTGCGAAGACGCCACGTACTTTTCCAGCTTGTCCTGGACGGCCTTCAATTCCATGAGTTCTCGCGCATCCATGCCTTTGCCCGACAACGTACCGTTGCTCGCCTTGACAAACCGCGCAATCGCTCTGTCGATACGCTCCCGCTTCTGCGGCAGGGACACCGCGATTCGCTGAAAATCATCCCTGGTATCGGCCTCGACCGCGCGGATGACCGAAGTCCGGTACCGGATCAGCTCACCGTTGACATGTCCCAGGTCCGTCGCCGCCATCGTGTACTCGGCGTACATGACACGAAGGTCCTGATCCACACGAGTCAGGGTGCGAGAGCCAAGCAGCCCGCTCGCCGCAATCAACAGGCTCAGTACGATCGATGTCCAGCGCATGGATTGTGGTCACTCCTGTCCATAGATAAAAGGCAGGGAGCCCTTTCGGACTCCCTGCCCCCTGTCTTCCTCTCTGAGGCGGGAAGTCCCGGGACCCGGTCGGCACTCTGACCGGGTCCCGGTCCTCCTCCCTCAATGTTCCGATCTTACAGCCAGGTCACGCGTTCGGC
>DIHJ01000032.1:0-28938 GCA_002420105.1 Nitrospira sp. UBA5699
TCACGAACGCCTACATCTTCCGCGGAATCATGCAGGAGAAGGACGGCTTGATCGTGCAGCCGTGGGGCGAGGGGTACGTGAACCTCTACTCCTCGGACGACGGTTTCCTGCGCGACGTCACGGCCGGCTTCGGCGTGTGGCTGAGCATCCACAGCGAGGAGACGCTCGCGACGAACAACCCCACTTCCGTGTACGAGGCGGACTACTACCCGCTCGTCTCGATGGACTTCGCCGGCGGCTTCAACCTGCTGACGATCTACTACTTCTACGACAGCCCGAACGGCGCGTGGGGCCCGGCCGTGCAGGAGCTCAACTTCAAGCTGTCCTACGACGACGGCGAGTTCACGAGGCTCTCGCCCTGGGTGAACCTCGCGATCGAGACCTTCAGCTCGTCGCTCGGCGCGAACTCGGGCAGCGGGCTGCAGTTCGGCATCTCGCCCACCTTCGTCGACAACGAGAACTTCTCGATCGGCGCGTCCGCCGAACTCGGCATCACGCTCGACGACTACTACGACGGCGTGGATTCGAACGAGAACACGTTCGGCTACGCGAACATCGGCGCCAACGTGGCGGTCCCGATCAACGACATGCTCTCGGTGAGCGGCAGCTTCAAGTACTTCCTGTTCGGCGACGACCTCGAGACGGTGAACGGCGGCGACGGAGGCCAGGCCGTCGGTACGCTGAGCATCTCGGCGTCGTTCTAGCCGCGCTCGCTACGCCTCGGGCTGGAGAAGCCGCACGGCGTCGGCGTCCCAATAGGCCCAGAGCGCGGCGCCCGCGCGCGCCTCGCGCACGGGCCTGTCGGTCTCGATGTGCGCCACGAGTTCGTCGCCCGCGGCGCTGCGGATCGCGCAGCGCTGCACCGCGCCCTGATAGATCAGATCCGTGCAGGTGACGGGCATGCACGCGCGCTCGGCGCCGGGCTCGGCCGCGCACAGCTCGAGGCGCTCCGGGCGAATCATCAGCAGCGCGGGCGCGCTCGCCGAAAATGCGCCGCCGCGCGTCGCGATCTCGGCTCGGCGCCCGCCGGGCAGCGCGACCACGGCGCTCGCCCCGTTCGCGCGCTCGACGGTCACGGGCAGCAGGTTCGCGTGCCCGATGAAGCGCGCGACGAAGGCGGTCTCGGGCTCCTCGTAGATGCCCTCGGGCGTGCCCACCTGCTCGAGCTTGCCCGCCCGCATGACGGCGATGCGGTCCGACATCGTGATCGCCTCTTCCTGATCGTGCGTGACGAAGATGAAGGTGATGCCGACGTCGCGCTGGATGCGCTTCAGCTCGATCTGCATCTGCCGGCGCAGCTCGAGGTCGAGTGCGGAGAGCGGCTCGTCGAGCAGCAGCGCCTTGGGGCCGTTCACGAGCGCGCGCGCGAGCGCCACGCGTTGTTGCTGTCCGCCGGAGAGCTCGTGGGGGTATCGCCGGTCGAACCCTTCGAGTCCGATCAGCCGCAGCATGTCCTGCACCCGCGCCTTGCGTTCGCTCCGGCCGAGCTGCCGGAGCCCGAACGCGATGTTGTCCTGCACGCGCAGATGCGGGAACAGGGCATACTCCTGGAAGACCATGCCGACGTGCCGTTCCTCCGTCGGGGTCATCTGGTCGGGCGACGACACGAGCCGGCCCGAAAGGAAGATCTGTCCCGAGCGGACCGGTTCGAATCCGGCGATGGCGCGCAGGATCGTCGTTTTCCCGCATCCCGACGGTCCGAGCAGGCAGAGGATTTCGCCTTCCTTCGCCGCGATCGAAATGTCGCGCACGGCGGGCCGGCCGACCTCATAGGCGCAGGAGACCCCGCGCAGTTCCAGGACGGAGGAGGCGGGGCTGTACAGATCCGCCTGCCACGCGGAATCGCCGGATTGACCCTGCGCTGTGGAGTGAGCCGGTTTCATGAAGTCGTCATCCTTCCCCTCAGGCCGCGCGCCAGTCCTTCGAGACCAACAAAACGAGAGTGGGCAGGCTCAGGAGCACGATCAGCAGGGCGGAAGGGGCCGCCAACTGGTAATACTCTTCGCTCGCCTCCATCCAGACACGAATGGCCAGGGTGTCGAATCCGACCGGGCGCAGCAGCAGCGTCGCCGGCAGCTCTTTCATCGTCTGCAGGAACATCAGCACCCAGGCGACGACAAAGCCGTTGCGCACGAGCGGCAGCGTCACGCGCTGCCACGTCTGCCGGACGGTGAGCCCGAGCGTGCGCGCCACTTCTTCGAGATTCGGCGTGATCTGCTGGAGCGCCGGTTCGAGCGACTGGAGTCCGGCCGGAAGAAAGTGAATCACATAGGCGACGATCAGCACCAGAACCGATCCGTAGATGAAGGGTGTCAGGTTCACGCAAAGCACGAGGACGGCCAGGGCGGCGACCGGGCCGGGCAGCACATAGCCGGCGTAGGCGGCCTGCAGGCAG
The DNA here is from genome assembly GCA_002420105.1 of Nitrospira sp. UBA5699. Lineage (GTDB taxonomy): Bacteria > Nitrospirota > Nitrospiria > Nitrospirales > Nitrospiraceae > Nitrospira_C. The sequence continues at coordinate 2,396 of DIHJ01000032.1, forward strand.
CCCAGATTCAGCCAGGTCGGGCGTCTGTTGGCCAGATAGGCCAGCGGCAGACCGATCAGCACGCCGCCGGTGGCGGCGCAGGCGGCCAGGAATCCGCTGTTCCATAAGAATCCGTAGAAGCGGCTGTCGATCGTGGCCTGCGCCTCGGGAGAAAGGCTCCAGGTGATCAGGAGGGAGGCCGGCAGCGCAAACGCCGCTCCGACGATGAGGGCGAGGTATCCCGTGACGAGCGCCGCTCCCGGCCATCCGTACCGATGCCGCTGGGGCGGGCGGTACCGCCCCGTGGTCTGATAGAACCGGCTCCGGTGACGGAACCAGCGTTCCGTGATCAGAAACAGGAGCGCCAGTCCCACGAGCAGGAGACTCAGGATGCTGGCGGCGGTATTGTCGGAGCGACCGGTCATTTGCTGGAAGACGGCATAGGTCAGCGTCTGGTACCGCAACAGCGACACTGCGCCGAAATCCGACACCACGTACAGAATCACGAGCGCCAAGCCCGCGGCGATCGAGGGGCGCATCAGCGGCAGCGTGACCAGCCACAACGTCTTCATTCGGGACACGCCGCTGGCGCGAGACACCTCTTCGAACGAGACATTCATGCTCAGCAGCGCGCTCCGGCTCAGGAGATAGACGAAGGGGAAGGTGTCGAGCGTCATCACGAGCGTGGCGCCCAGATAGCTGTGCGGGGAAAAGATGCGGGCCTGCGGACCGGCCACGGCCTGCCACAGCTGTTCGGCCGGGCCGCCGAAGCCTAGGAGATAGGAATAGACGTAGGCCAGCACATAGGTCGGCATGGCCAGGGGCAGCACCAGGGCGCCTTCCCAGAGGCGGCGACCGGGAAAGTCCACGCGCGTCACGATCCAGGCCGTCGAGACGCCGAGCACCAGCGTCAGGGCTGCGACCGTGCCGGCCAGCCAGATGGTATTGGAGAGCAGCTCGGGAATTCTTGTGGCCCAGAGGCGGCTCCAGACGGCCGGATCGGCGAGCAGGGCCTGAGAGGTTACGTAGCCGAGCGGGAGCAGAATGAGGCCCGCGCTGGCCAGCGCGATCAGTTGCAGGGGCGAGGAGAGTTGTTGGCATAGCGTGGCCACCGTGGGGTTCCTCGAATTACCGGAGGCCCACTTGTTCGATCAACAGCAGGGTCGGCTCGCGCAACTCGGCGAGTTTGGTGAGGGGGACCTGCGCGGCGCGGAAACTCTTGCGTTCCACGAGCGCCGGATCGGCTTTGACCTCCGGGTGGAGGGGATATTCCTTGTCGAGATCGGCAAAGAGTTTCTGGCCCGCCTGGGCCACGAGGAATTCCACCAGCAGCTTCGCACTCTCGAGATGCTTGGTCGACTTGACGATGCCAATGCCCGCGACGTTCATGATGGCCCCCATACCGCCTTCCTGCTGATCCGGCATGAAGGCGGCGATCGGAGCGGCCGGTTGGGTGACGAGGTGGCGATAGATGTAGTAGTGATTCACGATGCCGAGGGCGACCTGCCCCTTGGCGACGGCCTCCACAATCTGCGAACTCTTCTGGTACACCTGTCCGCCGGCATTGTCCTTGAGCCCCTGAAGGAACTGCCTGGTTTTCGCGTCCCCGTGCGTCGCGCGGATGACCGACACGCCGGCTTGCAGATATTCGCTGCCGGAATTGGGGATCGCGATTTTATCTTTCCATTTCGGCTCGGCCAGATCCAGGAGCGATTTCAGTTCCTCCGGTTTCACGAGAGTTGTGTTGTACACGAGGATCCAGAATCGGCCGGATAGACCGATCCAGGCGTTGTCCGGCGCGCGAAATTGCGGAGGAATCGCCCGCTCGATTTCGCGCATGTTCAACGGACGAAGGAGGCCGGCCGTCCGGGCCTGCTCGAGGCTCCCCGCATCGTTCGTGATGAACAGGTCGGCCGCCGTGCGGTCTCCCTCCGCCTTGAGCCGATTCAGGAGCTCCGTGGTGCCGGAGGAGAGGAGGTCCACCTGGATACCGGTCTTGGCGGTGAAGTCGTCGAGCACCGGCTTGATCAGCCGTTCGGCGCGGCCGGAGTAAATCGTGACTCGATCGGCCGCCGAGGAAGACGAAGCCTGGATCAGAACGGTCGCGACCAGAATGCTCAGGAGACAGAGCAGGGCGCTACGGCCCGGCGCCGCCTTCGACGGGGAAATCGACATGGAAAGCTGTGACATGGGCGGCGCATACTCCCAATTGAAATTGATAAGCCCTCTCAAAATTCTACCAAAAAAAACCGCCGGGGTCAATTCCGACAGCGTGTGCAGAGGCCGTAGAGCTCGAGGCGGTGGGTCTGGATGGAGAATCCGTTGCGGGCGGCGACTTCTTCCTGAAGCTTTTCGATCTCGCAGTTCTCAAACTCGACGATCTTGCCGCAGCCGGTGCAGATCAGATGGTCATGATGACCCTTGTGCGACACGTTGTCATACTGGGTCTGGGAGCCGAAGTGGCGGGCTTGCGCGATTCCGGCGTCGCAGAAGAGATTCAACGTCCGGTAGATGGTGGCCAATCCCAGGTGGGGATCGGTCTTGGCCAGTTGGTGATACATGGCCTCGGCCGTGATGTGTTCCTGCCGCAGAAAGGCGTTGAGGATGAGCTCCCGCTGGCGGGTGAACTTCAAGTGATGCTTCGCCAGGTGCTCCTTGAGCGCATCCATCTCTTTTGCATATTTGCCCGACGCCATGGCGACCGCCTCCGAACGGGGGGTCATTAAAGACGAAACCGGCCGGCCGGTCAAGAGGCGCGATTGACGGGCTTTCGTCGGGCTGTCTATAGTGCGGGGCCGGTTGCCGGCGCAAAGGAAGGGTGTGGATCCATGCGCAAGCCTCATCAGATCACCGTTGATCGGGCCCTGCTGCTCTATGTGCTGCATCTGGCGGAGCCGCACGGGCTTCTCAGCGACGTCAAGCTGCAGCAACTGTGTTTTCTGTGCGAATTGCAGATGTTCGGGAAGGGGTTCAAGGGCTTTCACTTCGAATTCTTCCGCTTCGCGTACGGCGCGTTCAGCAAAGATCTCGACAATGACCTGACCTCACTCCGGCGGAAAGAGCGGGTGGAAAACTTCACGCTCTCGGATCAGGCGAAGGACGACGTGATCCCGTTGATCGACCAGGGTGTGACCGGAGTCGAAACGAACGAGAAGGTGATCGAGATTCTGAAGGCGGTCGTGGCCACTTACGGGTCGCAGGACAGCGGCGCCATCACCAACTCGGTGGAAGCCGTCGAACTGAGCACGCCGCAGGATCCGGAATTCAAGATTCCCATTCGGGACATCGTGTTCCACACGACGCTGCTCGTCCCTCATCGGATCGAGGTGCAGGCGGAGTTTGCCTTTCCGCCGGCGCTGCTGATGAAATTGAATCAGGCGATGGGATATTGAGGAAGGGGAAAAGGGATAGCGAGGTAACGGGGTGGGGAGGAACGGGAGGGCTAGCCCTATATCCCGTTACCCCTTACTCCTGTTTTGTTTGGAGTTGATAGAGCTCGCCGTATTTCCGTTCCACGTATCGCAGGAAGGGATCCGGGCTCAGGCTGACACCCGTGACGCGCTGGGCCAGATGATCGGGGGTGAACATGCGGCCCCACCGGTGGATCTTCTGGCCGAGCCATCGGCGCAGGACCATCAGCTGTCCCGCGGCGATCTCGTCTTCAAGATGCGGGATCTCCAGCCTCGCCTGATCGAAGAATTGCACCGCATAGAGATTCCCGAGCGTGTAGGTCGGAAAATAGCCGAAGGCTCCCATCGACCAATGGACGTCCTGCAGCACGCCCTCGCCGTCGTGGGAAGGGACGATCCCCAGATACTCCTGCATCTTATGGTTCCAGATCTCGGGAAGTTCTTCCGGCTTCGTGGTTCCCTCGATCAGATCCTGCTCGATCTCGAACCGGAGCATGATGTGCAGGTTGTAGGTCAGTTCATCGGCTTCGACGCGGATCAGCGAAGGCTTGACCCGGTTGATCACCGAGTAGAACTGCTCCAGGTCCACGGCGCGCAGCTGATGATGGAACGTCGCCTGCAGGATCGGGTAGAAGAAGCGCCAGAAGGCCCGCGACCGGCCGACGCAGTTTTCCCACATCCGCGACTGGCTCTCGTGAATGCCGAGCGACACCGATTCGCCGAGCGGGGTTCCGAAGTGCAACGGATCGAGGCCCTGGTCGTAGAGGCCGTGTCCGCCTTCGTGAATGCAGCTGAAGAGACAGGAGGGCAGGTCGTACTCGCTGACCCGCGTCGTCACGCGGACGTCCGTGGGGTGGAACGAGGTGGTGAAGGGATGGGCGGACAGATCCAGCCGGCCCCGCTCGAAATCGTAACCCATCGCGATCAGCACCAACCGGCCGAATTCCAGCTGCCGGGCCTGGTCGTAGGCATGGAAGAGGAACCCGTCGTCGATTTTCACCGTGCTGTTTTGTATGCGTTTGAGCAGCGGAACCAAACGCGCCTTGAGCTGGGCGAAGAGGGGGCGCAAGGCGCCGATCGTCGAGCCCGGCTCGTACACGTCGAGCAACGCGTTGTACGGTGAATCCCGATAACCGAGAAACTCGGCCTCCTTGCGTTTGAGCGCCAGCACCGTTCGCAGGTTGGGAAGAAACGATTGAAAGGCGTGTTCTTCCTTGGCTTCGGCCCAGACCTGTTGCGCCAGCGAGCATTCGCGGCTCAACGTCGTGACGAAGTCGGAGGGCAGTTTCCTCGCGCGGCTGTAGTCCCGCCACACCTCGCGAAGCAGGGCGCGGGAGGATTCATCCCACAGTTCGCCGTCCTGTTCGAGGGGCTGGCCGGTGCCCAGATCGAGCCAATTCCCCAGCAGCCGTTCCGTGTTGGGCGACACGAGCGTCCGGTGGGCGAGGCCCTGCAGGGTTGCGATCTGCTCGGCGCGGGCGCCGCCGCCGCCGGCCGGCATGTAGGTTTCCTGGTCCCAGGACAGGACCGAGGCCGCGCTGTTGATGCGTTGGATCTCCAGTAGCCTTGTGGCCAGGGCCTCCAGGGTCTTGAGTGTCTTCATATCCTTCGCGCTCCGCCAGGTATCCGCGTGCTATGATCGTGCCGGCCGCATATCCCAGTCTTCATGCAGTGTACGCATCGGATGCGCATTTTTCAAACCGGAGAAGGACCTGGCGATGAAAACCTTAATTTCCGCCGAGATCGAAACCTACGCCGAAGCCCATTCGGCGCCCGAATCGGAGGTCTGCAAGGCGTTGCGCGAAGAGACCGGCCGGTGCATGGACTGTCCTCAAATGATGGTCGGACCCCTCGAAGGGGCCTTTTTGAAGATGATGGCGCAACTTGTCCGGGCCAAGCGGGTGCTGGAGATCGGCATGTTCACCGGATACAGCGCCCTCTGCTTTGCGGAGGCGCTTCCCGACGACGGCACGGTGACGACCTGTGACATCGACGAGGCCGCGGCGGCGCTGGCCCGCCGGTACTTCGCCCGCTCGCCGCACGGGCGGAAAATCACCGTTCGCATGGGACCGGCTCTCGATACGATGCGGGAGCTCCGCGGGCCGTTCGATCTCGTCTTCATCGATGCCGACAAGATCAATTACGTGAACTACTACCGGCGGGCGAAGGCGCTCGTGTCGTCCGACGGGGTCATCCTCATCGACAACGTGCTGTGGGACGGGGATGTGCTCAAACAGCCGCCGCCGGACGAAAAAACCGCGGCGATTCAGGAGTTGAACCGCCTGGTCGCCGCCGACCGGGAGGTTTCGGCGGTGCTGGTGACCCTACGGGACGGTGTGCTGGTGGTCAGACGGAGGTGATCCGGTCGAGCGCGACGACGCCCACGCTACAGGACTTTCACCATGTAGGCCCGCTTCCGGTTCATTGTGACCCGGACCTGGCCGGTCCGGCTCAGATGATCGATGCCCATGAACACCTGATGCCAGGTGAGGTCCGGGCAGAGCCCCACGACCTCTTCCATCGGATAGCCCGCCTGCCGCGTCTGCAGCGCGACGCGAACACGGTCGGCAATGGTGGCGATGGTCATGCGGCACCTCCACGGGAGCCACGGGACGGTCCGGCTCCATGGTAGGAGAAGCGCCGGCAGGAGAAAACTGGTAAAGATACCTGCCCCGCAGGCGGGGATTACCGGACCATCCGGCTTGGCCGGTCAGGAAGAGAGCTTCAACCCCACGATTCCGGCCACGATGGCGCCGACGCTCAGCAGCCGTTGCAGATCGCTTGATTCGTCGAACAGGAATATCCCGAGAATCGCGGTGCCGGTGGCGCCGATCCCGGTCCATACGGCATACCCCGTTCCGAGCGGAATCGTTCGCAGCGAGAGCGCCAGACACCAGACACTCAACGTCATCGCCGTGACCGTGCCGATGCTCGGCCAGAGTCGTGTGAATCCGTTGCTGTATTTGAGGCCGATCGCCCAACCGATTTCAAAGAGTCCCGCCAGCACCAGATAGAGCCATGCCATGAGTCGGTCGGTCCTTTCTTGAGGCGACGTGCGCCGGCGCGCACGTCATTTTTCGAAAATCAGCATGACATAGGCCAGGAAAATGAGCAGGTGCACCGCCCCCAGCAGGACGTTGGTGCGCGCGCTCGCGAACGTCAGGGTGCTGAGTCCCAACGTCAACAGCAAGATCGTCATGTCCGCGGCGTTGAGTCCGAGGACGACCGTCTGGCCCGTCAGAAAGCCGATCAGCAGCACGGCGGGGATGGTCAGGCTGATGGTGGCGAGGACCGATCCCAGCAGGATGTTGACGGACCGTTGCAGTTGATTGGCCAATGCCGCACGGGCGGCGCCCAGCGATTCGGGCGACAGCACGAGAATCGCCACAAGCAGCCCGCCGAGTGCCGCCGGCGCCCGCAGTTCGTGCATGCCGTAGTTGATGGGAATGGCCAACTGCTTCGACAGGACGACGAGGGGCAGCAGGTAAACCAGGAGCAGGGCGATGGAAGAACCGACCGTTCGGGCGGACGCGGCGCTCCCGCCATGGATCTCCCGCCCGTCCGGCGACATCCGCTCCCGTTCGGGGATGACGAAGTAGTCGCGGTGGCGGACGTTCTGAATCGCCAGAAACACCCCGTACAATCCGATCGACATCACAATGAGGAAGATGGCTTGAAGCGGGGACAGGGTCGGGCCGGGAGAGGAAACGGTGAAGTTCGGCAAGACCATTCCGAACACGGCCAGGGGCACGATTACGGCGAAAAACGCGTTCGCGCCTTGAAGGTTATAGGTCTGCTCATGATACCGGAGGCCTCCGAGCAGCAGGGTCAGGCCCACCATTCCGTTCAGGACGATCATGACGACGGCAAACATGGCGTCCCGGGCCAGGGTCGAACTGCCTTTTCCGCCGTGCATGACCGCGGCGATCATCATGACTTCGATTCCGGTGACGGACAACGTCAGGGCGAGCGTGCCGAGCGGTTCGCCGAGCTGTTCCGCGATCGCTTCCGCGTGCCGGACGACGGCGAAGGCGGACAGGAGAATCACCGTGAACAGCCACAGCAGCATGAAGGCGAACCAGCCCGGATGCGACAGGTCGGCGAGCCATCGGGCGCCGAACGGGAGAAACAGGAGCGCGGTGGCGACGCTGACGGCCAGGGGCCATTCGCGGGCGAGCCGGCTGACGATAGGTTTGGGCTGATCGGCGGTCGAATTCATGGTCACGATTTCCCGGAAAGATCCTGGTGAAACGGGGGCTCACCGAGGAGCGGGCATCCCGTTGTCGGGCGGATCAACGCCGCTATCCGTGCAACGGCCGGGGAGGGGCGGGATGCGGGACATGGCCGTCCCTGTGGTCCGTGTGCCGGTCATGGTGCGGCCGTTGTCCGGATGCCGCCGGCGGCTGTTCCGCTTCGGAGGAGACGTGGCCGCGCCCTTCGACCCACCGGTAGAGGACGGGAAGCACCACCAGCGTCAGCAGCGTGGAACTGACCAACCCGCCGATCACGACAATGGCGAGGGGGCGCTGCACTTCGGAGCCGATGCCCCGGGCAAAGGCCAGTGGGACCAATCCGAGCAACGCGACGAGCGCCGTCATGAGCACCGGCCGCAGGCGCAGCAGGCTGCCGACGAAGACCGCCTTGTCCAGGCCGTGACCGTCTTCGCGGAGCTTGTTCATGCAGGACACCAGCACGATGCCGTTCAACACCGCCACGCCGAAGAGATTGATGAATCCGACGGACGCCGGCACGCTGAGGTATTCCCCCGTGAGCCACAGTGCGACGACGCCTCCGATCAACGCGAACGGAAGATTCAGAATGATGAGCGTCGCCTGGCGCAGCGAATTGAACGTGGAGTACAGCAACAGGAAAATCAGGCCGATCGTGATGGGGACGATGACGCGGAGCTTGGCCATCGCCCGCTCCATGTTTTCGAAGGAGCCCCCCCAGGCGACCGTGTATCCGGCGGGAAGCGAGACCTGCGTCATGATCTTCTGCTGCGCTTCGGCGACGAGGCTTCCGATATCTCGTCCCAGCGTGTTGAAACCGATCGAGACGTACCGCTGAAGCCGTTCCCGGCTGATCCGGCCCGGCCCCTCTTCCAGGCGCACGGTCCCCAGATCGGCCAGGGGGATCAAGGCGCCCGAGCCGTCGGAGAGCAGAATATTGCCGATCGTTTCGGCGCTGTCCCGGTACTGCTCCGGGAACCGCACGAACAGGTCGAACCGCTGCTGCCCTTCATAGACGCGCGTCGCGGCGCTTCCTCCGATCGCGGTGCTGATGAGCTCCCGCACGTCGGCGACGTTGATGCCGTGCCGGGCGATCTTGCTCCGGTCGATGTCGATCGTGAGATAGGGCTGCCCGAAGAGTTGCTCCACCTTGATGTCCCGCACCCCGCGTACCGTGCCGAGGACCCCGGCGATTTCGTCCGCCTTGGCCCGCAGGGTCTCCAGGTCGTCTCCGAACAGTTTGACGGTCGCCTCCGTCCGGACGCCGGAAATCAATTCGTCCACCCGCTGCTGGATGGGCTGGCTGATCAGGAACGTGGCGCCGGGGATCCGGGTCAGCCGCTCGCGGAACTTCTGCATCAGCTCCGGCATCGTCCGGGCGGTGGTCCACTGATCGAGCGGGCGGAGCCGGACGACGGGGTCGCTTTCGTTGGGCTCCTGGGGGTCGTTGCCCAATTCGGTCCGCCCGATCTTCGAGACCACCATTTCGACCTCGGGAAACTCCATCAGCGCCTGCTGCATCTGCTTTTCGATTTCGATGGAGGCCGGCAGCGACACGCTCGGCAGCCGGATGGTCTGCGGCGCGACCGATCCCTCGTTCAGGATCGGAATGAATTCGCTTCCCAGAAACGGGAACAGCGCCAGACTGCCGAGCAGGGACCCGACCGCGACCGCCAGCACGACGGTCCGGTGGTGGAGGGCCCATCGCAGCACCGGGGTATAGACGCGCTTGGCCCCGCGGACGATCCAGGGGTCCTCCTCGCTTCCCCGGTTGAGCATCAGCGAACAGAGGACCGGCGACAGCGTGAGCGAGAGGACGAGGGAGACCAGCAGGGCGATCATGATCGTGTAGGCGAGCGGCTTGAACATCTTGCCTTCCATCCCCTGCAGGGACAGCACGGGCAGAAACACCAGGATGATGATGAGAATGCCGAACACGACGGGCTGCCCCACTTCTTTCACCGCGGTCGTGATCAGTTCGAGTCGCGGTACGCCGGTGGACGCATGTTCCGAGAGGTGGCGGTACACGTTCTCGACCACGACCACGGAGCCGTCCACGATCATGCCGATCGCGATGGCCAGTCCGCCCAGCGACATGAGGTTGGCCGTCAGGCCGACCTCGCCCATGACGATGAACGTGGCCAGGGGAGCCAGCAGGAGCGTGCCGACGACGATCAGCGCGCTGCGGATGTTGCCCAGAAAGAGGAAGAGCACCACGCCGACCAGCACCACTCCCTCGGCCAGCGATTTGTAGACGGTGTTCAGGGCGGCGGTGATCAGTTCGATCCGGTCGTAAAAGGGCACGATGCGCAGACCGTCCGGCAGCAGATGCTGGGCGTGAATGTCGTCGATCCGGGCCTTGATGCCTTCGACCACGTCGCGCGCGTTGCCGCCGCGCAGCATCAGGACGATGCCGCTCACGACCTCGCGTTCGCCGTTGAGCACGGTGGCGCCGTGCCGGACCGCGTGATCGATCAGGACTTCCGCCACGTCGCTGACGAAGACCGGCGTGCCGCCGACTTCCTTGACGACGATGCGCTCGATGTCTTCGAGCGTGCGGATCAGGCCGACGCCCCGGACGATGTATTTCTCGGCGTGCTTTTCCAGAATGTTGCCGCCGGCATTGGCGTTGTTGCTGGCGACGGCGTCGAACACCTCGCGAAGGGTGAGGTTGTACTTCCGCAGCATGGCCGGTTCGACCAGCACCTGGTACTGCTTCACGTAGCCGCCCATTGAGTTGACGTCGATGACCTCCGGCGTGCTCTTGAGCAACGGCCGGATGATCCAGTCCTGAATCGTGCGCTGCTGGATCAGGCTCTGGCGGTCCGCCGCCGTATCCTGCACGGGGCCCTGCGGACCCGCCAGGTAGTACTGAAAGACCTCGCCCAGTCCGGTGCTGTTCGGGACCAGCATCGGTTCGGCCCCCGGCGGCAGCAGTTCCTTCACCTCGATCAGCCGCTCGAGCACCAGTTGCCGGGCGAGATTGATGTCCATGCTGTCGTCGAAGACGATCGTGACGAGCGAGAGCCCCACCTTGGTGAGCGAGCGCATTTCCGTGAGGGCGGGCACGCCCGTGAGCTGCAGTTCGATCGGATAGGTGACCAGCCGTTCGACTTCAGCGGGAGAAAGGCCGGGCGCCTTGGTGACGACCTGCACGAGCACGCTGGTGACGTCCGGAAAGGCGTCGATCGGAATCGTCCGGAAGGCATAGAGGCCGCCCGCGCCGATCATGATCGAGAAGACCACGACGAGCATGCGCTGACGAAGCGAGAAGTCGAGGAGACGGGAGACCATCAGACCTGTTTCTTCAGCAGTTCCGACTTCAAAATGAAGGCGCCCTGGGTCACGATCGGGTCGCCTTCGTTCAGTCCGCCGAGAATCGTGGTGAGCGTGCCGTTGGATTCGCCGATCTGCACCTCGCGGACCTCGTACTCGTCCGTGCTCCGCTGCACGAAGACGAAGGTCCGGTCCTGGTTCCGCTGGAGCGCCGTGTCCGGCACGGCCAGCCGGTCGGGCTGTCGCTCCGAGTAGAGACGGATGGTCGCGAACATCTCCGGCTTGAGCCGTCCCTCGGGGTTGGGCAGTTCGAGCCGGAGTTGCATCGTGCGCGTGGCGGGATCCAACACGTCGCCCACATAGGTGATCGTGCCCTTGAAGATCTCGCGCGGATAGGCGTTGATGCGGACCTCCGCCTGGGTGCCTCCGGAGGCATGGACGGAATGGACGAACGGGATGTCCTTTTCGGGGATGTTGGCCCGCACCCAGACGTCCGACAGATCGGCCACGACGAACAACTTTTCGGTGGTCTCGACGACTTCCCCCCGCGTCAGGTTGCGGCCGATGATGCGTCCCGCGAAGGGCGCCACGATCGGCACATGGGAGCGGATCTCGCGGCTGCGGTCGAGCCGGCGCATTTCCTCGTCGTTCATGCCGAGCAGTTTCAGGTGATTCCGCGCTTCATGGGCCTCCGCCTGCATGCTGAGCAGTTCCGCCTGCCGGCGTTGGGCCTCCGCTTCGCCGATCACCTTTTCCTGCAGGAGGAATTTCGCCCGTGCGTAGGCCTGTTCGGCGACGTGGAGTTTCGCCTGCGATTTCAAATAGGCGGATTGCGCCATGCCCAGGTCGCTGCTGTAGAGGATCGCCAGCAGTGCGTTCGCTTCGACCTGCTGGCCCAGATCCGCGTAGACATCGACGACCCGGCCCCGGACCAGGGTGGTGATGTCCGCCATGGCCCGTTGGTTCGGCTGCACGATCGCGGGAAACTCGCGGGACGTCCGGAAATCGCTGCGGGTGATCGGTTGGACGACGAGTCCGACGCGGGCGGATTCCGCGGCGGGAAGGACGACGACCTCCGCCGACGGCGCGACGGCCGGAGGTTTGACGGCGACCGCATTGCCGGGGGCGTTGTCGCATCCCGCCGCCGCCATCAGGCCCGTAAGCATCCAGGGCGCCAGCAGGGACGGGACGCGGGCGCGGGAGAAGGTCAAGCGGTTCATAGCGGGCCTCCGACGGCCCGTTCGAGCCGGGCCAGCGACACCGACAGTTCATAGCGGGCCTGGGCGTAGTCCATCTGGATCTGACGCTGCACGCGTTGGGCATCGAAGACGTCCAGCAGGCTCGAGGCGCCCTGCTGGAAACTGAACTGGGCGAGGCGCAGGGCCTCCTGGGCCTGCTTCAAGAGCCCCTTGTCGAACACTTCGATCAGGTCGGCCGTGGTTCTGGCGTCCTGATAATGCTGATGGACGGCTCTGGCCAGTTCGTTCCGCGCCCGCAGGAGCTCCGCTTCCTCCCGCCGCTTGGCGCCCAACGACGACGCGATTTCCCCTTGGCGACGGTACCAGAGGGGCATCGGGACGGAGAGGCCTCCCTGAACCGCCTCCCGCCCGATCTCGCGCCAGTAGCTGCCGTTGACCGTCACGGTCGGGACGCGCGATTGCCGCTCGTATTCGATCTTCCAATCGGATTGTTCCACCGATTTCAGGAGACGTTGAATCGTCGGATGCCGGATGGCCATCCGGGCCATCAGCGCTTCCACCTGCACGTCCTTCGGCATCACGGCAAAATCGCCCTGAATGACATAGGAGAACCCGAGCGCGCCGCCTGTCAGCGTGTCCACGATCACGCGATTCACGCGGACCGCGTTGTCCGCCCGTGTGAGCTGCTGTCTGGCCTTCAGCACTTCGACTTCGGCCTTGATCGCTTCGAATTGCGGGCCTTCGCCCGACTTCACCCGCGCCCGGACGATCCGTGCCACCCCCTCGACGATTTCCAGGTTCTGCCTGGCGAGGGCGGCGTCCTGCTGAGCCAGCAGCAAATCATAAAACGCTTCTTTGACCTGTGTGGTCAGATTCAAACGGGTTTCCGTCAGGCCGGCCGTCGCGGTGGCCAGTCCGCCGTCGGCGACCCGCTGCCGCGCACTCCGCAGCGAGGGCCATTCCAGCGGCTGTCCGAGCGTCATATTGTATTCGGTGAGCGACTCGCGTTGGAGCGACTCGCGGATATTGGCTCGACCCGTATCCCGCACCTCGCCATAGCCCATGTAGCCGGTGACGGTCGGATTCGGGTAGGCGCCTGCGGCCGTTTGCTGGCCCCGTTGCTGGTCGATATGTCCTTCGGCGGAGGACACGACGGGGTTCCTGGCCAGGGCCAGGTCGATGATGGCGTCGAGCTTGTAGGCTTGCGGCTCCGGCTCCGTCGCGGCTCCGGGCGCGACGTGCCAGCCGCCCAGGTGCAGCGTGACGACCAGGAGAACGAAAGAGAGACGACCATGCGGTGCCATGTCAACGGTCCTTTCTGACTGCCGTATCTCGGCCTTGCGGCGTGGAAACCTCTGTAGGGCCAGACTTCCCGTCCGGCACGTCCGACCCTCCGGCCGACGCATGCCGCGTCGAGACGCATCCGGATCGGCGTGAGTAAGCCCGTGAGGCGCTTCGGAACGTCATCTCCGACGACGATGGTGTGAGAGCGCGGCCGGCATGTGAGCGGCCTCAGTCGATGCGGATCGCTGCTGTGGGGCTCATGGGGCCTTTGAGGTTGCGTGCGTCCATCCACACATTATACCGGACTGTGGCCGCTTTGGAAAAACACAAACTCACATACTCCTGCGGTTGGATCGTGACGAAGTCGTCCATCCCTCCGAAACGTGTGAAGCCCTTTTCGCAGGCCACGAGATCGTGCCACTTGTTGTCGAGGAAGCCCACCCTGACGGCATCGGACGAGAGGTTCTGCCAGCGGATCTCGTCTCCGATTTTGGCGTACAGGGTGAGGGGGGTCACCTGGTCCCGGATTTCCACGTACCGGACGGTGCCGGCCGTCCCGGCGGTCTGTTGCAACAGGCAGCCCTGCAGGCCGAGCAACAGAAGACTCAGCAGGCCCGCGATCGCGCGCGGTGCGGGATGCGCTGTCCGGACTCTCATCGGCTGCTCTCTCGTCATGCGCGAAGCGGTCCTCCCGTCTTGCTTGAACAGACCGCGGTCATGCCGCGGCGTCGTCCCGTTGTCTGGCCCAGACGACTTTCCCCTCGTACGGCCTGGCCCGATGGGTTTCGAGCGGCTGTCCTTGTCGTTCCCGGTTCTGCAGAATGATCGGATCGACGATCTCTCCGCAGTTCATGCAGCGCCACCCGTCGTACTGCCACGCGGGCGCCGCGTCGTCGCCGCTTTCAAAGCGCACCCGCAGTTGAAGGCCTCCGCAGCGTCGGCACGACATCTCCTCACCTCCGGAGCATGCCCGAGGCGACTGTCTCGAAGACTGTCACGACTCTCCGCCGGAGCAAGAACGCCGGTCAAGCCGCTTTCCGGCCGTCATCCGCAGGCTGCTCCTGCGGTTGCTCCTCTCGTGCCGGATCCTGCGCGTCATGATCCGGAGAGTCGCTTTCACACGTGGCCCAAATCGCAACCGCCCAGGTGAACAGGGTCAGGGCACAGATGGCGAACACCGGTTCCATCGGCACCACCCCCTTCCCGGTCTGCGTGCATCGGTTCCGTCCGCTCCAGTTGGAGGCCGGGTCAGGGCGATCTGCGCGCGCGGCCTTCTGACACCGTACACAGGAGGGGGCCTGTCGGGCCGTCGGCACGCGCGTTCAGAGTGATTTAACCCTGACCCAGCCGTCTGGAGATCGGATGCGCCATCACATAGCCTGGTCCTTCCCGTCGAGAAATACGTTCATGCACTTGTGGCGGAGCAGCCCGGAATCGAACGGCTTCACCAGATATTCCTTGGCGCCGGCGGTCATCGCCTGACGAAGTTTCGTGACATGCAGGGCGTCGGACATGATGATGACCGGGACCGACGGAAACCGTTCACGCAACTCCCGGAGCACCGCCAGGCCGCCCAGGGCCGGCATCTCCAATTCCACCAGCACTCCGTGAAACGGCCTGATCGCCTGATCCGACGCGAGACGCGAGAGCCCCGACGCGCCGTCGGCCTCCGCCGACGCGTCAAATCCGATGGCGCTGAGGTGACCGCACAGGATCTCGCGCACGTCGTCGTTGTGATCGATGACGAGGATGCGTCGCCGGCTCGGCAGCGTCTCCATGACGGGTGATCTCTCCTCCTTCGGCGGGTGCTCGCACCGCGCAGACGCCTGTCTCATGCAGGGCATCCTGTACGCCGACGCCTTCCCGACGCCCGCATCGGAGCCGCCGCGCCGTTCGGTCGGCGCCGAACGGCCCTTCCGGGTCCGACGGACGACGGCGTGAGGCGGCGGTACAGGATGACGGTGCCGGCGAAATCACGGGAAGCGATGCACCGCGGGCTCCGGAGAGCCAGTGCGGCGGCCGGTACTCCGGCAACGGCGTGCACGTCCTCTGCGGTCAGGCGGTGACAACACAACTGGTTCATGACATGTCGTCTACGGTAATGATCGGCTCGGGCGGCCTGCCGGGCGGCTCATGCGCCCGGTGGCAGCCGAACGGCGACGAGCGTGCGGCACGATCCGGCCCGCGCCCTCTGTGCTACAAATGCTGCTGTTGAACCGGCTGCGGACGCTGATCGCGCCACAGATGAGCGGTCGCGGGGTCGTCCATCGATTGAGTTCCGCTCTGATTCCATACGTGCTGCACGATGGCGCGAATCGACGAGAGCAGCGACTGCGACGAACCCTTGATGAGATATCCGGAGGCGCCCGCCGCGAAGGCGGCCGCCATGACGCCCGGTTCGTCGTGCGAGCTATGGACGATGACGCGGCAGTCCGGCAGCAGGGTCCGGAGTTCGCGCGTCGCTTCGATGCCGTTGAGCAGCGGCATGTCGATATCGGTCAAGACGAGGTCCGGGCGCAGCGCCTGCGCCGCCGCGATCAGGGATTGCCCGTCTTCGACCGTCCCGACCACGGTGTAGTCGGGTTCCAGCACCAGTTGCAGCAGCGCCAGCATCTGCGGACGATCGTCGGCGAGCAGGATCCGGAGTTGTTTCATCGGGCACCTCCTGAAGGGCGCGGCCCTTCGCTTGAGCGTGGGGCCCAGCATAGCGTGACGTCTGTCGAAATCGAGATGGGAAGGCTACGGGCGAGGGCTGCGGAAACTACCAGGTTTCGGCCGGATGACTACGAAGGGACGTGCCGTGACGCGATTCGAAGGGCTCAGGAAGCGCTGACCAGGCCGTGCGCGACGGCGTATTTGACCAGATCCGCCGTCGTGTGCAGGTCGAGCTGCTCCATGATTTTGGCTTTGTGAAACTCGACGGTGCGGTGGGAGATCTTGAGCTGGCCGGCGATCTCCTTGGCGGAGAACCCCTCCGCCACGAGTTGCACGATCTCCCGCTGTCGTGCGGTCAGATCGTCCGCCGCGAGGATGCGCGGCTGCCCCGGCGTCAAGAACGAGTTGATGACGTCTTTCGTAATGAGCGGGGTGACGTAATAGGCCCCGTTCATCACGGACTGAATCGCCTGGACCAGCTCTTTGGCCGCCGATCGCTTGAGCAGATACCCGGTGGCTCCGGCTTTGAACGCCTCGTTGATGTAGGCGGCATCCGCGTGCATGGTGACAAAGATGAGTTTCACATCGGGGAGCAGTTTCTTGAGCTTCTTAGCCGCGTCGATGCCGTTCAGCCGGGGCATGGAAATATCGAGAAGAATCAGATCCGGCCTGGTCTGGGCGGCCGTTTCCACCAGCGCCCGGCCGTCCTCGACCGCTCCGACCAGTTCGCAATGTTCTTCCAGGAGTTTCTGGAAGCCCTCCAGCACGAGGGTGTGGTCATCCGCCAAGAGGACTCTGGGCTTCTTCATGGTCTGCTCCCGCAAGTGGAATCAAGACGGAGATACTGGTGCCTTGGCCCGGCCGGGACCGGATGTCGAACCGGCCGTGGACGGATCGTACGCGCTCGCGCATGTTGATCAGTCCCAGCCCCTGGGAGCGCACCCGGATCTCTTCGAGATCGAAGCCCGCCCCGCTGTCGTGTATGCATAACGTAACCTCGCGGGCGTCGCAGGTCAATTCCAGCTCGACGCGCGACGCGCTGGCGTGCTTCGTGACATTCACGAGGCTTTCCTGGGCGATGCGGTAGAGGCAGGACGCGATCTCCCTGGGCAACGGGGCGGGCAGGTCCTGCTGCACGACGACGGTCTTGATGCCCGTTCTCGCCGAGAACTGCTCGGTCAGTTGCTGCAGGGCCGCCGGCAGGCCGAGGTCGTCCAGAATCGACGAGTGGAATTGATAGGCCATGCGCCGCACGTCGTCGGAAATCGAAGCCAGACGGTGGGCCAGCGATTGGAACGCCTGCCGCGCGCCGCCGGCGGACAGGGGCGGGCCGTTCTCGAGATTGTTCAGCTCGATCGTCAGCAGCGCCAGGCGCTGGTTGATGTCGTCGTGCAGATCGCGGGAAATCCGCCGGCGTTCCTCCTCCTGGGCCGTGATCAATTGTGCGGCGAACGACTGCAGCTGGTGCTCGGCCTGCAGGCGTGCCGTCATGTCTCTGAGGATCACGGTGAAGGTCGTGTGGGAGCCGACGGTCAGCTTCGAGATGCTGGCCTCCGCCGGGAACTCCGTGCCGTCTTTCTTGAGTCCGAAGACCTCCTGTCGCTCGGCCATGCGGCGGGCCGATTCCCGACCCTCCGCAAATCCCCGAATGTGCCGCGCGTGGCCGGTGTGAAACCGTTCCGGGAGGAGGCGGTCGATCGACCGTCCCAGGACTTCGCCGGCCGCATACCCGAACAATTTCGACGCGCCCTGGTTGAACAACGAAATGTTTCGGTCCTCTTCGATCACGATGATGGCGTCCTCCGCGATGTCGAGAATGCCCGCGAGGCGCCCTTCCGACAGCCGAAGCGCCTGTTCCGTCTGCATGCGCTCGGTGACCTCCGAGACCAGGGCCTGGTTGACGCCGGCGAGCTGACGGGTCCGCTCCGCGACCGTGACTTCCAGATTGTCGTTGACGGTCTGCAGCGCCGCTTCCGCCTGCCGCCGTTTGAACGCGAACCAGACGAGCACCCAGAGGATGACCACGGTGAAGGCGCGGTTGCCGATCGGGATCCAAATCGGCAACCCCAGCAATGACGGGCTGACGAACAAGCCGATCACCGTGAGGACCGTTCCGAGCCCGGCGGTCAGCGACGGCATCCACCAGAACCGCGACGCGGTGGCGAGCAGGACCACGGGGGCGTAGAGGACGTGGTTGGCGAAGCTCAGCGGCGTGACGATGTCGAGCGCGAACATCCCTCCCGTCGCCAGGAGGATGAAGCCGCCCAATGCCCATTCTTTTTCCGGCAGTTTCAACAGGCTTCTCCTGATTCCGGTGAAATTATGATCTGCGGAGGATGCCCGTTCAAGAGCGGAGGGGTGCGGCCAGGCCGCCGTTTCAGAGAGGGGGCCGGGCTCAATGGAGGCGGACTCCTTCCGGGACCGATCGGGACGGTCCCGCTTACGGACCGGCGCGCGGGGCCCGCTACAAGTCTGAGGGCGGTTCCGCGGCGGCCGTCTGCCGCCTTGCCGAGATTTCGTAGTCCCACGGCAGGGGCGTCATGTCGATGACGCGTTGCTGTTCGAGGTGATGCAGGGCCGTGAACAGGCTGACCCACCGGTACTGGGGACACATGGCGGCCAGGGCGGAGAATGTCACCGTCCCGTTCCGGTGAATGAGATCGGAGAGGGTCCGTTCGATCGGTTCCGCGGAGGTGGATGCGCCGCCTTTACTCATACGGACCTCCTGTCATGATCGGTCCCGATGCCGGGTTCGACAAAAATTCTGCAAGACCCGATCCCGCCGCCTCGACCCCTTTCTGCGTCGTCGAATCGCCCTCTCCCGTTTCCGTCGCGCGATTCGCACGGTGCGCGTCGTGCGGGATCGCTCGGTGCCGCAAACGCAAATCCCGCCCGGCGCTCCGAACCGTGTAAAGTCCCGGCTTCCGCGGCGGCATGTTTGGCACTGAGATTGCCGCGGGTTGGGATCGGTGTAGCAGGAAGGGGTCGTACCTCATCGCTCGGCATCGCCGAATCCGGCGGGGCCGGGAGGCTTCGACATTTGACAGGGCATGGAACACGCTCCTAGGATGAACCAATTTGACGGAGAGCCCATGCGGCAGCATGTCGCGAGCCTGTTCAACGATCTTCCCATCCATCGCAAGTTTCTCCTCATCTCGGCCATCCCTCTCGCGGCCCTCATCGTTCTCAGCCTGATGACGTACAGCACGGTCCAGACGTTTTCACAGGATGAGGAGCGGCTCAACAATTTGTATCTCACGGAAAAAGCGGCGGCTCAGTACATGCGGCTGGTCGTGGATCTGGAGACCGGGTTTCGCGGGTATGTGTTGACCGAACAGGATCGGTATCTCCGGCCCTATCGCGTGGCGCAGGAAGGCATCCTGGCGATCGCGCATGACCTCAAAGACCGGATTTCCGGAGACGCGCTGCAGCAGTTTCAGGACATTCAGAGGCTGGTCACGCAGCTGATCGCGGAAAAAGAAGAACTCATTCAGGCGATCAAATCGGGCCGTAAACAGAACGCCCTGCAGTATATCGAGGAGGGGCGGGGCCGGGTGTTGATGGTCGAAATTCGGGACCGGATGGTGCATTTCGACCAGCTCGAACAGCAGCGGGTCGTGGAGGAGCTGGCTCAATTGAGTCAGGACCGCACATCGACGTTGTTCGTGATTCTGGGCGGGGGCATCTTCACCTTCTGTCTCATCGTCAGCGCGTTATACCTGATCGCGCGGTCGATTGCCGTGCCGCTCGTCAATCTGGCGAAAGCCGTCGGTTCGTCGTCGGTCGAGCTCGTCCCCGACATTCCCGCACTCGAGCGCAAGGATGAGATCGGGGATCTGACCAGGGGGATGCATCAGATGGGCGCGCAGATTCGCGGGCACTTGGAAGACGTGGAGCGGTCCGAAGCGGCTCTGCGCCGGCTCAATGAGCATCTGCTCGCCTCGGAGTCGAAATACCGCAGTCTGGTGGATCACGCGCCGTTCGGCATCTTCACCACCAAAGGCACGGAGATCACCTTCAGCAACCGCTACAATCAGTTGCTGGCCGGATTCGATCCCGATGAACCGATGGATCCCGCCGCGTTCCGGCAGCGGATTCATCCCGAGGACCGCGACCGCGTGGTTTCCGAATTCGCTCATGCCGTCGCGGGAGCCCGGCAGTACGAAACGGTCTTCCGTTTCCTGCACCGGGACGGCGCGGTCCGCAAGATTCTGAGCCGGCGCCTTCCCATCAAGGACGGGGCGAGCGATCTGCCGGTCTACGTGGCTTTCAACATCGACATCACCGCCCTGGACGATCTCCAGTCCCGGCTCAGTCGCTCCGAGAAGCTGGCGACGTTGGGGCAGGTTGCCGCCGGCATCGCCCATGAAATCAGAAACCCCCTGGTGGGGATCGGCTCGACGGCGTCCCTGTTGTTGGACGAATTCCCCGATGCCGATCCCAGACGGGCCGACATCGATCTCATTCTGAAAGAGACCAGGCGGCTCGACCGGATCGTGAACCAGATCGTGGAGTATGCCCGTCCGCGCGACCTGGCGCCCGTGCGGTTCGCCCTGCAGGACGTCGTCGACGAGGCGGTGAAGCTGCTCGAGACGCCGCTTCGGGCGAAACAACTGGCGGTGAAATCTTCCCTCTCGCCCGCGTTGAGTCCGTTGCACGCGGATCGAGACCAGGTCAAACAAGTGCTCCTGAACATCGTGCACAACGCGATCGATGCCTCCCCCGTCGGGGGAGACGCCGTCGACATTACGGCCTATGAACTGCCGCACAACGGACGTCCCGGTGTGATCGTCAAAGTGGCCGATGCCGGGGTCGGCATCTCCTCCGACGCCTTGTCGCATGTCTTCGAGCCCTTCTTTACGAGCGGCAAGCCGCGGGGAACGGGCCTGGGGCTGGCCATTTGCAGGAATATCATCGAGAGTCACGGGGGCGAGATTCATATGACCAGCGAAGTCGGCAAAGGGACGGTCGTCCGAATCTGGCTGCCCCTGGGTCAGACCCACGCGATGGGGAAAGGCTGATCCATGCGCGCCCTCGTGTTTGTGACCGATGACGAACAGGCCATCCGCGCCGCGGTGGTCAAGCGGCTGACCCGGCAGGGCCATCACGCCGTGGGGTACGAATCCGGAGAGGCGCTGCTGGAAGCGTTGCAACACGATTTCCCCGACCTGGTTCTGCTGGACGTGAAAATGCCGGGGCTCAGCGGACTGGAGATCCTCAAACGGGTGCGCCAGCTGGCTCCCGCCGCGATGGTGATCATGCTGACCGCCTATGGAACGGTGCAGGATGCCGTCGAGGCGATGAAATTGGGCGCCTACGATTTCCTGATCAAGACCGTGGATCTGGAGGGGATCGATCCGGTGATCGGCCGGGCGCTCGATCTCCTGACGCTCCGGCGCCGGCTTGAGTCCGAACAGACCCACCAGGACAGCCAGTATCACTTGAGCAACCTGGAGGCGCACAGCCACACGATGAAGCAGTTGCTCGAACAGGTCCGCGAGGTCGCGGAGAACCCCAAATCGTCGGTCATGTTGCTCGGGGAGACGGGAACGGGAAAAGAATTTCTGGCGCGGGTCATTCACCACAACGGGCCGCGGGCCGCCGGCCCCTTCGTGGGGGTCAACTGCACCGCGATCCCCAGGGATCTGTTCGAGAGCGAACTGTTCGGCTACGAACGCGGGGCCTTTACCGGCGCCAGTCAACGGAAGTTCGGTCTGCTGGAAAAGGCGGAGGGCGGGACCCTGTTCCTGGACGAGATCGGCGACCTGGATCAGTCGATGCAGGCCAAACTGCTTCGCGTCATTCAGGAGCGGTCGTTCCGGCGCCTCGGCGGGACGGATGACCTCGGCGTGGATTTTCGTCTGATTACGGCCACCAATCGCGACCTCAAGAAGGAGGTTGCGCGCGGCGCGTTTCGCGAGGACCTCTATTTCCGTCTCAACGTCGTCGCGTTCGAACTGCCCCCGCTGCGCAAGCGGGTCGAGGACATCGTGCCGCTGAGCCGGCGGGCGATTGTCCGGTTCGCCCAGGAGTTCGGGAAGCCGGTTCCGGACCTCGATGCGGACACCAGCGCCATGCTGGAACGCTACCACTATCCGGGGAATATCAGGGAACTCCAGAACATCCTGGAGCGGGCGATGATCTTCTGCCAGGGCCGGACGCTCACCCCCACCTGTCTGCCGAGCGAACTCCGCGAGCGGTCGACGCAGGTGGCGGTGGTGACGGGAATCGGACCGGACCGGACGGTGCGAATCGAGATGCAACTCGGGCAGCAGACGCTGGCCGACATTGAACGGGCGGTCATTGACGAGGTGTTGCGCCTGGCCGACTACAATAAGACGTTGGCCGCCAAACATCTCGGGCTGACCCGCTTTGCGCTGGATCGCCGCCTGAAAAAAGAGGCCGAACCCTCCGATGGCGGCGCGTGACCCCCGAGGCCGGCCGTCGCTGCGATGCCCCGGCATCGGACACCCGTAGTTATTCCGCGGAGCCCCCGTAGAGTTACAGGTTGCCGATGCGGCGGAGGCCGCCTATCATAGGTTCTTTCCGCAAGCGAATTCGCATCGCGCCGAAGCGCCGTTGAACCGATGAGGCCGCCGGGATATGCCAGCCCTGTCCCGCAGTCTCCGGGGAGGACCGTGCAACCGGATTTTTCCGGCGCCATCGACGATTTCCGTCGCGATGGGCAGGGCGTCCGTCTCCGGGCGGCTCCGGAAGCCGGTCCGCCGCAAGGGGCGATCGACCGCGGAGCGGTGACCGGCTGACCGGTTTCCGCGGCAGGCGCGCCGTTTCCGAGAATAGGCTGGAGGGGGCACTGCCCTGTGACAACGCCGACGGACGGGCCGGCCGACTCTCACCCCCGCGCGATCGCGACGGCGCACTCCGGCCCTGGCGATTCGCGTCGGTCGCCGGAGGACGATGCGCGCCACCCTCTGCCGTCCCTGCCGCTTCCGGTCGGCTCCGGCATCGGATCCTGGCGCAGCCGCCCCGCCTCCATCCTCGTAAAAGTCGGCGCGATTTTCCTGGTGCTCTCGTTGACCTTCGGCACCGTGCTCCTGGCCACCTCCAAACTGACCGGACAACTCATCGGAACCAGCAAGCGGATCGAACAGGCCGGCACCGAACGCATGCGCATCTACAAGCTGGCGTCGCTGGTTCAGCAGCTCTCCGGGCCGGATGCGGAGCTGCGCAAGGAGCTGATACGGGGGGAAATCGCTCAATGGGAACGGGTTCTGGACGGGTTGCGGTTCGGAAACGCCGACCAAGGCCCGGTCGCCGGGATCAGCCCCGCGCTGTCGACTCAACTGCAGGAGATTCAGGACCGGTGGTCGATGCAGCTCAGACCCGCCCTGGAACTCGTCTTGCGCCCCGGCGCCGACGGCGTCGGGAGGCATCAGCAGGAGTTCCTGGCGCACGTCGACGAGTTCGTCGCGGGATTGGACCACATGGTGCAGTCCATGGAGCAGGAGTCCGCCAGCCGGCTGCAAGCCCTCTACCGGCTGCAGATCTGGTTTCTGGGGGCGTTCGTCGCCCTCGTGGTGACCGCGCTGCTGTATCTGCACCGGGTGATCCGGCTGCCGCTGGCGCGCCTCACGGCCGGAGCCGAGCGGCTGGCGGCGGGGGAACTCCATACCCGGATTCCCGTCGAGGCGCGGGACGAATTCGGACGGCTGGCCAGAACGTTCGAGCGGATGGCCGACGCCATCGGGCAGAAGATCGAAGAGATGAGGGCGTTGCACGCCACCGGGCAGGAAATCGGGATGCTGGGGCCGGGAGGACTCGACGACGTGCTGCGGCGGATCGTCGATCGCGCCTCCGAGTCCCTGGACGCCGACTTGGCGGTGGTCATGGTCCGCCACCTGACGATGGAGTGCTGGCTGGTCGAAGCGGCGTCGGGAACGGCATTCGATCGGATCAGAAAGCAGGTCGTGCTGTTTGAGGAAACGCCGTTTGCGAACCAGGCGTTTGAGGACAAGCGCCCGGTCGTCGTGACGGATTTGTCGCGCTATCAAGACAGGCCCGTCCGGTTTCGCGACGAATTCGGCGCCAAGAGTTTCATGGCCGTTCCGCTGCTCGGACCGCACGGCTGTCTCGGCGTGCTCACGTTGCTGAGCGTCGCGAAACTCAGGACCTTTACCGAGTGGGACGTCCGTCTCGCCGAGCAGTTCGCCTCCTATGCGGCGGTCACGATGGAGAACGCGCGCCTCTTCGACGAGGTCGAGTCCGAGTCGCACAGTCTCCGGGTCAAGCTCCAGGCGGTCGAACGCAACGTCGCCGAACTGACCCACGAGGTCAAAGGCCCGGCCGGCCGCGTGGCGGAATTCGCCTCCTGGATCGAGCAGGACTACGGCGGCCGGCTCGACGCCAAGGGGGTGCAGTACCTCGGGTGGATCAAGAAAGAGGGCAAAGACCTCGCGCAATTGGCGGATCGAACGCTGGATCTGGCGCGCATCAACCAGAAGCCGTCCCCGCTGGAAAGCGTGGATGTCGATGCGGTCGTGCGGGAGGTGCTCGCGCTGTTGAAGAAAGAGTGCGATGCGAAGCGGATTCGCGTGACCATCGCGCCCGATCTGCCGCGCCTGGGATGCCGCCGGATCCATCTCAAGCAGGTGTTCGAGAACCTCATCGGCAACGCCATCAAGTACATGGGGAATCAGCCGGATCCTCACGTCGAGATCGGCGTGACGGACGGGCGGGAGGGGAGGCTCCTGTTCGTGCGGGACAACGGGATCGGGATCGATCCGTCGATGACGGACCGGATCTTTCTGCCGTTCTGCCGGCTCGAAACGGGAGATATTCCGGGAGCCGGGATCGGCCTCTCGATTGTGAAAACGGTGGTCGAGCAGTACGACGGGGCCGTGATCGTGGACAGTGCGCCCAACGTCGGCAGCACGTTCTACGTTCGGCTGCCCGTCTTGTCGCGGAAAGTCGTGCATCAGGGCCTGCCGGCGGAATCCGCCGGGGCGCCGCACGCTGATGCCTAACGGGGCGCGGACCGTACGCCGTCGCCGGAGGAGGGCGCACCGCCATGCATTCGATGAAAAACAAGGCGTTCACGATTCTGCTGGTCGAGGACAACGGCGGCGATGTGGAGATGTTTCTCCGCACCGTCGAGGACGAATTGCCGCGCGCGGACGACGAGCAGGTCGAGTTGGTGATCGCCGCCCGAGCCGAAGGGGCGCTCAAACTGCTGGAGGAGCGGCAGATCGATCTCGTCCTCACGGACGTGCGTCTTCCGGGGATGAGCGGGATCGAACTTCTGCAGCATATTCAGGCCCGGGACAGGCGGATTCCGGTGATCATGATCAGTTGGGTGGACATGGTGGATACGGCGGTGGAAGCCATGCGCTGCGGCGCGTTCGATTACGTGACGAAACCGTTCGAGAAGCTGGACCTTGCCGCGCGCATCCATCGGGCCATGCGGATTTCCGAGATCATGTTCCGCTACGAGCCTCCGCAGGAGGGGGAGGAACGTCCCTTCAAGGACCTGATCGGCACCAGCCCCGCCATTCACAACGTGATGGCTCTGATCGAAGCGGCGGCCCGGGTCCAGTCCACGACGCTGATCATCGGCGAAACCGGGACGGGAAAGGAGCTCATTGCGCGGGCGATCCACGAACGGAGCGCGGAACGCGACGGTCCGTTCCAGGTCGTGGACTGCACGAGCTTTTCGGAGGGGACGGTCGACAGCGAGTTGTTCGGCCATGTCCGCGGCGCGTTCACGGGGGCCATCGCCGATAAACTCGGGCTCATCGAGCGCGGCATCGGGGGCACGATCTTTCTGGACGAGATCGGCGATCTGCCGCTCCCGCTGCAAACGAAGCTGCTGCGCGTGCTGGAAATGGGGGAGGTGCGGGCGGTCGGCAGCGTGCACCAGAAGAAGGTCAGCGCCCGGTTCATCGCCGCCACCAACCAGGAGCTGACCGAGAAGGTCAAGCGGAACGAATTCCGGAAGGATCTGTTTTTCCGGCTCAATGTGATGGCGATCAAGGTGCCGCCGCTGCGCGAACGGACGCAGGACATTCCGCTGATCGCGCGCCATTTCATGGCGCGGTTCAGCAGGGAATTCGACAAGTTCGTCACGGATCTGCACCCGTCCGCCGTCACCGAACTCGTCGCCTATTCCTGGCCGGGAAACGTGCGCGAGCTGCGAAATGTCATCGAGCGGGCCGTGATGCTGGCAAAAGGGGATCGCATCAGTCACGACGACGTGGTCAGCCTGCTGCAGTTCACGGATCAGTCCCGGCGGATCCACACGGACGATTACCTCTCGCTCCCCTATGCGAAAGCCAAGGAAAAAGTCCTGGAGGATTTCAGCCGCCGCTACATCAAGAGCAAGCTCGACCATCATCAAGGCAACGTGACGCATGCCGCGCAGGAGGCCGGTCTGCCGCGGCCCTATTTCCACGAGATCATGCGACGTTACCTGAAAGACGAGAAATGACGAGTTGACTGTCATAGATTCCTGACAAAGCCATCCCCGCTTGGCCCGTCTCTCCGCTCCAGTCCAG
>DIHJ01000032.1:29081-31787 GCA_002420105.1 Nitrospira sp. UBA5699
TAGTCAGTGCCGGCTGACATTTTCTCAAAGAGCGGAAAAATCCCGCGTTGCCGATGCGCTCCGCTCGTCTCTCAAGTTGTTGAACTCTCAAGCTGTTCAGCTCTCCTTTCTGCTGTCGCATTTTCCCCTCATGTGGCACAGCGCTTGTAATGACTTTGACCGTTACGACACGCGGAGGCCTGTCCAAAATCAACCCTTTGAAGCCTCGATCGGAAGGAGGTGAGAAGAAAGGTGATCGGCCTTTCATGAAGAAGCAAAGCAACGGCAAGAAGGTCATGTAGCAGGAGGTGTTCGAGATGCATCAATCACACGTGTCACGTCGGCAATTTCTCAAAGTTACGGCCGGGACCGTCGCCGCGATTGCGGTGGCGGACAAAGTCCTGGCGTTGACCGCGTTACAGCCGGTCATCGAGGTCGGGAACCCGTTGGGCGACTACCCGGACCGGTCCTGGGAACGGGTCTATCACGATCAGTACCGGTACGATTCCTCGTTTACGTGGTGTTGTTCCCCGAACGATACGCACGGCTGCCGCATCCGGGCCTTTGTCCGGAACGGCGTCGTCATGCGGGTCGAACAGAACTACGATCACCAGACATACGAAGATATCTACGGCAACCGCGGAACCTTCGCGCATAACCCGCGCATGTGTTTGAAAGGTTTTACCTTCCATCGGCGGGTGTACGGCCCCTATCGCTTGAAAGGGCCGTTGATGCGGAAGGGGTGGAAAGAGTGGATGGACGCAGGGGCGCCGGAACTCACGCCGGACGTCAAGCGGAAGTATAAATTCGACTCCCGGTTCCTGGACGACATGATGCGGGTGTCCTGGGACACGGCGGCGACCTATGCGGCCAAGGGCTGCATCATCATCGCGACCCGGTACAGCGGCGAAGCCGGAGCGAGACGGTTACGCGAACAGGGCTATGCGCCGGAAATGATCGAGATGATGAAAGGGGCCGGGGTCCGTTGTTTCAAGCATCGCGCCGGGATGCCGGTACTCGGGATCGTCGGCAAGATGATGAACACCCGGTTCAACGGCGGGGTCCTCCCGCTGCTCGATTCATGGATTCGCAAGGTCGATCCCGACCGCGCGCAGGGCGGGAAATATTATTCGAACTATACCTGGCACGGCGACCAGGACCCGTCGCATCCCTGGTGGAACGGCACCCAGAACTGCGATATCGACCTGAGCGATATGCGGTTCAGCAAGCTGAACACCAGCTGGGGCAAAAACTTCGTCGAAAACAAGATGCCGGAAGCCCACTGGAAGCTCGAGTCCATCGAGCGGGGCGCGCGCATCGTGGTCATTACGCCGGAGTACAATCCGACGGCGTATCGGGCCGATTACTGGATTCCGGTCCGTCCGGAAACCGACGGCGCCTTGTTCCTGGGCGCCTGCAAAGTCATTCTCGACGAGAACATGCAGGACATCGACTACATCAAGCAGTTCACCGATCTGCCGCTCCTGGTCCGGACGGATACGTTGCAGTATCTGGATCCCCGTGACGTGATCCCCGATTTCAAGTTCCCCGATTTCTCGAGGAGCTATTCGGGCCGGGTCCAGTCGCTGAAGGCCGATCAGATCGAACGGCTGGGCGGTTTCATGGTGTGGGACCTGGCGAAGAAGCAGGCCACGCCCATTCACCGGGAACAGGTCGGGTACCACTTTGCGCAGAGCGGCATCGATCCCGCGCTCATGGGGACATACCGGGTCAAGCTGCTGAGCGGGCGCGAAGTCGACGTGTCGCCGATTTATCAGATGTATGTCGTCCACCTGCAGGACTACGATCTCGATACCACGCATCAGATCACCAGGGCGCCGAAGGACCTGATCGTGCGCTGGGGACGCGACTCAGGGACGATCAAACCGGCCGCCATGCACAACGGGGAAGGGGTCTGCCACTATTTCCACATGACGGAAATGGGTCGGGCCGCCGCGTTCGTGCTGACGCTGACCGGCAACATCGGGAAGTTCGGCACGGGGTGCCATACCTGGTCGGGCAACTACAAAGCCGGGATCTGGAACGCGACCCCCTGGTCCGGAGCCGGCCTGGCCGTGCACACCGGGGAGGATCCGTTCAACCAGACCCTCGACCCGACGGCGCACGGGAAGGAAATCAAGACCAAGTCGTACTACTACGGCGAAGAAGTCGGGTACTGGAATCACGGCGATACGGCCTTGATCGTCAATACCCCCAAGTACGGCCGCAAGGTGTTTACGGGCAAGACGCACATGCCGAGCCCCAGCAAGGTCCGGTGGGTGACGAACGTGAACATCTTGAACAACGCCAAGCACCACTATGACATGGTGCGCAACGTGGATCCGAACATCGAGATGATCATCACCCAGGACATCGAGATGACCTCGGACGTCAACCACGCCGACATCGCGTTTGCCTGCAACTCCTGGATGGAATTCACCTATCCGGAGATGACGGCCACGGTGTCGAATCCGTGGGTGCAGATCTGGAAAGGCGGCATCCGGCCGCTGTACGACACCCGCAACGACGCGGATACGTTCGGCGCCGTCGCGGCCAAGCTGACCGAAATGACGGGCGACGTCCGTATGCGGCAGGTGTTCCACTTCGTGTATCAGAACCGGGTGGACGTCTACGTGCAGCGGATCCTCGACGCCAGCGCCACCTGTTACGGGTACAGCGCGGACGTCATGTTGAAGTCGGAAAAGGGCTGGATGGGCATGGTCCGCA
>DIHJ01000082.1:0-247 GCA_002420105.1 Nitrospira sp. UBA5699
GCACCTTCAGCAGGAACTTGATACCGCGACCCAGGCGTTGGCCAACGCGTCCACCCCCGATCAGACCCAACAGGCCTCCCAGCAACGACAGGAGATTCTCAATCGCGTCCAGTCGAATGCCATGGTGTCACAAGCCTGGACCGACTGGGTGATCGTCTCGCCGGTCGTCTACCCCTACCCCTGGGTCGGCCTGGCGCAAACGCATGCCCTCTTGAATGTCGCGCGAGGCCTCTATCCGACCAGTCCT
>DIHJ01000082.1:380-2382 GCA_002420105.1 Nitrospira sp. UBA5699
CGGGCAATTCACCGTCCCATATGCCGACGTATCAGCTGGTTCCCGGCCCCGGCTCGCAGTCGATGCCGCGCACGTTGAACGAAATCACCCATGGCACCCCGACCGGACCGCCCCGGATCAGCAATCAGCCCGGCTCACGCAACTTGACCGATGTCCATCAACTGAATCCGTTTCTGCCGCCATCAGCAGGCCAGCAGCCGGCGCCCCAGACCTCCGCGCGCATGCAGCAATTCCAGCAACAACACGGCAGCTTCAGCCAGGCACCGGGTGCCGGTAATCCGCCTCCCACAGCCCGACGGCTCCCCCCGACCATCAATCAGATCCATCCCCCCATGCCTCACCAGGTCCCCCGGGTTCCCTACCAAATCGCTCCCCGTTCCTATGGTGGAAGCGGCGGGGGGCACCACGGAGGAGGGGGCGGCGGCGGACGGGGAGGGAAGGGGAAATAATCGATGGCACACAGGCTCGGAAGACTGCTCGTCACCCTGGGGCTTGGAAGCGCAACGCTCTTGCTACCGTTGCACATCCACGCCTCCGAACAGGGCGAGGTCAAAACCCGAGCAGAGCAGTCATTCGACCGGCTCAAACAACACCACGATCCGCAGGGATCGGCTGCATCAGACAGCATGGCACAGCCGCAAACCGAAGAAGACCGTAGTACCTATTCGCCGGACCGTTACTGGATCGGCAAAGGCCAGGGTGATTTGACGAAGGGCAAGGTCGTCTGTCAGCGCGTCTCGGAACTCTCCGCACGGACCGACCTGGCCAAACAGATCCGCGTCATGGTCAAAGAGCATCTGGTGGATCGCGTCCGGGAACGGACCGGCCGTGAAAGCGAACAGGATATTGAGCTGACGCGCGAGGAACTGGTTCAGGAATATCTGTTGGGCGTGAAGATTGTCGATCGTCATATCGACGAAGACAATAAAGTCTGCACCGCCACCGCTGTTATGCCCAGGAACCCGCTTCAGCCAAAGCAAGTCTCCGCCCCCGATCCCGCAGTCCCAGCATCCCGATAGCAGCGGGTCTCCGTTGCACTTCCGCTTCCACTTGCGGTAGATACGTCCTCCTATGCCGAACGAGAATAACTTCCAGCACGATGAGCTCTCACGGAAAAGTCCCGGCGAACGGCTGACGACCGCCGAGTTGACCGTCGGCGCGCTGCCGGAATCTCCGGCCTGGTTCGAAAGCATGGCCCAGTGCGGCACAGCTCTCTCACAGGCAGGCGTCCGCGCCGTCGTGTTTCTCCACGGGTCGATCCGCGGGAGCGATGTGTTCGGCATGCAGCGGCTGGATGAAGTCGGCGGACTGAAGCGCGGTTACTCGCGCGGCGTCTCCGGCGTCGATGCCCTGCTTGCGGCCATGCGCGAAGGAGACAACGGAATCCTGCCTCTCGCCGGAGGACTCACACCTCCACTCGCAAACGACGAGGCAACCAGAAAGATTGTCGACGACCAAGTCGGCGAGGCCGGGAATTTCACCAACAAGTACGTGGCGTTGTTTCAGCACGCCGTCAACAAGCGCGTATCCCAGCCGATCGCCGCCCGTCGAATCCTCTGGACTTCGGAACATCACCACCTGGGTCGCGCTGCGGCCACCGTCCGCTTGCTGCATGAACTGCGCAGCCTCTGCGAGAAGCAGACGCTCGGCAAAGGAGACCGGATCCTCGTACTGGCCCACGGTCAAGCCGGGCTGATTCTTGCGCTGGCCTCAAATCTGCTCTGCCCAAGCCCCGTTACGAAACGGCCGAAACTTCTAAGCCTGCTGGCTGGTTATGCAGAAACGCACAGCCAGATTGATCTGGCCACCGCAACCCGACATATCGAACCGCTGCTCGCTGACCACTCCCTGCTGAACGGCGCAACGCTCGATGTCGTCACGATGGGCACACCGGTACGCTATGGATGGGACCTTTCGGGAATGGGTCGCCTGCTGCACATCGTGAACCACCGGAATCTCCGAACGGACGGCAAGACCTGGCTTTCTAAAATGGAACTGCCGC
>DIHJ01000082.1:2398-2791 GCA_002420105.1 Nitrospira sp. UBA5699
ATCGGCAAGCTGCTCCACATCGTGAATCACCGCAATCTGCGCACCGACGGAAAGACCTGGCTCTCCAAAATGGAACTGCCGCAAGTCACGATGGAAATGCCCATTGCCTGGGGCGGAGACTATGTCCAGCAGCTGGCCGTCGCGGGCAGCGATGCCGTGCCGGCGACCGACGCGGCAAAAGCGGTCAACAAAGCCGTGTGGGAAATGGTCGAACCCTACGATGGATTTGAGCGCTGGCTTGAATGTGCCCGCCGCGCGGTACGCTTCCCCAGTGAAGGCGGTTGCCTGCTGGTCGATTACAAAGATTGTACGAACTCCACGAACGTTCAAGAGCACTACTACGGCCACGCCGCCTACACCAGATCGAACGCAATGCTCTTCAACACGTCCGAG
>DIHJ01000082.1:2922-22288 GCA_002420105.1 Nitrospira sp. UBA5699
GTGGTCGCGACCAGCTCGATGCTTTCGTAGACACTCATCGTGGTGCCGCTGCCGGCCGACGCCGAAACCTGCATCGTCAACGCCGCGCTCGGCGCCAATGACGGAATATCGTGATGCGTCCGCATCTGCGACGGCGTCGCCAGCACGTTCACGAACACCGCCGGCGGGGCCTGGCGGAACTCTCCGTCATAGGTCACCCAGAGCCGGGCCGTGGCCGAGACATGGGCATACCATTCGTCGCCCACCGCGTTGGCTTCGACCCAGTTGAAGAGCGTGTTCAGACGCGACATGATCGAGACGGTGGTCGGCTCCAGCGAGGCCGGGATCCCCAACTGTGTCACGTATCCGGCGTGGACATACCCCAGCGTATCCCAGAGGGACGCATTGGCGCCGACCCGCGCATGGGCCGATTTATTCGGCATCACATGTTCGACAAAATGGGGGTTCGCGCTGAGGCGCTGATACGTGGTGTCTTCGAAATAGCGGATCTGGTCCAGCTTGCAGAGCGTTTCATCGCGGTCGCCGAACCCGATCGTATTCGGAGCCGACACGCTGTCCGCCCCTGTAAAGATCAGCTTGCTCCAGCCGATCGGCGCGATACACGTCGCGCTGGCCGACCCGTTCAGCTTCTCCAGCACCGCCACGCGAGCCTTGATATCGTTGAAGACCGATTCAGCGCCCTCTTTGGTCCCGCGGACCCGTTCAACCAACAGCGTCTTTTCAAGCTTCCGTTGCTCTTCCAGCTGCCACACGAACGAAGCCGTCTGTTTGTCCAACTCAAGCGTCGATGCCATCGAAGCCCCCTTTTCATCATAAAGCCCTTATGGATGGAGCGAGACCGTCGCAAGGAACCGCAAGAGAAATGCCGCACCGAACCCCGCGAAAGATGGCAAACGGATTACGCCGGCCGAAGGGATCTATCCACCCGTTGCACAGGTTTGAACAAGCAGCGAGGTCTCTGAGCAGAACGGCAAGTAGACAATCAGGGGAATGTTCAGCGGCGCTTTGCGGCAAGCAGAAGATGAACCTGTTCGGACAATTCCTTGACCAGCACGCCCATCTTTCCATGAGAGGGCTCAAAATCGACGGGAAGGTCGTGGTGCCGGAGCCGCTCACTGGCGGTCGGACCGATGGAGGCGATCACGATCGACCTGCAGGCTTCTCTGAACAACGGAATCTTTCCCTCCTGTTCAAGCAACTGCATCACATGGTCGATCTGCGCCGCATTCGTGATCATCATCACGGGGATCGTCCCGGCAAGCAGATCAGCCAGTACCTGTCGCAACGGAGCCAGATCCTCGGGCAATCCCCATTTGTACACCGGAACAGGTAACACGTCGGCGCCACGGGCCGTGAGCGCCTCCAGAAATTCAGGATTGGAATTCCCGTATTCCTGCACCGCTACGCGCAGCCCTTTGACCGGACGATATTCGTCGAGCGTTGACACGACATCGACCCAGGTATTGGGCTCCGGCACGGTCAGTGTGGGCGTGAAACCCAGTGCCTTCAACGCCGCCACCGGTTTCGGTCCGCGCGCGACCAGCGCGCACTGCTTCACCCCGACCATGATGGAGGACAGGGGATGCTGGGATCGTATGATATCGAACAAGGCGGTCGTCCCGACGCCGGTCATCAGGACCAGCATGTCGATCCGGCCGTCGATGAGCTGCGCCCCGAAACGCAGGGCTGCGGGATTATCCTGAATAGGAAGTTCACGAAGGGCGGGAGCCACCGACGGGCGGCCCCCGTACCGTTCAATGAGCCGGGTTATCTCGGCCGCCATCCGGCTTTCAAAGGCAGCCACGGCGATTCCGGAAAACCCCTTCTCACTCATGGTCGATGCTACTTTGTCCGAGCATCCATCGCGCAGCGGAACCCGGTCGATTCGTTGCGGATGGTCGGGTCGCTGTCCACACGGGTGAAGATGCGGACCGTGGGCGTTTCGTTCTGCCAGCCCGATCCACGGAGCACGCGTTTCGTTCCTGTCTCCGGCCCTGCGGGATTCTTCGCCGGGCTCTTCTCGTAATATCTGGCGTCATACCAGTCGTTGACCCACTCCCACACATTGCCCGCCATGTCGTAGACACCGAAAGGGCTCTTCCCTGCCTCATAGCTGCCGACGGGCATGAGCGTCTTTTCCCCGATCCACTGCTGGTTGAAATTCAGATGCTTGTTGGTCGGCTCCACGTTGCCCCAGGGGAAGCGGCGATCGGCAGTCCCCTTGGCCGCTTTCTCCCATTCCGCTTCGGTCGGCAGCCGCTTCCCCTTCCAATGGCAATAGGTTCGGGCCTGCGTCCAGGTGACGTTGACCACGGGATGCTCGGCGCGTTCCGCTTCGTCGAAGAACCGGCGATCCTTGGGAGGCAGACAGGCGCCGGCCTCCACACAGGCGCGATACTGCCCGTTGGTCGTCTGAAAACGATCGAGCCAATAGGCGCTCACGGTCACGCGATGGGCGGGACGCGCGTCGGGAGCGAGGTCGTCGGCGCCCATCGTGAACTCCCCGCCGGGGACCAGCAGCATGCCTTCGGGAGCCTGGGCGCCCCGCCGGACGAGTCGGGCGAGTTCGTCCTGCTGGAGCGCCCGCAGTTGTTCGTTCACCCTGGCGACGGCGGCCTCATCGGCGGACCAGGATGCGTCTTCCTGCGACGCGGCCGGCTGGCTGCGGACCGGCGGAGCAGGCCGCCCCGCCGACGGAGGGACCGGAGAAGCCGCCGCGGCCGGCGGTTCGGCAACCCGGATGGTTTCAATCCTCACGGTGGTGCGCGTCAGTTCCTCCGCCAGCTTCCCGTCCGCCTCGCCCTTGAAGACCTTTCCTCCCTTGCCGATGGCGGTAAAGTCGAAGTCCGGGATATTGGCCAGGAGCGGCGTCGCATAGCTGATAGGCACGGCGAAGGCCATGCCCTCGGGGACGATGCCGGACGGATGGCTGAACTTGGTCGTCAGCACTCCGATCACTTCACCGCGACGGGTGAACAGCGGACCTCCGCTGTTGCCGGGATTGACGGCCGCATCGACCTGAAAGACCCGCTGCACCCCCTTGGTTCTGACGGCGGCGATCCTTCCGCGGGTTACGGACACCTCGCGCAGGCCGAACGGGAATCCCACGCTCACGATCTCCTGATCGAGCCGCACCGAGCCGGCATAGCCGAGCGGCGCCTCGGTCAGACCGACCGTTTCGATTTTCAGCAGCGCCAGATCGTGTTCCGGGTCGGCGCTGACGAGGATCGCCGGGGCGCGGAACTCGCCGGCGGTCACCACGACGATGCGTCTGGCGTTGTTGACGACATGATGCGCGGTCAGCACGTACCCGTCGCTATGGACGATCACGCCGCTGCCGGCGGGTTTTTCGACCGGAAGGGGCGGGCGGTCGATCCCCCGGACGCGGCCGGGCACGGCCGCGAGCAACAGCGAGAGCAGAACCATCACGGGCACCGGGTGTCTCATGGTCGAAGAGGAATGGTCACGCTGATCGCGCCGGCATTCTGCCCCAGCTTGAGACCTTCTCGCACATAGCCCATCTTGTCCCGCTCGCCCTTCGGTTCGCCGTGACAATCCAGGCAATGCCTGGTCGTGTACAAGGGATACATCAGTCGCAGGGCGGCGCTTTTCGCGGTGACTTCGCTGATGACTTTCTCACGGGGATAGTCCGAGTCCGCAAACGCTTCGAGCGCCAGCTTTTCGGAAGAATCCGGCGCGTTGGCCGGGTTGCGGGGGGCGAGCGCGGTTTGCTTGAGGCGCACCCCGGTGCGATCGCTGAAGCGCGTCGCCGTCCGCGCGCCGAACACCGCCGGAATGAACCCTCTCCCTCCGGCGGGAGGCCGCAGCATTTCCTGTTGCGCTTCGACGACGATCTCCCGGCTGACCGTCACGAGTTCTCTCAGCAGGCGCTTGCTCCGGGCGGAGACTTTGGCGTGGTCGAGATCGCGGACGTCGATCCCCGAACGGCTGAGGAAGATGTCCGCCATCTGCCGTTCGAACGCATCGGCGGACAGCGGCTGGGCGCGGTTCGGAGCTTCGACCAACGGCAGATGTTCGCTGACGACGGCACGGCCGGAATCGAGGAGCACGGCCAGAAGACGGGCGGTCGTTTCGAGCTCGAGGATCTGTTGAAGAGCGACGCCGGCCTCGGCCGGGCGGTCCTTGGCGAGAATCGGATCGCCACCGCTCCGCCCGACCCCGGCGAAGGCCAGCAGCGACAGGAGAATCCAGCGCAGGCGACGAACCTTCATGTCGATCCCGCCGCGTTCCGCGCGAGAGGCCGGACCAGACTCCCCGCCCCTCGCGCCGACGGGCGGGGCAACCGCCTGCCTCGGATGCTACGAGTCGACCGGATCAAAGTCAAGGCGACGCCCGGCCTCGATTACCGGAGCCGACGCACCCCGCTCAGGATGCGATCGGCAACCGGTTCGACCACCGGCGGCGGAGCGGCAAGGGGTCCCGGCTGAACGGCCGTTCGTGCGGTGATGTCGTGCCTGCCTGATGTCCGCTCCGCCCAACCGGGACCGTCGTGGTCACGCGTCAGAAGCCGCCGCCGGTCGGAACGGCGATGTTGTATTCCTGAATCGGCGTCACGATCAGCGCAAAATTATACAATTCATCCGCCGCCACATCGTGGATGCCGTGGTCGCGGTTCTTGAGCATCTTGAACCACTTGCCCATTTCCTTCCTGACCAGCGCCTGGTCTCCCCGGGCCAGGGCGTCTTTGACGACCGTGAGCTTGCCGACATACGGAGTCCAGTCGGACGAGGGATAGTTGCTCTTGTAGAACTCCACGGAATTCGTCAGTTCGTCGATCCAGTTGGTTTGCACCTCCGCCCGACCCGTCACGGTGAGAAAAAGCGCCGTACAGAGGATCGCGCTCCATGCCAGCAGACTTTTCATGATGCCCTCCTTGTCCCGAGAGCGATGGACTGATTCCCCTTCCTCTTAGAACGCGAAGACGTCGTAGCCTTCGCCGCAATACACGTGGTTGATGGCATTCTTGGCCGGCCCGCAGAGCGGCCGATAGCCGGGCGACGTCGTTTCGTGTATCGTTTCCGGCACTCGCATCGGTTTTTCCATCTCCCTCGTGAGCTCCCCCGCCTTCGGCTCGATCCGCGGCATCGAAAGGCTGTCGTCGGCCAGATCCTTTCCGGACTCCATCACCGGACCGATCGGTTTCGCCGTCGGCTCCTCCGCCGCGCGGGCGGAAAGGCTGAAGAGCATGACCACAATGACCGCAAAGCCCACGATCAACATCGTGTACCCTATGACGTTCTCCCGTTTCATCGCCCGACCTCCTTGGTGAAAGTCCGTCCGCCTCGCGAGCGACCCGCGCACCCTCCGCATCCGTCGGGACTGCGCCTGTCATTCTACGAAGCGAGCCGAAGCGGGGGTATCGCCTGAAGGGTGGATTTTCCGTACACCGGTCGGGTGAGGCCGCGGGATCTAGCCGCTCTGCAAGTACGAGAGAATGGCCTCCACCCGGCCGGCGACGCGGAGTTTCTGGTAGATGTGGTGCAGATGGGTCTTGACCGTATCGAGCGACAGGTTCAACCGGTCGGCGATTTCCTTGTTGCCCTGCCCCGCGGCGGCGTGGGCCAGGATCTCCCGCTCCCGCTCGGTGAGAAGCTCCATGCCGGCCTGTTCCGCCGCCTCCGATTCGTGCAACGCGGACAGGGCGCGTTGCGCGAATCCGTCCGGCATAAATGGCGAGTGGAGCCGCTCGCCCCGGTGCGCGGCGCGGATGATGCGCAAAAACTCGGCATGGTCCGCGTCCTTGAGAATATACCCGCAGGCGCCGGCTCTGACCGCGGCCACGATTCTCGCGTCTTCATCGTGCACCGAGAGCATCAGGACTTTGACCTCCGGCAGGCAGCCTCTGATCAGTCTGGTGGCCGTCACGCCGTCGACCCTCGGCATGTCCACATCCATCAGGATCATGTCGGGCTTGAGCTTCATCGCCTGCTCGAACGCCTCCCGCCCGTCCATCGCCTCCCCCACGACGCGGAGATCGCGTTCACGTTCCAGCAACAGGCGCAGGCTCTGCCTGAACAGCCGTTGATCTTCAGCGATCAGCAAATTGACCGGCATAGCTCTCCTCCATGACGGGCAGCACCAGGGAAAAGACGGCGCCGCCGGAGGACCGGTTCTCGGCCCGGATCCTGCCGCCATGGGCTTCCATGACCAGACGGCAAAAGTGCAGGCCGAGTCCCCGCCCCGCCCGGATGTCGCCGGCGTCCTTCTTCTTGAAGAACAGCTCGAACAGGTGCGGCAGCTCGGCGGCCTCGATGCCCGGTCCCTCGTCCGCCACCTGAACGGTGACGACGCGGGCCTCCGTTTGGGCGGACCGCCGGCGGAGACCCTGAGGCCGGTCTTCGCGCACCGCGACGGCGATCGTGCCTCCCGGCGGAGAAAACTTCATCGCATTGTGTACGAGATTGATCAGGACCCGCTGCAGACGTCTGGCGTCCGCCCGGACCAGCACGTCCTCGCGCGGCAGGTCGGTCCTGAACGAGATCCCCTGCGACTCGGCTTCCGTCCGGAAGAGACGGAGCGCGTCGTCCGTCAGCGCCTTGAGCGACACCGTGGAGGTGAGCAGCGGGAGTCCGGAATAGTTCTCCTGATACACGTCGAGCATGTCGTTGATCATGCCCAGGAGCAGGTCGGTCGTGAACCGCATGTCGTCGCACCGGTGCCGGAGGCCGGCCGCATCCGGCTCCGGGCGGTCCGTGAGCAGTTCCAGCGTCTTCTTGATTCCCACCAGGGGATTGCGGATATCGTGGGCGAACATCGACGCGAACTGGCTCAGGGACGCCAGCCGCTCCGAGCGCAGCAATTGTTCCTGCAGCTGTTTCTTCTCGGTCAGATCGGTCAACTGCACCATGACCGCCTCGACGCTTCCGGCCTTCTCCAGCGGGACCAGATCCACCTCCATCGTAAAGCTGTCGCCGGCCGGCGCCGGCACGCACACTTCGCCGGCGGTCAGTTCCCGTCCGGTCATGAACGCTTCATTCAACAGACCGTGCAGCCGCGGCCGATCCGACTCGCCGAACAGCGACAGCACGGACAGGCCGGTCACGTCGCTGGCCGGACGCCAGAGCTTGATCTCCCCGCGCCGGTTGAGATCCCGGATCTTCCCGTCGGCATCGACGAGCAACCTGATATGGAGCGAATGGTTCCAGAGCATGCGATAGTGCTCCTCGGATGTCGCCAGTTCCCGATTGGTCCGTTCGAGATCCTCGACGTACCGTTCGCGCTCGCGCGCGGCCAGCTCGAGCCGACGGGCCAGGTCGTCGAAACCCGCGGCGAGCGCGTCCAGTTCCACGATACCCACCGGCTGCACGGCGGGCGGCGGCGACGGAACCGCGGCCTGCCCGAACTCCTTCATCCGGGCGACCAGCGCGTCGATGGGGCGGACGATGCGCAACGCCAGCCGCCACCGCAGAAGCGCCACGATCCCCACGGCCAGGAGCCCGAACGCGGCCAGGCGGCGCATCAGGACGGTGAGCGGGGCGTAGGTTTCGTCCGGGTCCTGGCGCACGAGGATGAACCAGCGATGGGCCGGCTCGACGTTCGAGCGGAGCGACACCGGCGCGACTCCCACGATCCCACCGGAGCGTCCGTGCGAATCGTCCCGCACCTCGAGCCACTGCGGCCGATCGGGAACCTGGGCGGCGTCGAACAGCGGCCCTCCTTCGATTTGAACCGTGTGATGCCGTTCGGACGGCAGGACAGGACAGGCCAATACCCGCCCTCGGTCGTTCAACAGCATCACATGCCCGCTCTCTCCGATACGGCTGCGGAAGACGGAAGCGAACAGCTGGTCCTTGCCGATCACGACCTTCACGGCGCCGACGACTTCGCCGCCGCGGTCCATGACGGGAACGGCGATTTCCCAATAGCCGTTCCCCGCCTCGTCCGATCGGAGTTCCCCGGCCCAGGTCCGTCGCTGTTCGAACAGGACCGGCCACCAGGGCTGTCGGCTGTAATGGCTCCTGGTCGTTTCGCTGGTCACGCCCCCCACCGAACGGCCCTCGCGGTCCAAGACCATGACCGAACGGAAGTAGCGCAGCTGGCTGTCGCGCCACCGTTGGAACGCCGGCTGATCGAAGCTCAATCCCGTCCGGGCTTTGACGGCTTCGGCCACCTCCGGCATGGAACCGAGACGTTCGACCCATTCCACTTCCTTGTCCAGGATCAAGCCGACCTTGTCCGCGCTCTGATGCGCCAGTTCCTGAAAGGTGAGACCGATGCCGGTGCGAAGCGAATGTTTCGCCTGCCAATAGGCGTACGCCAGCCCGAGCGATCCGGTCAGCAGACCGAGAGAGAGGATGGAGAGGGTGACGAGACGCTGGAGGCTGACTCGCTTCCTCATAAGGCACGGGAGGACGGGAATCAGGGCATGGGCGCTTCCGCTACCGTACTATTGCACGCCCCTTGGAGGGACCTTGTCAAGTACGGGACGGCGCGGGGAAGGGCGCCGCCACCGGCAGGCGGCGCATGCCAAGTTGTAAGGACCGGCCGTCCACCGTGACTTCCCTCCATGCGACAGACATCGCTCCTGCTCGTGTTGCTGCTCACCGGCTGCCAAGGGCTGCCGGCGCCCGACCGGTCGGACACAACCCCTCAGTCTCCGGTCATGGCCGTCTGGGAACGCTATCAACAGTGCCTCGTGACGGACGAACCGGGCAGGCTCCTTCGGCTCGTCGAACACATCGAACAAATCATGCTGACCGGACCGGAACCGCCGGACTGGATGAAATTCTGGAGCCCGCACGTCAGGCGGCAGCCGTTGCGCACGGCGGTCGATCCCCGGGCCCTCGGGGCCGCCTGCACCCTCCGGGCCGCCCGGCTCATGGCCGAACAGGACCGCCTGGCCGAGGCGCGGGCCCTCTATCAGCGCGTGCTGTCGCGTTATCCCCGGCAAGCCTGGGCCTATTATCATGAACAGGCCCGGGAAGCCCTTGCCTCGCTCCCGGACGAGGCCCCCGCCGTGCTCGCGCTCCGAAACCGCTCCGCGCCTTAACCGCTCTGCCACAGATCCTCGCTGTAAGAAGCTCGCCGCCGTCCCGACCCACCGAAAAGAACGCGAGGTGTCTCATGAACACAACCTGGTATTGGAGGATCCGGCACATGCGGCGGGGGATGCGGGAACTGCGCTTCGCCGCAACCTGCTGGTGGTTGTCGCAGCAGGTGGATTTTCTGGAATGGCGCCGGCGCCTCGATGCGGCGATGCCCCGACCGCAGCCGGTCCCCGTCCCGGTTCGACCGGCCCGGGGAATCCGGAAGAACCTGCACACAAGGTAAGGGCGAGGGAGGGAACGATGCACTGCCCGAGTTGCGATCGCATGATGCGGAAGACCGCCGGTCGGGAGGTCGAAGACGAGCATGGCGCGATGACGATTACGCGCTGGCGCTGCCGCCCCTGCCACGAGACGGCGGAGGAGATCAGGCTCAGCCCGGCCTATCGAGGATCCGGGCCGATGAGGATCCGTTATGCGGTCGCCGGGTGACAGACTGCGGGCTCACTGGCCCGAGTATCTCATGGAAGCGGCGGGGCTGGGATTGTTCATGATCTCGGCCACCGTCGTGACCGCGGCCCTCGAATATCCGCAGTCACCGTACCACGCCATGATTCCCGATCCCGTCGCGCGCCGCATCACCATCGGGATTGCCATGGGGCTCACGGCTGTCGGCCTCATCTATTCCCCCTGGGGCACACGATCCGGCGCCCACTTGAATCCCGCCGTGACCCTGACGTTTCTCAGGCTCGGCAAGATCGAAGGATACGATGCGTTGGGGTACGTGATCGCGCAAACACTGGGGGGATGGATCGGGGTGCTGATCAGCGGGGCGGCGATCGGCACGGCGATCGAGCATCCGGCGGTCAATTATGTGGTGACGGTCCCGGGGGAGCCCGGCGTTACCGTCGCATTCCTCGCCGAAGCGGCTATTTCATTCGGACTCATGCTGGCGGTGCTCATTGCGTCGAACCATCGGAGGCTCGGCGTCTTCACGGGGCTGATCGCCGGTTGTCTCGTCGCACTCTACATCAGCATCGAAGCGCCTTATTCCGGCATGAGCATGAATCCGGCCAGGACGTTGGCGTCGGCCATGCCGGCGAATCTCTGGACGGCCTTTTGGGTTTACTTAACTGCGCCGCCGCTCGGCATGCTGCTCGCCGCGGAAGTCTATGTGCGAGGGAGGGGGCTGAAACAAGTCTACTGCGCCAAGCTCCACCATCAGAACGGAACACGATGCATCTTCAGGTGCGATTACCCCTCGAACTAATCCAATAGATCGGCCTGTTCCTTCGGTTTCCACCCCCATCGTATTGAGGACGATTTCCGTGCTCGATGTCTGACGGAGCGTATTTCGTGCTGTTGCGCAAAAGACATACCAGGGTCTGTCACTGCCGGTCATAATTCCGTATTCTAGAGGTTCCCGACGAGAGGGTGGCTGAACCTGTTCAGTAATTCCCATCTTTACTTCCTTTCCGGCAAGGGATACCCTTCCGCCCAAGTGATTCGTGTCCCGTGGCCTATTCCCGAAGGCCACGGAGCCTGGCTGGCCGAACACACTCGAGCAACCTCAACACGTTCCGGAAGGAGCTTGCCATGCCACTCATTGCTGTCGTCCTGATCGCGTTTGCGACGCTCTCGGCCTGGTTGCCCGCGGAGGCCGCGCAAATGAGTCGTCCTCAAGCGGAATACTCGGCTGATGCGACCATCCAAAACGAGGAAGGCACGATCCAGCAGCGTGTCTATGCGACACCGACCAAGGAGCGCAAGGAAATGTTGACGGGCGCCGGAGACGGCGCGGTCCAGATCTTCCGGTATGACACCAAGATCATGTGGATGCTTATGCCGTCCGAGAACATGTACATGGAATATGCGTTCGGGCAGAAAGTCCAGGGACATGGCAGCGATACGTCGCAATGGACCTATGAAGACACGGCGATGGGAGAAGAAACGTTGAACGGCGTCAAGGTGACGAAGTACAAGACCATCGCGACGAGCACGGATGGGAAAAAATACGGCGGCTTTTCCTGGCGGACCAAAGAGGGCATCAACGTCAAACAGGACCTGCTCTATAAAGAAGGCAACGAGAAGAAGCGGATGTTGACCGAGCTCAACAACCTCAAGATCGGCAAGCAGGACCCGAAGCTCTTCGAAATTCCCGAAGGTTTCACCAAATTCGATATGGGCGCCATGATGGGAGGCATGATGGGCCGCGAAGGCATGGGGCAGCGCGGTATGCCGACGGGTCCCAGGCCTCAAGCCGGAATGCCGCAGCGCACTATGCCGGTACCGGACGAGCAGCCGGCAGCGCCCGAACCCCCACCGAGCCAAGATGAGCCTTCCGATATGGAGAAGGCCGGCAACTTATTGAAGGGCCTGTTCGGTCGATAGACGAACGACGCCATGGAGAGGCGGCGAGGTACATGGCTGTTGGTCGCCATGCTGGTGACGACAAGCACGGCATGGCCTTGCACCGGTCGGGCTCAGGACTCGCCTCCCGACCTGCCCGGGCGGCCGGTGATCAAGGCATCCGCCTTGTACATGGTCGAGCTCACATCCGGGAAGGTCCTGCTGGAAAAGAGCGCGACACGACGGCTCCCACCGGCCAGCCTCACCAAGGTCATGACCGCCCTCATCGCTCTCGAATCTGCGCCGCTCCAAGAGGTGGTGAAGATTGACCGCCGCGCAGTGGTACATCATTCGTCCTACCGGTTCCGGCCCGGGGAAGAATTCCTCCTGCGCGATCTGCTGACTGCCATGCTGGTGGCGAGCGCCAATGATGCCTGCGAGGCGATCGCCTGGCATATCGGCGGTGATGACAAGCGGTTCGTGGCGCTGATGAACGAACGGGCCGGCAGGCTGGGGTTGAAGGACACCCATTTCGCCAACCCCTGCGGATTTGACGCTCCCGGCCACTACTCGACGGCGGCGGATTTGGCGAAGTTGACCGAACGAGCATTACAGGAGCCGATCTTCTCCATGATGGTCCGGACACTGGTCCGCGACATTGCCACGGTAGACGGCAGGAGACGCATGTCGCTGCACAGCACCAACGAACTGCTGGTTGACCCTGAGGTGAACGGCGTCAAAACAGGCTATACGAGCAAAGCGGGACGCTGCCTCATCGCCAGCATGTTCAAAGACGGGCACCGCTTGCTGCTGGTGGGGCTGAATCTTATGGATCAGTGGGAACAGGCCTCGCGGCTTCTGCGCTACGGCCACGAGGTCGCTGCAGGGAGCGAGCGGCTAAAGCGAGGGGACGGTCGCCCTTCCGGCCGGCGACTGTCCCCGTCAGAGGAAGACGCCGGATAGAGGGATTATTGCCGCCCCGCGCGGTGCAAGTAGGCGTTGCGAAGGTTCTCCTGGGCGAGGACATAACCGGGGTCCAACTGAGCGGCCGTCCGGAACTCCTCGATGGCCCGGTCCCAGTCCCCATGGACCGCGTAGGCGTGCCCCAGATTGTTGTGCGGCCTGGCCTTCTTCGGGGATTTGCTCACCGCGTCGGACCAGAGGGAGAGTTGATCTCGATAGAGGGTGTTGCGTTGGACGGTCATCAGGCAGAGTCCGACCACCAGAACGGAGGCCATGCTTGCTCCGACAGATCCAACCAGGCGGGGATTCTTCACCATTTTGCCGCATCGGGCCGACAGTGTGGCAGAGACCACGACAAGAGCCAAGAACAACCCGACCGACGCCAGGTAGAGGTTGCGTTCGCTCAAGAGGTCTGCACGGGGAATAAGGCTGGTGGGAAGGATCTGAAGAAAGAACCAGCCGATACCGAACGATGCCAGCGGAAGACGGTGAGCCATGCCGGCGGCGACCGCGATCAGCGCACCAAGGGCGAGCATGTCGAATGGGAGCGGCCATTGACTTAGCGAGTGGAATTCAGACAAGTCATGATCGAAATTCTGCTTCCACGGGCGGAAGAACAACAGAAGAGCATAGGCAACGGCGTGAGCTTCGCTTAACACATTGTCCCAAAGGGGTCGAAGTTGAAAGCTGAATTGCGCAAGATATGTATAACGAGGATGACTCCAGGCCCAACCTGCCGCGAAGAGGAGAAGGATCCA
Organism: Nitrospira sp. UBA5699; assembly: GCA_002420105.1. Classification (GTDB taxonomy): domain Bacteria; phylum Nitrospirota; class Nitrospiria; order Nitrospirales; family Nitrospiraceae; genus Nitrospira_C. Next base: position 15,998 of record DIHJ01000082.1, read on the forward strand.
GAACGGCAGGTGCGATGAGCGAAAGACCGCGCGAAGCGAAGGACCCCGGAGTCTCCGGATCAGAACGTCCCAGAGCAGGAAAGCCATCGGGAGAGTGACAGCCGTTTCTTTCGAGCCGATTGATAAGAGCCCGGCTACGACGGCTCCTGACAAATAGATTTTCCCGGCATCCCGGGATTCCGACGCCTTGATGTACAGGAAAAGGGCAAGGAAATAAAGGAACGCCATCAGGCCCGATGCCCGCCCGGAAATGTAGGTGACGGTTTCGGTGTGAATGGGGTGGACAAGAAACAGCAGCGCGGTCCAAAACGGCACCTGTTGCGAACCCTCTGTGACGGCGCGGGTGAGTATGCAATAGACCAGAATCCCGGATCCGAGATGGAACAGGAAATTCAGCAGGTGGTATCCCGTGGCGTTCATCCCATAGACGGCACGATCGAACAGGAATGTCGCGTACAGGACGGGACGGACCATGTGATCGAGGTGTCCGGTAAACGCACCGGTATCGGCGACATGAGGATTCTCAAGGATGGCGGAAAAATCGTCGAATTGGAACCCTCCATGCCACGCATTCGCATATGTCAGACCGGCAAGGACAACGAGCAGGAGCAATCGGGAACCTTGGCGTGCCGAGGCAGATATCATGGGTGGAGCAAGAATACGCTCTTCTAACAGATGAGTACACAGAGAGGAGAACGAATCATGTCCTGCAGGCTAAGGGATGGGCGGAGTCTGTTGGAATCCATGTGGCATGTGCGACCGTCCCCGAACTCCGGGGCCATGGCGCGTGTCCTGAGAGTGACGTGCCTGTGCGGCGGGCTCCTGCTGAGCGTCTTCCATACCGCAGCCTTGGGGGCAGGTCCTTGCACGTGCGACGATATCGACAAGATGCAGAAACATCTGGATCGGGTGACCAATGCGGAAGAAGCCTGGAAGGAAATCTTCGCATGGGCGCGAGAGCTGTACCGGGATGTCGACATGCCGCAATCGAATGACGACTTAAACCAAAAATTCGTCCAGCTGACGGGCGCATCGAAATCCCAATGGTATGACCTCATCAAGCAAGGCCCTGTGAAGGAGAAGAAAACCATCAAGAAAGTCGCGGGGGTCAGCCCGGAAGGCGAGCCCGTCGTCGACGACGATTTCAAAAAGAGCAATTGCGACGACATCATCGAAGCGGAACACGTACATGAACGAGCGCACAAAGACTTCTATTTGAGCTTCCCGAAGGTCTTCGAAGTGCCGATGAGCTCCCGCCTCCTGCGATTACGTGCGGAATCTGAAGTGGAATCCTACAGGGCCCACAAGGCGTTTCTTGAGAAGAAACTTGCCGAGCTGAAGTTGAAATGTGTCACCAAACTGGACAATTCCAAGAAACGGGAATTGGAGCAGGCAGCGGCACAGCGGCGGCGGATGAATGAAGCGGAGATCCGTGTCCGCTTACTGGGAACGACACAACCCGGGAAGTGACAGGAGCACGGGAACGTGGAGATTCGGCGCTCTTAGGAGGAACAACCATGAAGGGTCCTTCGGTCGTACTTGCAAGTTTCATCACAGGCGTGTTGCTGATCACGTCCCCTTTCCGTCCGGCTCATGCCGAGCCCGCGTCCCCATCCTCCGGATCTGCTCCCCCGCTTTCGCCGCAAACTGAAACCGTCAAGAAGTATCTCGAGGGTTGTCGGAACAAGCCGGCTAAAGACGCAGGATGCGAGAAACTCAGAAAAGACGCCGTAGCAATCCTGCAAGAAGACTTGCGGACGCTCGGATCCACGGCGGATCGAAGCTATGTTCTCAGCATTGTGCCGGTCTTCCAGAGTGAGGAAGTCGAGTTGCGGATTGCCGCGGCCGACGCCATCGGCATGATCGGGCCACAAGACCGCGATACGGAGTTCCTGGCCCCCGCGACCAACGATCCGGTTCCGGATGTGAGGGCGGCGGTCGTGCAGGCCATCGGCCGCGGGAAAGGACCTGCGCTCACGTTGTTGGGACAGCGCGTCATGTCAGGGCGGAAGACGGGCCTCGCACCGGAGATCCCGCCTGATGCCGGGAAGTACGCGATGCCCGTGGCGCCGGACAGTACCTATCTATTCTATGCCGGTGATCCCACGGTCGGTCGGCTCTCGTATGTCGTCAAAAGCACGAGCGATCCTGCTTCTTTTTTTAAGGGCAAAGCCAAGAAAGGCCCGTTCAAGCTGCAGGAGTTCAAGGAGACGTATCGCTACCAATTGCAGGACGAAGAAGAGGCACTCAACCGCGCACAAGACGCACAGGCAAAGCAAATGGAAAACGTGAAGCCTCCCGATCCCACGAACACCCAGGCCTTCACGGAGTACATGGGAAAGATGACTTCCGTGGCGGCCGGCCGGACCACCAGGATGCTCCTTGATTCGTATCAACCTGAACTGTTCAACTCACCCACCGTCTATGTTCTGGAGGAGCGACAGATCGGCCAACGCAGTTATCCGACCCGTTATGTCGTGGTGTATCACGAGCAGGCCCTCAAGAAGCCGGGCTATCGCTTGTCGTGGACGACGGTGCCCGACGAGGCCATCAAAGCCGCACAAATCGTTTCACTCAAGGAAGAGCAACAGGAACAGGCGATGAAGAAAGAGCACGAGACCGCAAAGAAAAAGGCCGAGGAACTCGAAGCGCTCACCAAGAAAAAGGACGAAGCGGAGAAGAAGAAGTTCAAGAAGGGACAGGCGGACCTGGAGAAAGAGCTGGGATTCTAATCGCCTTTTCCCGTGACGCTTTCCCGATCAGACCCGCGCTCGGATTGCGTCGTGCGGGAGACGACCGTTCAAGCCGTCTCCCCGGCACAAGCAGAAAACACGCTCTATCGGCGGTTGGCCTGATCGCGATGGCAGCTCTCCTCCGCCAGCATCCGCTGGCCGGCCGTGGCATCCTTGGGAATGCGCGCCATGCAGGCTTCCAGCGTATCGCCCTGGGTACCGGACGCCACCCGCTCGTTGCTCTTGGCGGTGGCAGTACCGACGATGCCCATCTTGACCGCTTCATCGCGCCGGCAGCTTTCTTCCGCCACCTGCCTGGTTCCCGCCGTCGCGGAAGACGGAATTCTGGCCAGACAGGCCTGCAACGAATCAGTCTGAACGGAAGCCGCCCCGCCGGACGCCGATCCGGACGAACCCATCGTCCCGTCGCTGGCGCACCCCCCGACGATGAGTCCCAAGAGAGCAACCATGCCCACTGCGCTGACCGCTCGAATTCTCATGACCCCGTTCCTCCCTACAGCATGATGGTGAAAGTGTGGATAAGTCCGGCCAGGCGCAATCGTACTCCCGACAGGGCAGAAGAACAAGACGGGAAATGAGGGCGCAGCGGACGGGAAACGGCCGGACGTGTCGAGCCGGACCCCGGCAGCGACGGAGGCCGGGATCCGGCCGGACCGCTCATTTCGTCATGACGCAGGCCTATTGCGGGTTGGCATTCGCCCTGGTGGCCTCCTTCACCGGCGGCTCGATCTTGATGTTCGGCCCCTGCACTTTCGGGAGCACCCCCGCGCCGGGCTTCTCCAGAATCCGCTGGTCGTTCTGATTGACCGACAGATTCTGCTTCACGTGCGCGTCGTCGAATGCCGAAGCGTTCAAGAGCGACCGTTCACCAGTGGCGTTCGTTTCGCCCGGATCGTTGGCAAGCGGCTGCCCCTTGACGGGATCGACGGCCTTCCCCATGGGGTAGCCCGGATGCTTGGGCAGCATGCCCGGATTGGCAAAGACCAACACGACGGTCGCCAGCACGAATGCCATCACGGAAAACAGGATGAGCGAGGTCTTCATGGGACAACCTCCTTGTTACGGGTGGGACAAACGACGACGCCCCCGCGGGCACAGGGCCGGCGGGGGCGTCACACGCGGAAACGAGTGCAAGACCGGAAGCGTGAACGGCGGAATGAGCTACCCCGACTCCATACGCCACCCGGGGTGAATGAGTATTAGCATCGCTCCCGTACGGGAGCCGAGTCAAGGGGAGGAGCCCCCTGCCGACCGGCCCGTTCGAGGCACGGAGAAGGATGCGCGGTCGAGACCGGTCGGCGGCGCTATTGCGTTCCCGGAACCGATTTGCGGTTGGCGGTGCCCTGCAGATCCATGTCCAGCAGCACGGGACTGTCGGCTTTCTTCGGATCGAGCCGGACCGGCATCCGATCCACCATCAATTTGACGAGCGGCACGGCCGCAATGTGGGGGGCTTTCTCCGAGGGACTCGAATGGAGGGCGATCCGGATGTTCTTCGGCCGGTTTGCCGGCGTCACCTGCGAAACGAGATCACGCGGGATGAATCCCACGACCATGCCGCTGCCGTCGGCCAGCTTGTGAATCTCATAGGCGTTGGCGGCGGAGGGAGCCCGTTCCAACCCGAGGTCCGGACTCTGTGTCACCAGGGCCATACCCAGTTGCTGCGGCGCGATGAATCCGAAACTCCCCGTCGGGGCCTGCGAGAACCGGGCGTTCGGGGCGTTGAGCTCAGCCACGCCGTTCTTGGCCCGCAATTGCTTCCGCAACTCCTGTTCGCTGCCGGCGGATTCGATCACGACGGCGGCCGGTGCCGCGGTTTGCACGGGCATCACTTCCGTCTTCCCTCCGCCCCCTCCCCGCGCCGCATCGAGCCGGACCGGAAGCAGGCCGAGGAGCGCAATGCCGAACATAGCAGCGATGAAGAAGCGACGGACCGGAGCGGAGTCGGGAATTCGTCGAGCGGGGTGACCCATGGCAATCGGTTCTCCTGATACGTGCATCATAATGCCAACGTACGCGACGGGAACAGAAGATCAATAACACAACCACGGCAGCCAGCGCCATCAGCGGCCCGGCCACAAAGGCCCCGGTCATCGCCGCTTCCGGCGATTTGTCGTGCCGGTTCGAGGTGAGGGCTTCGGTCAGGACCATGCCGCCGAACAACCCGACCACGTACCCGCCGATCGCCGCAGCACCGCCAGGCCGAACGTTTTCATGAGCGAGTCCCGCGGACGAATGAAACTAGGCTACGATGCGGACCGTATCCTGTCAACCGGCCGGATCCGTTTCCGCCGGACAGGAGCGTTCCAGATCGAGCAGCTGTTGCTTCCGCGAAAGCCCCCAACGATAACCGGAGGGACGGCCGTCCTCCCGGACGACGCGATGGCAGGGCACCGCCACGGCCAGAGGGTTCGTCGCGCAGGCCCGGGCCACGGCGCGCACTGCCTCCGGTCGCCTGATCACCTTCGCGATTTCCCGATAAGATCGCGTCGATCCGCGGGGAATCCGCTGCAACGCCGCCCACACCTTGCGTTGAAATCCCGTCGCGCTCACGTCCAGCGGGAGGCGGTCCCCGTCGATCTGTCCCTGAAGACACCGAATCATGTCGCGCAGCTGCCGCGTCAGTCCCTGCGGATCGCGGCGCAGAACGGCATGCGGGTACTCATCCTTCAGCAGGGCGACGAGCGACGCTTCGCTCTCTCCGAGATGGACCGCCGCGATGCCGCGCTCCGTCGCGGCGACGAGCATGCGGCCGACCGCCGTCGGGACGCTGGCATAGCGAAGCGTCACGCCCTTGCCGCCGGAACGGAAAACGGACGGCGTCATGCCGAAGGCCCCGTTCGCTCGTTCGTATACGCGGCTGCTCGACCCGAACCCTGCTTCGTAGATCGCATCCGTCACGGTCTTCCCTTGTTTTAACGAGATCGTAAACCGCTCCATCCGCCTGGCGTCCTGATAGGCTTTCGGGGACAGTCCGACCGCTCGAGTGAACGCCCGCTGGAGATGAAACGGACTGATCCCCACGAAGGCGGCCAGCCGGCGGAGCGTCACCGGCTTGTCCGACTGCCGGTCCAGATAGCGACGGGCCCGGTCGACCGGATGCTCCGTCCTGTTCCCGTCGGGCGAGCGGGGATCACAGCGACGGCAGGCCCGAAATCCCGCCGCCTCCGCCTGCTGCGGCGAAGGGAAAAACGTCGCGCGAGCCCGGGTCGGCCGGCGGGAAGGACAGGACGGGCGGCAATACACCAGCGTGGAGGACACCGCGTAGACGAACAGGCCGTCGAAGCGGCGGTCGCGGTTCAGCACCGCGTTCCACGCAGCCTCTGCATCAATCGCCGCCATACGATCCTCCACGTGCGCATCCTGATGATACAGCCGGGATGGGCGAGACACTATCCGTTTGTTGCGTTCAAATTCCCGACGCGCCGCCGTTCCTCGCTCCGTCGTAAGGACCGGCCCGGTTCGTGGAATCACGATTCTGTGATTAGGGAAGCGCCGGGCAGTGGACGAACGGGCACGGGGAAGAGATCGCACCGAG
>DIHJ01000086.1:0-3623 GCA_002420105.1 Nitrospira sp. UBA5699
AGCTACGGGGAATCACAAGTTGAAGGTTTGTCCCCGCGAGTTCTTTCCCCTATACTAACCCCATCACAAGGCGCAGCATCCTAAGCGAAGGAGCCGATCATGGCAAGGCTCACGATCTCTCTCTCAGATGAAGAAATGCGGCGGCTGGAAGCGCTGGGCAAACGCGAGGGCCTGACCGTCGAACAGATGGTGCGTCTCGGCATCAACGACTTCATCGGCCAACCTGATGATGCGTTCCGCACCGCTGCCCAGCGGGTGTTGGAGAAGAACGCCGAACTCTACCGCCGCCTCTGGTGATCCAGCGAAGAACAGCTCACAAATGAAGCAGGCGTGCGCCGTGGATGAGCGTCACAATGGTTATGGTGTCTCCATCCACTCGATACACCACCCGGTAGTTTCCCACGATGAGTTCCCGATAGATGCCGCGTTTATCTTCTGGAACTTTCCGGCCGGATTCGGGGAACTGTCGTAATTGTTCAACACGCTGCTGGATGTGCAATCCGAAGGTTTGAGCGTAGCTGGGGGAATCCGCTTTGATGAAGGCCACCAACGCCTTGAGGTCGTCGCGCGCAACGGACGACCAGACTACGCGAGCCATCCCGCCAACTCGCGCATGACATCCTCGTGCGGGATCACCTGTCCGCTATCAACAGCTTCTTGCCCGGCCTTGATTTTCTGAAGTACGTACAAATGGTACTGGATGTCTTCCAGCGTCGCGTCTTCCGGCAATTGTTCGAGCAGTTTGAGGACAGCCGCTTTTTCTCCCATCGGTCACCTCCGGTAACGCTCATCGTTCCAGGAACATGACTTATTATACGAGGATACCGCGCCGGTTGCACGTCGAACAGCCTCCGGGGCGACTGATCGTAGTATTAAGCCTTGCTCAGCCGCACCGGCCCATAGGTGTGCCTGGCCTGCTGAAGCTCTCTGATGTGTTTGCGGAGGGCTGGACCAAACGATGAGGCCAGGACGGCTTTGTGGTGGCGGGCGATGCGCCGCTCGGCCTTGGCGATCGCCTCCTGCAGTTCTCTCACCAGTCTGGCGCCCGAGCCGGTGATCCACTTGAGATGCCGCCCGGCATACTCCAAATCTTGTATCGAGTAGCGCACCGACTCGATTTCTTCCAGGCAACGGAACCGCGCGCGCATGAGGTCGCGTGGCGTCAGCCCGGCTTCCCTCCACTGCCTCGCCCCCTGCTTCGTCTCGGCCCAGGACGAGAGCCGTTCGAACAGGAGCGCGCCCATCGTGAACGTGAACGAGGCATGCAGGATGCCGCGGATGGGGCGCAGGCTGCGCCGCCAGGGTGAGTAGAATATCTGCTGGTTGCGGTCGCCGTGATACATGACGTGTTTGCGCAACAACAGGTTCAAATGATGATGGCTGTTTTCATGGACGAGATCGTCGATCAGATCCAGGTCGTCGCGTTCGAAACAGTTGATGAAGGACAATCCGGGCCTGTGGCGATAGCTGAAGCTCACGACGCCTCTTGCCCGGAGCGGATTGATCCGTGACGTGAACAGTTCCAACAGAACATGCCCTTCAGGCCACGCTTCGCGAATCACGTTCCAGGCCCGCGCGATGCGTTGCACCTGCCCGGCATCCGTGGGGCCCACGCTGTTCGGCTGCCGATCGTTGCCGTATCGCAGCGTCGGCCCGACCGTCAGCGCACCGTACGGCGTCGTCGCCGCTTCCGCCGCGGTTCGCCGGGGCCAGTGCCATTGCATCTCGGAGCCCCGCAGCGCGCAGATCGGAAAGGTCCGGCCCTTCTTGAGAACGATGTCCCGTGCGGTGATCTCGAACGTGACGCGCTGCTTCGCCCGACCGACGGCAGCGGCGACGGACTTCGGCGCGAGCAGTTCGTCTCCCTCGATGCCGACCGGGAGGGTGAATGCTCGTTCGGCCCGTTCGAAATGGTGATCGAGACTCCCCGACACTTCCCACGGGCTCAGCCCCCGCCGCTTCTTCCAGTGCATGGCCCGGCAAGGATCGAAGAAGAGCGACTCCTGCGTTGCTTCGCGCGCAAGCCTCATGCACAACCACTGCAACCTGGTCGCCAGCCCCTTGGCCTGCGGGCGGCCCTGCGGGAACAACTCGTCGAGATAGCTGTTTTCGAAAAATTTCTGCTCGCAGTCGGCGAACAGTTGTTCGGCAAACCCGCCCGGATCGCGCTCCGTCCGAACCTGCTGCAACAGGTCGAGGAAGTAGACGAGATCGTTCAACATTTCGATCCAGCCGACGACCTTCCAGTTGGAATAGACCGCGGGATCGAGGGAATGGGCCAGAAACCGGAAATAGCCGGCCGGCAGCGCGAGTCGATCGGTGAGGTCGGAATATTCGCCGTCGAGATCCCGGCACAGATCCGAGAGCAGCGTCCTCATGGATTGCCGGAATTCCGATTGGAGGCGGCGCAGCGCCGCCGCATCGAGCAATGGCATCGGGTCGTCCCGCTCCTGATGAAAGCGGGACTCTACCGGAGCGCGGAGAGCGCTGCAAGGTGACGGTGTTTACGACGTCTTCTTCGGCAGGTATCCGAGTTCGTCAAGCCCGAGGTCGCGCACGTGATCCATCAGATGATGCGTGAGCGACGTCTGCACGGCATGTTCGATCGGCGGCTTGGACCCGGTGACGACGGTAAACGGCAGTTCGTCCCTCCACAGCAGACGTCCGTCGTGATCCACGAGGTAGAGATACAGCCGCCGCGATTCTTCGTGTGTCCAGCCCCAGTCGCTGGGATGCGCGGGCGCGCCCGCCACCCGCCCGAAGAGCACCGCATCCACGGCGAGTTCGCGCGTGAGATCCTTCGCGAGCGCCGCACGGCCGTCGTCGGTGGTCGGCACGGCGATCTCACGGTCGAGCCGCGCGGTCAACTCGACACGCAAGGCGGTTTGCTGCCGGAGCACCTGCGCCAGCCTGGCTCCCATTTCGGCATCTCCCTCGACGGGCGACAGCGCGACACTCGTCAGCAGGAGCGGATCCGGATCCTCCGGGGCCGGTGCGGACTGAGACACCCAGCTCTGCTCGAACGGGCGGAAGGTGATATCGCCCGTTCTCAGCGAATCCACCCCGACGGCCGCCACCCAGGCTGCAGCCATACAGCCCTGCAGCAGGAGGCTGCAGGCGAGGATGGTCCCGAGGGCTCCTGCCCTCAGCACCCGCCGTCCGCCCGTTCGATGGTGATTCATCGTTTGCCTCTGGTCGGTGATTGGTTCCCCCTGTCGGCTTCAGCAAGAGCGATACCTCGATCACAGCATCACACGAAATTCACAACCTGTCGAGGTTATTGGCATTTCCGACTGTTCAACTGACGGCCATCGAACCGGGAAGGAGGTCTGAGGGATGGAAGGATCGAACGCTCGGCACCAAATTGCACGGCGCAGGGGATCACGCCGACCGGGGAGTCCATGCCGTCGCGCATGACTCCGTTCACGCGGAGGCCTTGGCGGACCGGAAGCCGGCGTGAGGCGGAGCCTCCACCTTCAACAGACGGAGCGCGCCCGACTCCTGGACCATGCGATGGCGGAGAATCAGCGGATCCACGACGTTGCCACAGGCAACACATCGCCATCCGCGCATCCGCATGGGGTGATAGCTTTCTCTCAAATCGATCAAATCGTCGACCACCA
>DIHJ01000086.1:3675-3948 GCA_002420105.1 Nitrospira sp. UBA5699
AAATCGTCGACCACCATGAGTCCGCTGCACCTTGTACAACGCATGGGAAGCCTCCTTCACCTGCGTGAGTTGCCCGCCGATCGACACCTTGTCTCGCCGGGGATCAGGCCGGCTCGCGTCATTCGTCTGGAAAGCAAACCGAATGCCAACGGCGCTTTCTCCCGCTTGCGTGTTTTTGCGGCGAATCGTAGAGTGCTGGCGCAACGCGTTGCGGAATCCGCATGGTCCCTGTGTCCGAAATGGCCCCATGGGACAGAAATGGCGGGCGGGGGA
>DIHJ01000086.1:4042-15007 GCA_002420105.1 Nitrospira sp. UBA5699
GCCCGCCGGGCCATGATCAGCGTACCGGCTCATCGCAACGTCCGAACGACCGGCCCGGATGACCCATGGCTCTCAACGCAACCGAGATTGAACAGGTCCTCGCCGAAATCGCGCCGATCCTCGAAACCGGCCGGATTCAGAAAATCCACCAGCCGTCGGACCGGACGCTGGTCCTCGAAATCCGTGTGCCGGGAGCCACCCATCGTCTCCTCATTTCCTGCGAGCCGGAAACGGCACGGCTTCACCTGAGCCGGCTGGCTCTGTCGAATCCGTCCAGCCCGCCTCCCTTCTGCCAATTCCTGCGCGCCCACCTCCAGGGCGCCAGAATTGACGCGGTCGCACCACGAGCCGGCGACCGGATCGTGAACCTTCGCCTCACCACCAAGGACGGCTCCCGCACGCTGGTCTGCGAACTCACCGGCAAAACCGCCAATGTGCTCGTGCTCGACGAGAACCGGCATGTCCTGCGCGACTTGAATCGTCAGCGGGAGATCACGAGCCAGGTCTATCAGGCTCCTCTCGGACGACTCCTCGGCACGGAAGAGAAGCCGTCTTCCCGATTCACGATGGCGCCCGGCGCGACCGACTTTCCGATCTCGGCGGCCGTCGAAGCCCACTACCATCGCAGGGAAGCCGGTCTGGCGCAGAACCAGGCGAAAGAGGCACGGCACCGGGTCCTGAAGAAAACCGTCAAGAAAGAACGGCGCCGGATCGAAGCCTGGAAGAGCGATCTGGCGGAAGCTGCGAAATACCGGGACTACGCGCACTACGGGGAATTGCTCAAGGCCAATCTGGGGTCGATCAAGAAAGGCATGAACCGCATTACGCTGGTGGACTACTACGACGAGGCCATGCCGGAAGTGACGATCCCGCTCGATGCGACCAAGTCGGCACAGGGCAATATGGACGACTATTTCCGGAAACACCGGAAATACCTGGCGGCCGAGCGGGAGTTGACACCGCGCATCGCGCAGGCCGAACGGGGCTTGGACAAACTGGAGCAGGAACTCGCGGCGATCAAGGACGGCACATGGACCGCACCGACGCCCTCCTTCGCCGGAACGGTCTCTACCCTCGAGGGTCGAAACCGGCGCGGGTCGAAAGAGCCGCGGCGCGGACCGTTTCGCCGGTTCACATCGGCGGACGGACTCCCGATCTTTGTCGGACGCAACGCGCGGGAAAATGACGAGCTGACGTTCGGCCTCGCCAAAAGCGACGATCTCTGGCTTCACGCGCGGGGAACGCCGGGATCGCATGTGGTCGTTCGCCTGGACAGGGGAAACGACCCGCCGCCGAAAACGTTACGGGACGCCGCCACACTGGCTCTGCTCTACAGCGATCTCAAGAAGAGCGGAAAGGGAGAGGTCATTTACACCAGACGCAAATGGGTCAAGAAGGCGAAAGGGCAGGCGCCCGGGGCCGTCACGGTCACGCAGGAAAAATCCCTCCACGTGAATCTCGACAAGCACCGGCTTGCGGCGCTCAAAGCCAGAACCGAGGAACCGGTCTAGCAGGCCGGCCCGTTTCGCACCCTGAGAGCAGGTCGGTCCCCGAGATCGGACGACCTCTTACGACCCGTTCCCTGTCGGGACAGAGCCCGGGCATCCTTCAAAAGGTTGGGAGTCCGTGCCTTTGGGGATCCGTGCCTTTGGGAATTGTGATCGCTTCGGCCGGCTCGCTATGGTGAGGCTCTTTCCAAAACCGGGAGATGCCTATGACACTGCACCCCATGATCGGCTTCCGAACCGGCAGCCTCTCCGGCGCCCTCCTGCTATTGGCGCTGACCGGCTGTCAATCCTACAACTCGCATCCCGTCGCCCAGACAGACGGGTCTTATCAGAAGACCCCCAACGCCTCCGTCAAAGCCGCGGTATGGGGCACTCGTCAGGAAAGCGTGCAGAGTCTGACCACCTGGCTCATGAAACGGGGCCTGACGCTGGTCGACGAGGTCAAGATGAACCAGATGGCCAGCGATATTCGCGCCAACCAGCCGGGCACGCCGGTCTCGAATGCCGACGTGTTCAAACTGGGCAAGCTTGCCGGAGCCAAGGAGATCATCTTCATCGACACGGACGTCACCACCTGGCGGGCGAACCAATTCGAAGATCTGCTCGGGCAGAGCAGACCCATCTATACGGCCTCGGTGTTCGTCCGCGCCCTGGACGCGGATTCAGGAGAGATCCACTGGAGCGGCAAAGCGCTTTCCATGGACAAGTTTACGAACCTGAAGGAAGGCATCCACCAGCTCACCTGTCACGCGCTCGCCACGGCCTGGGGACTCCGGCCGCAGCCGGCACCGCCAAGACGGCAACGAGCCTCAACGGAGCGAGCAGCCAGTAACGTCCTGCGGCGGAACTGCATCCGGTTCCCCCTGGTCGGGCGGCGCACAGGATCAATGTAATCATCCCCTCAGCCCCGCCCGCGTCCCCGGGGGTCTTCCCCCGCAAAATTCAGGATTCATTAGGCGATCCATTCCCCTTGGGCTATTCTGATCTTCGGTACAGTGTTCCACGTAAGCAGGAGGATGCCATGTGTCCCCTCGATGCTTCGCCCCCGCCGGATCCCGGGCGGACGGTACTTGCGGTCGACGACGACCCTGACGCGCTCAAACTCTGCCGCCTGTTCCTCGAAAAAGCCGGATTCTCCGTGCTCTCGGCCGCCGGCAGTTCGGACGCCCTCAAAATCTGCAAGAGCCACGAAGGCCCCATCCATCTTCTGATCACCAACCTCGTGTTGCCGCCCCCGGAATTCTCCTTCGCCTCGGGCGAGAACGAATTCCCCCACGTCCACGGGCACGAGCTTGCGGTCCGCGCCCTGCACATGCGCAAGGATCTTCATGTGATCCTGATGTCGGCCAATATTGAAAAGGAACTGCTCGGCTACGGAATACGGGCGGGAGCCCTGCCGTTTCTCCCCAAACCGCTCGATGCGCAGGCGCTGGTCAGTCTGGTGAACCGCACGCTTGACGCCCCGCCTCCCACTCCCGAATCCCTCATGAAGGAAAGCCCCGGCGGGGCCAAGGGAGCCGACGAGTGGTTTGATTAAATCAGGTTGAGGTCGAGGCTCGGGCTGAGGGGGCACAGTCAGCATCTCGCTAGACCTGAACCTCAGCCTTGATCTTCTCGACAGCTAGGCGTGCTCGGTCATGAACCAACCTGCGATGGAGAGCCTTCGGTGTTCGCCCGCCGTCTGATCAACCCGGCACACCCGGTGGAATCGAGGCACCGTGAACATGACCAGTGATCCGGGACGGGGCTCGATGCAGTGGGTGACTTCAAGGTCCGGATGTTCGGCCGTATGGCCGCTCCGCTTCTTGTAGATGATGAGTTCCCCGCCCCAGTCGGAGCGCCACTCTTCATGGAAGTAGCTCACCACGGCAATCCGGCGGAGCGGGGCCTGCTTCCCCTGTACGGCATGCCCCTGGTCCGTGTCATCATGCGTCAGCAAACAATCTCCGGGGGCATAGGAGTAGTAGTTGAAGCCGAGATGCCGGCCCACGATGTTGGGGAATGATTCGATGTATTCCTGCACGCAGCGCAGCTGCAGTCGGGGAAAGAACCGTTGCCCCTGAGGCGGAGCGATCTCGGCTCTGGCCCAGTTTCCCGAATCCGGGAAATCCTCCCGTACGTTCGGGAGATCCCGGAGGTGCTTCCAGGAGGCCTTCACCATGGCCTCGCGGAAATACCGCCGGTCGTCGGCGGACCAGAAGTCTTCCACGATGAGCACGGGAGACTGTCTGAACGAGAACGTTTCGAGCTTCCCCTGAAAACCCGCCGACATAGATAGGCTCCACGGCAACAACGCGAGCAGCGCTGTGTTCTTTCTGGACGGAATCTGCGCTCTTGATACCATGTCCGGGAGTGCGACGACAAGATCGCGGAAAGGCTGCCGGACCCGCCCTTCAAACGACATGGGGGGCGCCATCGTGTGATGACGCCCCCCATGAGAACAGAACAATCGTTACCGCTTACCAGCGATCGCGCTTTCCGCCGCTGCCGCTGCGTCCGCCGCCGCCACCAAATCCACCACGACCTCCCCCTCCGCCGCCGGACCGGGGTTCTTGGGGACGTGCTTCATTGACCGTCAGCGTGCGGCCGCCCATTTCCGAGCCGTTGAGCGCCGTAATCGCGGCCTGCGCCTCGGAATCGGAGGACATCTCGACGAAACCAAATCCGCGGGACTGTCCCGTGAACTTGTCCGTGATGATCCGCGCCGACGCGACCGCGCCATGGGCACCAAACAGATCGCTCAATTGTTGCTCGGTCGCCGAATAGGGCAACCCACCGACGTAAATCTTTGAACCCATGTGGGGTTCCTCCTTATGAAATGGTGACATTGTCTTGAACTCGAGGAACGGGGGAAGGCGCGGGCCGAAGACGCGAAGGATGCGGCGGCTTGGGTCTGACTTCCGACGAAATTCCCGGACAAGGCAACATCGATATTGCGGGCCTATTTCTGTGAACCCGATCATCGCGAGGCCCGTACGATGAAGTCCCTCAACCCTAACATAGGGGTTGGTGGATTACAACAGACCTCACTCGCCGACCCGGACGAGCGAGCCCTCCCGCTTGCAATAGGCAAAGGTCTTGTAAAACAAGGCGATCATGGCGATCAGGAGCGCCCCGTTGAGTCCGCCGGCCCAGGCCAAGTGCACGACCGGCGAGCCGCCCCCGCTCAAGACTCCGCGCATGCCTTCGAACACATGGGCGGCGGGGTTCATCCAGGCGATCCCCTGCAGCCAAGCCGGCAACACGTCCAACGGATAGAACACACAGGAGATCGGCTGGAAGAGGAACACCATGCTCCAGGCCAAAATTTCCGCCTCCTGGCCGAACCGCATGATCAGCGACGTCGTCAGCACTCCGATCACCCACCCGGTGATCACGAGGTTGAACACGAACGGCAGCAGCCAGAGGCCCATGACCAGCACGTTGTACCCGTAAAACAGCCACGCGCAGATTCCCATGACAACCGACACGCAGGTCACCTTGAAGATGCTCATGGCGATCGTCGCGGCAAGAAATTCCCCCGGCGTCAGCGGGCTGGCGAACAGGTTCATCAGGTTTCTCGCCCACAGCTCTTCCAGAAACGAAATGGTGATGCCCTGCTGCGACCGAAAGAGCATGTCCCAGAGGATGAGGGCTCCCAGGAAAAACGTCACGAACCCCGGCACCTGCGGCTGATACTTCGCGAGATACAGGGTGATGAAGCCCCAGATCACCAGATCCAGGAACGGCCAATAGAAGATTTCCATGATCCGGGGGAGGCTCCGCCGGTAGAGATAGAGATGTCGGGCGACGAGCGCGCTGACGCGGTGGAACTTCATGAACAGCCCCCGTGCTGCTGGCTGCATCCGCCGCACCCCCGGTGTTTCCCCAGCACCTCGTCCATGAGGTGGCGCACGCCGCCGAGCATGTGCGCGCCGGCCCGCTGCCCGTCCGCGACCCGACGCAAACCGAGCCCGAGCAGCACCGACGGCATGACACAGAGCCCGGCGACGAACGCCGGACCGGACACATGCCCGGGCCCGCGCAACCAGACGAGCGCGGACGCCAGCAGGAGCGGCAGGGCCGACACCGCCAGGCTGTTCAGCAGGACCGGCCAGCCGCAGGTACGTCGTACCAACCCGACCGTGCCGACCGCGAGCCAGAACAGGCCCCAACAGGCGCTCAGCATCAACCCGCCGACCAACACTCCCGTCCCGGCATCAAGCAATCCGTCCTGCATAGCCCCCACCCTCTCAGCGCGATTCCCGCGCCAATTTCAGAAACACGTCCTCCAAATCGGCCTGGCCGAACCGGGCGACGATCTCCTGCGCCGTCCCCTCGGCCACGATCCGGCCCCGCTGCAGGAAAATGATGCGGTCCGACATTTCCTCCATTTCACGCATGTTGTGCGAGGTATAGAGAATGCTGAGGCCGGCCGACCGCCGTTCCTCTTTCAGCAGCGTTCGAATCTTATGGGCGATGTCCGGATCGAGACTGGCCGTGGGTTCGTCGAGAAAGAGAATTTTCGGTTCCGTGAGAAAGGCCTTGGCAAGAGTCAGCCGGGTCATCTGCCCGGACGACAGTTTCCGTGTGATCTTCCGCCGGAACTCCTCCATCTCCAGTTTTTTCACGACGTCGTCGACGCGCCGCGCGATGTCCGTCATCCCGTACAGCCTGGCCACCACCCACAGGTTCTCTTCGACGGTCAGCGCCATCGGCATGGAAATGTAGGTCGAGGAGAAGTTCACCTGTTGCAAGATCCGCTCGCGCTGGGTGGCCAGATCCATTCCGAACACGTGAATCGACCCGGACGTCGGAGTGATCAGCCCCAGCAGCATATGCATGGTCGTCGTCTTGCCGGCCCCGTTCGGGCCGAGCAGGCCGAGAATTTCCCCCGGCCTGATCGTAAACGACACGTCGTTCACCGCGACGAACTCGCCGAAGCGCTTGGTCAGATTGGTCGCTTGAAGGACGGGAGCGGTCATGCCTGTCCCGGGCTCATCCGTTGGTTAGAAGGAGAGAAACTCTTTGATCTTGTCGGGAAGATGACAGGTCTCGCATTTCCGGTCGAGCACCCGGCCCTGATGCTCGGCCTTCCCGTCATGGCACCGGAAACAATCGTTGAGGGCCCTCGTCCGGAGATACGACCCTTCCGGGTGGTCCGGGTACCAGGGCTTGCTGTCGGCCGATACATGCCCGCGGGGAATGACGATCGGGTAGCCCTTGATGGGCTGCTCATGGACCACCCCGGAATGGCAGGTGGTACAACCTTCGCCCTGCCCTCGGGCCCCGAACGCTTCCATGTGCCTGCGGTGGCTCATCACGAGACCGACGTCTTTCACCGGAGGCGGCAGGTCGCGCGGCGCGACTTCCGACACCCGGAGAATATTCCGGTGACAGCTCAGACACACGTTGGAATCGACGGCGCCGCGCAGATTGTGCGGATCGGTGGGCGTTCCGAACAAATACACCGCCACGTCCTTGGTGCCGGCCCAGGCCTTGTCGTGAATCCACCCTTCGAGCCCGGGCCTGACGTGGCAGGCGACGCAGGTGACCTCTTTGTGCGACGACTTCGCCCAGCTCTCGTAGGACGGGGCGATCGTGTGGCAACTGGCGCAGAACTTGGGATGATTCGTGAGGGGAATGGCGACGCCGCCCAGCGCAACGGCTCCGGCTACGAGCGCACCGACGATGGTCGCCCTAGGCTTCCAGTTCATGCTCCGCTTGGGGCCGTTGCAACGGGAAGTGCTTCATGATGAGCGCCGCCACGGACGGCACGTCGTCGAGTCCGAACACCGGCACGTGCAGATCCACCGGCTTGTCCGACACCACCGCCAGCAATCCTTCCGGCGACACCGTGATTTCGCCGGCCTGCTCGCGGATGATGACGATCTTGGGATACCCCTCGTTCTTCCAGCCCTCGGCAATGATCAGATCATAGGAGCCGTCCAGAAACCGGTCGCGCACCTCCTCCACGTGCATCTGATCCGAGACATCGGCGAACATGGCCATGCTGCCTTTCGACAGGATGACCACGCTGCTGGCGCCGGCCTGCTTGTGACGCCAGCTGTCCTTGCCTTCCGTGTCGAGATCGAATCCGTGTCCGGCATGCTTGACCGTGGCGACCTTGTAGCCGCTCCGGACGAGTTCCGGGATCACGCGTTCGATAAAGGTGGTCTTGCCGCTGTTGGATCGCCCGACGAAACAGAGAATGGGGACCGCCATGGTACAGGAGTCCTTTCGTCCCTCAGCAACAGGAGAGCCGATGAGGCCCCGTATGGCTCTGTTTGGCGTAACCGGCCCAGGCTGCATCGCTCAGCAGCTGCACGGACACCGTGTCGCCGGGATTCAGCCGCTCGACCTCGACCGGCACGTCGATCAGACAGTTCGCCTTGACCATCGAGGTCAGGATCCCGGAACCCTGGTCGCCGGTCGTCCGCACTTTGAACGTCCCGTCTTCCCTGGTCAGCACGCCGCGCAGAAAGTGGCGGCGGTCCGTGCGCTTGGAGAACTTCTCCTGGAATTCGGCCTGAACCACCGGCCGTCCGTAGCTGCGATGCCCGGTCATCTTGAGCATCGCCGGACGGACCAGTTGTTCGAACGTCACCATCGAGGACACCGGATTCCCCGGCAATCCGAAGGCCAGTTTGCCCTGGATCTTCCCGAACGCCAGCGGTTGTCCGGGGCGGATCGCGAGTTTCCAGAAATTCATCTCCGCGCCGAGGTCGCGGAAGACGGCCTTCGTGAAATCGTAGTCCCCCATCGACACGCCGCCGGAGAGCACCAGAATATCCGCCGTCAGCCCGTGCGAGATTTTTTCCTTCAGCGCCGAGGGATTGTCCCGAGCGATGCCGAGAAGGAAGGGAATCCCGCCGGCCTCCTGTACCGCGGCGGCAATGCCGTAGCTGTTGGAGTTGATGATCTTCTCCTCGCTGAACCGCTCGTCCAGATCGGCCAGCTCGTCGCCGGTCGAAAGAATCGCCACACGCGGCCGCTGATAGACGAAGACGAAGGACTTGGCCAGAATCGCCAGCATGCCGGTCTCGCCCGGGCGGATCGTCGTGCCCTTCGCGATGATCCGTTCGCCCTTCTTCACGTCCTCGCCCTGCGGGCGGATGTTCGACCCTCTCGGCTCCGCTTTGAACACCCGGACGGAATCCGGCGTATGCTCGGTGTCCTCCACCTTCAAGACCGTGTCGGCCCCCTTGGGAATCGGCGCACCGGTCATGATGCGGATCGCCTGGCCGGGACCGACCGTCTTCGTCGGCATCTTCCCCGCCGGCACGTCTTCGATCACCGTCAGCGTGACCGGCTTCTGAATCGGCTGCTCCTGTCTGATATCCTCCCAGCGCACGGCGAACCCGTCCATCGCGCTGTTGTCCCACGGCGGATTGTCGCGCTCGACGACGATGTCCTCGCCGAGCACCCGCCCCAGCGCATCGAGGATGGAGAGCTTCTCCAGCCCCAGAATCGGGGTCGCGTCCAACACGGTCTTCTGTGCCTCTTCAAGGGGAGTCAGGCCCTGCATGGCGTCCTTGGCTTTCATCGTGCGGTACTCAATGATGTTGGCGCGGAGCGATGTTGACGAGCGATCCGCTTTTCTTGCAGAACGCTTCCACCTTGTTGGCGATCTCGTGATACGCCTCGGCGGTCGGCGTATCGGAGTAGAACATGGCGAACGGTTCGCCCGCATCGGATTGCGTGACCACGTCGGGGTCGAGCGGGATCCGCCCGAGAAACGGCACCCCCATGTCGTGAGCCGAGGCTTCCCCTCCGCCCTTCCTAAACACTTCGATGTGGTTGTGACAGTGCGGGCATTCCAGGCCGCTCATGTTCTCCACGATGCCGATGATGGGCACTTCGCTGTCCTTGCAGAACGTCACCGACTTGCGGGAATCCAGCAGAGCCACCTCCTGCGGCGTCGTGATGATCACGGCCCCGCTGACGTTGCCCAGCAGATCGATCGTCGTGACCGATTCGTTTCCCGTGCCGGGCGGCAGATCGATCAACAGAAAGTTGAGGTCCTGCCATTCCACCCCGCCGAGCAATTGGTTGATGAACTCGTACTTGTAGGCATCGCGCCAGATGATGGGGTCGTCCGGGTTCTGGAGCAGGAACGACATCGAGGCGATCTTGAGATTGTAGGCCTGGAAGGGGATGATGCCGCCCGAGGTGCTGATCTTCAACTTCTGGCCCTCGGCGCCGACCATCTTCGGAATGTTGGGCCCGTGGATGTCCATATCGCAGATGCCGACGTGCCATCCCTTGAGCGCCAGGCTGACCGCGATGTTGGTCGTGCAGGTGCTCTTGCCCACCCCGCCTTTGTTGCTCATGATCAAGACTTTGTACTCGATCCGCTCCATCCGCTTGGCGACGAGCCAGCGGCTGTGCCCCTCCTTGTCCTTTTGACAGAATTCGTTCTCGTCGCAGATCGCGCAGGCCCACATGTACGTGCAGGCGTCGCTTCCGCCGGAGGTCGGCGTTTGTATGATATTCAGTTCGCGAGGCATGGTGGTCGTACCCTTTCTACCTGTGCGTCGTCACGCGACGCGCGCTACCGCCGCCTGTTGCCCGTCGGCACGCCGACGTAATCGCCGTCCGCCGCGCCGGACATCGCCGGCGCCATGACTTTGGCGCCCGCGGCGACCGGCGCCACCGCCGTCCCGGCTTCGGACGCCGTCGGTTTTTTCTTGTGAAAGAACCCTGCGCTGATGATGCCCACTTCGTAAAACACGTACATGGGCAGCGCCATCAGACACTGATTGAAGGGATCCGGGGTGGGAGTCAGAATCGCCGCGATGATGAAGGCGCCCAGCAACGCCCATTTGCGGTAGCGCTTGAGAAACGGGGCATCGACCCAGCCCAGCTTGGCCATCAGGGTGATCGCCAGAGGAACCTCGAAAATCAACCCGAACACCATCAGAAACCACAGCGCGAATCCCACGTACTGGGCGATCGACAGCTGCGGGATGAATCCGGCGCTCACGCCGTACGACACGAGAAAGTTCAGCGCGAACGGCAGCACGAAGAAAAACGAAAACCCGACACCGGCGTAAAACGCCACCGTGCTCAGAAACACGAACGGTCCGACGAACCGGCGCTCCTGCGCATGCAGGCCCGGCACGACGAAGTGCCACACCTCCAGCAGGATGTAGGGCGTCGCGACCACGAGCGCGAACAACCCGGCCACCTTCACGTTCTGCCAGAGGGCTTCGGCCGGAGCGAGAAACACGAAGGGCACGGTCGGCAGGTCCGTCGGCACCCAGGAGAGCGAGCCGGGCACGAACATGTTTTGGAGGGGAATCCGCAGCCACTTGACCAGGGTGTCGGCGTAAAAAAACGTGCCGACGAACACGACCGCCGTCACGATGACGGCCCGCGTGAGCCGGACCTGGAGCTCCACCAAGTGCTCCATGACCGGCATTTTTTTGTCTTCCAGCGGCTTGAAGACAGAGTCTTGCAGCCACCGGTTGAAATC
>DIHJ01000087.1:0-17347 GCA_002420105.1 Nitrospira sp. UBA5699
TGGTGCCGACGTTCACGTCGTTCGGCTTCTCCACGGAAGCCGCCGCCTTATTTGAAGAGATGTATGCGGCATTTGCCAAGGGCGCGATCGGATATGAATCTCCCGGGCAACTGGTCCGGGGCGCGGTGACGCTTGTTGAGGGCTTGCGTCGCCTGGCGTAAGAGAGGGAAGGAGGACGCGATGGCTACAGACACGACAACCGCAAAACCCGTGCTCGGTGTCTATCAGCATGGCTCTGCCTATATGGTCGGGGATGGATTTCCGGTGCGGAATCTGTTTCCGAGCAACGACCTCGATCGGGCGGTCGATCCGTTTCTCATGCTCGATTACGCGGGGCCGCAATACTTCCCGCCGACGGAGCATCCGCGCGGCGTGGGGGAACATCCGCATCGCGGGTTCGAGACCGTCACGATCGTATACGAAGGCCGGGTGGCCCATCGCGATTCCGCCGGCAACGCCGGGGTGATCGGCCCGGGCGACGTGCAATGGATGACCGCCGCCTCGGGGATCGTTCACGAGGAGTTTCACGAAAGGGAATTCGCGCGGAAGGGCGGCGTCCTGCACGCCATTCAACTGTGGGTGAATCTCCCGAAGGCCTCGAAGATGACGGCGCCGGGCTATCAGACCATTCTGAACGGCGACATCCCGGCGATCGAGCTCGACGGCGGCGCCGGCCGGCTGCGCGTGATCGCGGGTTCGTATCAGGGGCGCAAGGGCCCGGCCCGCACGTTTACGCCCGTCGAGTTGTACGACCTGCACGTGAAGGCGGGCCGTCGCGTGACGCTCACGCTGCCGGATGGACAGAATACCTCGGTATTCGTCCTGCAAGGCCGCGCGGCCGTGAACGGATCGCGCCAGGCGGGAGAAGCGGAATTGATTCTCTGCAAGCGGAACGGCTCGCAGGTCGTGATCGAAGCCGGCGAGGACAGCCTGCTGCTCGTCATGAGCGGGGATCCGATCGAAGAGCCGATCGCCCGCTACGGCCCCTTCGTGATGAATACGAAGGCCGAGTTGATCGAGGCCGTGCAGGATTATCAGGCGGGGAAGATGGGGCATTTGTCATGACGGCCGCCGGCCTCGGCATCGAGATTTACTCCGACGTCGTCTGTCCCTGGTGCTACATCGGGAAGCGGCGGCTGGAACGGGCGCTGGATCAGGTCGACGGCGGCGCGGCGGCGCGCATCACCTGGCGGCCGTTCGAGCTGAATCCGACGATGCCGAAGGCCGGGATGGATCGGCGCGTCTATCTGGAAGCGAAGTTCGGAGGCCGGGCCGCGACGACGTCGATGCAGGATCGCGTCGCCGCGGTGGGCCGGTCGGAAGGCATCGAGTTCGCCTTCGACCGCATCGCCAGGACGCCCAATACGTTCGATGCGCATCGCGTGATCTGGCTGGCGCAACGGCAGGGCGGAGAGGACGCAGCGGTCGAAGAACTGTTTCATGCCTATTTCGTCGAGGGCCTGGACCTCACGACGCCCGACGGCTTGCTCGTCGCCGCCGGACGGGCCGGACTCGATCGCGAGAAGATCTCGGCGTTCCTGCAAAGCGATGAAGGCGTTGCAGGGGTCCGCGAGGAGGAAGCGCGGGGGCACCGGCTGGGCATCAGAGGCGTCCCCTATTTCCTGTTCAACGGAACGACGGCCGTTTCGGGGGCACAACCGGTCGAGACGTTTGTGGCGACGATCGAGCAGCTGTCCCGTGTCACGCAAGGGTGAGGAGGACCGATCATGGCTGTTCAGGTCTATGGATGCAATCACGTGGCGATCGAAGTCACGGACGCCAGGAAAGCCGTGAAATTCTATTCGGACGTCTTCGGCCTCAAAATGCTGCGCGGAGGCGAAGGCGCCGCCTGGTGCAAGCTCGGGGAACATCAGTTCCTGGCGATCTTCGAGGTCGAGACACTCCAGCCGGACCGGGTGAAGCATTTCGGCCTGATGGTCCGCGACACGGCCCAGATCAACGAGGTTCGCAGGAAGTTGACGAAGAAGTACAAGCTGAAGCTGCATCCGGAGTTTCGTTGTGACTTTCGCGATCCCTGGGGCAACCGGATTCAGGTCGGGGATCTCTCCGACGAATCGCTGGTCTGGCTGCTCCCCTACAAGGAAGTGCAGAAGGCCGGCGTGCGATTCGCGACCGGGAAGTGAAAAAGGGAACAAGGAGAAGGAGCGGCGAACCATGGCAGGTCGGAACCACACATCGGCGGAGTTGGACCGGTTGTCACGAGCCCTGCTCAGACTCCACAAGAGGTTGTTGGACGGCGAACGGGCGGCATATGAACGGATGCACGGCCCTATCGCATCGAACGGCGCGTTTCTGCAGCTCTTGCTCGGACACGAGCGGTTTGCCTGGCTGCGCCAGCTCTCCGGTCTGATGGCCGCGCTGGACGAGCTGGCCGAATCCAAGGATCCGAATGTCCGTGACGCCATCGTCGAGCACATGGCCTCGTTGCGACGCCTCCCGATGCCGTCGGAAACGGAAGGGGATTTCGGGCGAAAGTACCACGAGGCGCTGCAACGCGATCCCGATGCCGTGCTGATGCACGAGGCAGTGAAGGAGTTGCTGACATGAACGCGCACTATCTCGGTCACGTGGTGTTCTACGTGAAGGACCTCCAGCGGTCCCTCGCCTTCTACCGGGATCTGCTCGGATTCAAGGAAGTCGGGCGGATCTTCAACGGCGCGGCGTCGGCGCTGACGTCCGGACGCACGCACCATGAGTTGCTGTTGATCCAGGTCGGCGATGCGCCGGCTCCGCCGGCCGGAAGGCGTCGGGGACTCTACCACATCGGGATCAAGGTCGGCGACGGCCTCGACGAATTGCGCGCAGCGAAGAAGGAGCTGGAACAGGCCGGTATCACGATCGACGGGATGAGCGATCACACGGTGAGCCAGAGTCTCTACGTGCGCGATCCCGACGACAACGAAGTGGAATTGTACGTGGATGCGGATGAGGCGTTGTGGAAGGACAACCCTGCGGCAGTGGTGTCGCCGATCAAGCCGTTGTCCTTGTAGAAAAATCAGGGATGAACATTGTGGATTCCTGCCTCGGCTCTCAGGCTCAGACTGTCGCGTTTATCCCCAAGCTCATTCATTCACGCATGCCAGGCATCGGAAATGTAACGGGTTTTGATTGGGCAGGAATCTGGCACAATGGCGCCTCAGAATGGACGGGACAAAAGTCTGTGATCAGGATGCGGGGCGAAGCAACGGGAGCGGAACGTCCCAGTTCGACGACATGGCGTTTTGGTTGAAGCGGTGGAAGCAAGACAAGCTCGTTCCCGAACGATCCGACATTGGAGAAGGGGCGATCATGAGACATGATCTGTTGCGGACGGCTGTTCTGGTGCCGGTTCTCCTCTTGTTCCAAACAGGGATATCTGCCGCACCTGCGCATGCGGCAGCAGGAGATTCTCGAAAAGGAAAGACTATTTACGAGAAGAGCTGTGTGCTCTGTCACGGTCCCCAAGGTCGAGGCGACGGCCCTGTCGGCAAGACCGTCAGTCCCCCCGCAGCCGATTTCACCAGCGCGGCGAGCAGGAAAAAAACCGATGCGGAATTGCTCGCCGCGATCGAGAATGGCCGCCCGTCTACGGCGATGGCGGGCTGGAAGGGACAGCTGTCGGACGCCGAAATCCAGGACGTCCTGGCCTATGTGAAGAGCCTGAGACAGTGATTCATGCGAAGACAGAGGCATCACTCAACGAACACATTCACCAGGAGGAGAACTCATGGAAAAACCAGTCATTGCAGCCAAACAACCGGCGGTGTTGTTGTTGGATCCGGGCACGTACTATTGGTGTCAGTGCGGACGCTCGAAGAACCAGCCGTTTTGCGACGGGTCCCACAAGGGCACCGGGTTCACGCCGGTCGAGTTTTCGCTGGCGGAGAAGAAACAAGTCGCGCTCTGCCAGTGCAAACAGACCAAGAACCCGCCGTTCTGCGACGGAACGCACAAGACGCTCTGAAGCCGGTGTGCAATCGGAAAAGAGGAAACCGCCCTCATTCTGCGCCGCCGGTTTCGTCGGGGCGGTCATTTGACAGGAGGTGTTGACTTATGGGCATGTTCGGACACCGGCGATGGCTCGACGGAAAGCTTCGTCGAGCCTTGGCAGGACGCCAGCCCGTTGCTGCCTGTCGCCGAGGCGCGGAAGATCGAGCGGATGATCTATCCCATCGTTGTGCCGTTCAGCCTTGGAAACCTTGGCGCGCCGTAAGCCGTTCGGTAACAGCCGCATCAATCACCGGAGATCGGAATGAGCACGTTGAACAGGCAATGGCTCTTGAGGATCGGATTGGCGGCGGTGGCGGCCGGTCTCGCCTTCCTGGCCTGGCGTTATTTCCAACCGAAACAGCTGGGTGACGGCTTCGCCGGCGGCAACGGCCGCATCGAGGCGGTGGAGATCGACATCGCCGCCAAGACGGCGGGCCGCATCAAGGACATTCTCGTCGACGAGGGCGACTTCGTCACCGCCGGGCAGATCGTCGCCTACATGGACACGGAGGTGCTGGAGTCCCAAC
This sequence comes from Nitrospira sp. UBA5699, assembly GCA_002420105.1. GTDB lineage: Bacteria > Nitrospirota > Nitrospiria > Nitrospirales > Nitrospiraceae > Nitrospira_C. Next base: position 4,518 of record DIHJ01000087.1, read on the forward strand.
GCCGGGAGGCCGAGGCCCAGTTGCAGCAGGCTCAGAGCGCGGTGGTGCTGATCCCTCTGAATATGCTGTCCGGCGGAGCCACGCCGCGCGAGAGCATGCCCGAGTTCGTACAGGTCCTGATGCTGGCGGCGCCCACGACCCATTTCGTCAAGCTGGCCCAGGCCATTCTGTATCGCGGCGCCGGGATGGACGTGGTGTGGTCGCAATTCATCAGCCTCGCCGCGATCGGCGGCATCTTCTTCGGGATCGCGCTGGGGCGGCTCCGCAAGACGATCGGCCAGATGGCGTGAGCGGGCTGCGGCCCGTCCTCTTTGCGGGGGGGGATCCCTTGCAAAATCACGCCGCGCTGATGTCATATCAGGGCGGCGGAGGGGGCCGTGAAGCCCGCATCGATCAGCGCGCCGGGACAGGGCCGCGTCGCCGCCGACCCGTTCCCTCGGGTGACGGATCAGCGGCGGGTCCCGTATCGAAGGGCGCGTTTCGCACGGGAAGGAGGATGCATCATGACCTGGGAGCAGCCGTCGTTCGTGGAAGTGAAAATGGACGCGGAAATCAACTCGTATCAGGATGATTTTCGGGAGACTCCCGACGTCCGAGAGCCCTCAACCGACGTACCGGTCGCGGCTGCACAGAACCAGCCATGAGGGGTTGAATGCGATGATCGCCCGGGTCCTCGGATCGGCGGCCGGAGGAGGGTTCCCGCAATGGAACTGCGCCTGCGTGAACTGCCGGGGTCTGCGGGAAGGGCTGATCGCGGCGCATCCCCGCACACAGGAAGCGGTCTGTCTCAGCGCCGAGGGCAAGGACTGGTTTCTCATCAATGCGTCCCCGGACGTCCGTGCGCAGATCGAGAGCTTCGGTCCGCTGCATCCGGGGCCCTCACGGACCGTGCCGATCCAGGCGGTCTTGCTGACCAACGGGGACCTCGACCACTGCCTGGGGCTCCTGTCGCTTCGCGAGAATCACCGACTGGTTGTCTATGCGACGGAGTCGGTCCGTCGCGGATTCACGGAAGGCAACGTCCTGTACCGGACGCTGCAGCGCTTCCCCGGACAGGTCGTCTGGCGGATCCTGAAGCTCGACGTCGAGGAGACGCTGCTGCGCGCGGACGGGGTCCCGTCTGGACTGACGGTGACGGCCGTGGCCGTCCCGGGAAAACCTCCGCTCCATCTGGAAGGACTCTTCCCGTCCGATGACCCCGAACTGAATGTGGGGCTCAGGTTCCGCCGGTGCGCCGACGGGCGGACCCTCGCCTATCTGTCCGCGGTCGGGAGGCTCACGGCGGCCGTTCTCGACGCCGTGAGAGATGTCGACTGCGTCATGTTCGACGGGACGTTCTGGTCCAGCGATGAGCTGTCCGCGCCCGGCTTCCTGCGGAAATCGGCGGAGGATCTGGCCCATTGGCCCGTCGGAGGACCGGACGGTACCCTGGCGGCGCTCGCGACTATCACGGCTCCCCGTCGGGTGTTCATCCATATCAACAACACCAATCCGATGTTGAGGGAGGATTCCCCCGAGCGTAGGATGGCCGAGGCGGCCGGCTGGGAGGTTGCGTGGGACGGGATGGAGATCAGGCTGTGACGGGCTGGCAGCCGCGAAGCCCCCTGCCCTCGGACGCATTCGTGGATTGGCTCACGCGGGAGGGCTCCAGCCGCTATCACGATCACCATCCCTACCACCGTCTCATGCATGAGGGACGTCTGACGAAGGCGCAGTTGCAGCAATGGGTGCTGAACCGCTACTACTATCAAACGCGGATTCCGGTCAAGGATGCCCTCATCCTGTCGAAGTCCGAGGACCCGGCCTTCCGGCGGATGTGGCTCCGCCGGATTCAGGACCAGGACGGCCGGGAGGAAGGCCAAGGCGGACTGGCCTCGTGGCTGGAGCTGGCGCGAGGCGTCGGGCTCGACGTCGAAGAGGTCAGGACCTGCCGCTCGGTGCTCCCGGGAGTGCGACTCGCCTGCGACGGGTACGTGCAGTTCGTGCGCGAATCCACGTTGCTCGAAGCGGTGGCGTCCTCGCTCACCGAATTGTTCGCGCCGACGCTCATGGCCCGCCGGCTCGACGCCTGGAAGGAGCACTATCCCTGGGTGAACCGGGAATCCCTGGGGTATTTTCAGATGCGGATTTCCCGCGCGACCCTCGATTCGAGGGAGGCCGTCGACTTCGTGGTCCGGGAGGCCGCCACGTACGAGCTGCAGGAGCGATGCGTGCGGGCCCTGATCAAAAAGGCGGAGATTCTCTGGCACCTGCTCGATTGCCTGACCATGGCCTGCGTTCCACCGGAACCGGAACCACAGAGGGCTGCGCATGAGCAACGGGACGACCGGCGTCACAGCCGGACCCAGGCTTAGATCGAAAGTCCGCCTCCGGTTCGACCGGCGGACCGGCCGCACCCTGCTCCTGTACCCTGAACGGGGCCTCGAGTTGAACGACAGCGCGGCGGAAATCGCGCGTCTGTGTACGGGGGAATGGACGATCGACGACATTGCCCGGCAGCTGGCTCGGACCCATGCCGAGGTGTCGCCCGTCGAGATCGATCGGGCCGTGCGGGAGTTTCTCCGGTCGCTCGCGGACCGCGGTCTGCTCGAGGGCCATCGATGAACGACGAGTGCCGCCCCTACACGCTGATCGCCGAACTCACCTACCGCTGTCCCCTGCGGTGCCCCTACTGTTCGAATCCTCTGGACCATGCCCGTCACGAGAACGAACTCGACAGTGGCGCCTGGTGCCGTGTCTTTCGGGAGGCGGAAGCCCTCGGCGTCGTCCAACTCAACCTGACGGGCGGCGAGCCCTTGCTGCGGGATGATCTCGAAGTCCTGATCGAGCAGGCCGGCCGCCTCGAACTCTACATGAACCTGATCACGGGCGGCATTCCCCTGACCTTCGAGCGGCTGGCCCGGTGCAAGGCGCTCGGACTCAGGAGTGTGCAAGTCTCCATTCAGAGCGCGAGACCGGCGGAATCGGACCGGATCGCGGGCGCGCCATCCTTCCACCGGAAACTCGAAGTCATGCAGTGGGTGACTGCGCTCGGCCTCCCGCTGACCCTGAACGTCGTGCTCCATCGCGACAACATCGAGGAGGTTCCGGATCTCATCGCGCTGGCCGAGCGTGTCTCCGCCGACCGGCTCGAGCTGGCGAATACCCAGTATCTCGGATGGGCTCTCAAGAACCGCGCCGCGCTGCTCCCCGCCCGCGAACAGATCGAGCGGGCGCGAACCGTTGCCGCCGATGCGAAGGCCCGGCTGCGGGGAACCATGGACGTGCTGTTCGTGACGCCCGATTACTATTCCCCCTATCCCAAATCCTGCATGGACGGGTGGGGACGCCGGTTCCTCGTGGTGAATCCGGAAGGGCTCGCGCTCCCCTGTCATCTGGCGCACGGACTGCCGGGCTTGCGGTTCGACAACGTCGCCCGGCGCAGCCTTGCGGATATCTGGCATCATTCCGACGGGTTCAACCGGTTCCGCGGGGAGGAATGGCTGCCGGATCCGTGCAGGACCTGTGACCGCCGGCGCGCGGATTTCGGCGGTTGCCGCTGTCAGGCCTTCCATCTGACGGGCGACGCCGGCGCGACCGATCCCGTCTGTCCGCTGTCTTCCGATCACGGGCTCATCGAAGCCGCCCGCGTGCAGGCGGCGGAAAGGCCGGTGTCGTTCGAATACCGGACCGGCCGGAGTGTCGTTCAGTCATGAACGGCCGGAGGCGGATCGGACCGGCGGGGGACAGGTCGAGCGCCGGTCCGGATCAGGAGATGATCGAAGGATGAGTCGGCTGGTTGTGCTCGTCTCGGCGCTTCTCCTCCTCTCCGTCGCGAACCGCGATGCGGGCTCGATCCCGATAGAGCGGATCTCGCTGCCCCCCGGCTTCACCATCTCGGTCTATGCGGACAATGTGCCGAACGCCAGAGGGATGACGCTGGGGGCGAACGGCACGCTGTTCGTCGGCAGCAGGGACAAGGGCAATGTGTATGCCGTCGTCGACAGGAACGGCGACCAGCGCGCCGACGAGGTGTTCACGATCGCCCGCGGCCTCCGCCTGCCCGTGGGGGTCGCCTTTCGGAACGGGTCCCTGTACGTGTCCGCGGTTGATCGCATCCTGCGCTTCGACGGAATCGAGCAGCGGCTGGCGGACCCGCCTTCTCCGGTGACGGTCACGGACGGGTTTCCGACGGAAACGCATCACGGATGGAAATTCATTTCGTTCGGCCCGGACGGCAAGCTCTACGTGCCGGTCGGGGCTCCGTGCAACATCTGCGACCCGGACCCGGACCGCTACGCCCTCATCGCCCGGATGAACCCCGACGGAAGCGGCTACGAGGTCGTCGCGCGCGGGGTCCGGAACTCGGTGGGATTCGACTGGGACCCGGCAAACCATGATTTGTGGTTCGCGGACAACGGCCGGGACTTTCTCGGAGACGACCGGCCGCCTGATGAGCTCAACCATGCGCCGAAGCCGGGACTGCACTTCGGCTATCCCTATTGCCACGGGGGGACGATCCCCGACCCCGAGTACGGGGGGAAGCACGGCTGCGACGAATTCACGCCGCCCGCCGTGCAGCTCGGCCCCCACGTCGCGTCGCTGGGCATGCGTTTCTACACCGGCGCGATGTTTCCCCCGGAGTACCGCAACCAGATCTTCATCGCGGAGCACGGCTCCTGGAATCGCAGCGAGAAAAGCGGGTACCGGATCACGCTGGTATCGCGCGACGACCAGGGGGCGCTCCGCTATTCCGTATTCGCGCAGGGGTGGCTGCAGGGCCAAAAGGCCTGGGGACGTCCGGTCGATCTCCTCGTGATGCCGGACGGGGCCCTGTTGGTGTCGGACGATGCGGCAGGCGTGATCTACCGGATCAGCTATCGGAAGCCGTGACGGGAAGGGGTTCGACGGTCGTGCCGTCCGGTGAGGGGCTTGTCGTCCGGCCGTTCAGCCGGTAGACTCCGCGGGCCTTGCCGGGGGCGCCTCTCATCCAAGATGGCGCCGTCCGTGGCGGGGCGTTGAGCCGGAGCACACGAAGGAGCGTCCGATGCCGGAAGGACCATGGACAGATGTGGGCTCGGTCGAAGAGCTCCGGAACAAACCGTTGCAGGAGGTCCTGTGTGGGACGACGCCGATCGCCCTGACCTACAAGGACGGGGCGTTCGCCGCGATCTCCGGCTTGTGTAACCACGTCGGCGGGCCGCTCGGCGAAGGCGCGCTCGACGGCGACTTCGTCGTCTGTCCCTGGCACTACTGGAAGTTCCATCGGCAAACCGGACAGGGGGAACCGGGGTATGAAGCGGATCAGGTTCCGGCCTATCCCGTGAAAGTCGAGAACGGCCGGCTCTACATCGATCTGGCTTCGGCTACGAAACGGAAGAAACGGCCGTCCGCGCCCCATCCCCTCGCCCGCCCGATCGTCCGTCAGCCCGGCCCGATCCGGGTCGTGGGGATCTCGACGACGGCGATGACCAAGGAGCATCCGCGGTACAGCACATCGGATGCGCTGCTCGAAGTGGCGCTGGAACATGCCGAATCCGCCCTCGGGCTGGAAACGCAATGCATCAAGCTCCGCGAGCTGAGCTTTCGCGCCTGCGAGGGGTTCTATTCGAAATCGGCCTATGCCTGCACCTGGCCCTGCTCGATCACGCAAATGGACCCGATGGACGAGCTCGACCGGGTGTATGAAGCCCTCGTCCACTGGGCCGACGTCATCCTGATCGCGACCCCGATCCGCTGGGGTAACGCCGGCAGCCTGTATTACAGGATGGTCGAGCGGATGAACTGCATCCAGAATCAGGAAACCATCGCGAACAAGCACCTGCTGAAGAACAAGGTCGCGGCCTTCATCATCATGGGCGGGCAGGACAACGTGCAGGGCGTGGCTGGGCAACTGATGACCTTTTTCTCCGAAGTGGGCTGCCAGTTCCCGCAATTCCCGTTCATCGCCCATTCCCGAGGCTGGAGCGCCGAGGACATGGAGCGCAACGTCAGCGAGGTGCAGAACAGCCGGGAACTCCGGGAGGGGGCGCAGGAGCTGGTCGCCAGGGCCGCAGCCATGGCGAGGTTGATGGTGGAAGGTCAGTTGCCGGAGCGTCCCCTGGCGCGCGGCGGCCGCAAGGCGCATCAGCTCGACAGCGAGCCGACCGGCTAGGAGTCCCGCGAGCAGCGGCCCTCCCCCGGAAATCAGATCCTTCCTCCCCGCCGGATGTCCCGGCCGGGTCTCAAGACCGCCGTTGTGTACGGATGGGGTCGGAGGCATACTAAGCCGCCATGGACGGGAGCATGCCCGCACAAACCATTCAGTCGGACAGCGCGCAATACCGTGCCCTGCTGAAGGTGGCCGAAGCCATCGCGGCCCATCACGATCTCCCCACATTGTTTCGGGAACTCGCCCAACGCCTTCCGGCAGTCGCTCCGTTCGACTTCATCGGGCTGGTCCTTCATGACGCGGCCAAGAATGTGATGAGGGTCTACGTCCTGGAAACGGCGGCGGCGCAGCACCATACGACCAAGCTCGACGGGCTTGAATTGCCGATGGAGGAATCTGCCACCGGCTGGGTCTGGACGCATCAACAACCGTTGATCATCCCGTCGCTGGCCGACGAAACCCGATTCGCGTTGGGCATGACGACGCTGCGGGGGATCGGCGTCGAGTCCGTGTGTTTTCTTCCTTTAACGACCGCCAGGCGGCGTCTCGGGGCGATCGGCTTCGGCAGCCTGAAACCTTCCGCCTTCAGCGAGGCCGACGCGGATTTCCTCAAGCAGGTCGCCAGGCAGATCGCGGTTGCGGTCGAGAGCGCGCTGCATTATGAACAGGCCCAGAAAGCCCAGCGCGAGTTGGGGCGGGAACGGGACCGGCTGCAGCTCCTGCTGGAGACGAACAACGCCGTCGCCACCCATCTGGAATTGCGGGACCTCTTCAAGTCGATCACGACCAGCATCCGGCGCGTGCTCAAAGCGGACGTCATCAGTTTGACGCTCCTGGAGCCCGAACAGAACCAGCTGAAACTCTACGCGCTGGACTTTCCCGGGGCGAACGGGTTCATCGAAGAAGGGACCACCTGCACCCTCTGCGGCTGTCCGGCGACCGCGGCGATCACGCAGCGGGAACCGGTGGTGCTGAGCCGGCAGGACCTCGATCAGTCGGAGAGCACGGTGTCCAGGCGTCTCGTGGCCGAAGGGGTCAGGTCGGCCTGCTGCGTGCCTCTGTTGTTGCGGGACCGGACGCTCGGGGCGTTGAACGTCGGCAGTCTCAAGGAGGAAGCGTTCACGCGGGCCGATGCCGACATGTTGAGCGAAGTGGGCAAGCAAATCGCGCTCGCCGTCGCCAACTCACTGGCTTATCAAGAGATTGCCACTCTCAAGGACAAGCTGGCGAAGGAAAAATTGTATCTGGAGGAGGAAATCCAGACCGGGTACAACTTCGAGGAAATCGTCGGCGACAGCCAGGCGCTGAAACGGGTGTTGAAGGAAGTTCAGACCGTGGCGGCGACCGACTCCACGGTCCTGATTCTCGGCGAGACGGGCAGCGGAAAGGAACTGGTCGCGCGGGCGCTCCATAACCTGAGCGGGCGGCGCGAGCGGACGTTCGTCAAGCTCAATTGCGCCGCAATCCCGACGGGCCTGCTCGAAAGCGAACTCTTCGGTCATGAAAAGGGCGCCTTCACCGGCGCGATCGCGACGAAGCTCGGCCGGTTCGAACTGGCGGACCGCGGCACCCTCTTTCTGGACGAAGTGGGCGAGATTCCCCTGGAGCTTCAAGTGAAGCTGCTCCGGGTGCTGCAGGAACAGGAGTTCGAACGGCTGGGGAGCACGAGAACGATCCGCGTCAACGTGCGCGTGATCGCCGCGACGAACCGCGACCTGGCGCAACTCGTGGAGGACAAGGCGTTCCGCAGCGATTTGTACTACCGGCTCAATGTGTTTCCGGTCACCGTCCCCCCGTTGCGTGCGCGCGCGGAAGACATTCCCGCCCTCGTCCGGCACTTCACCCAGAAGTTCGCCCAGCGAATGAAAAAGTACATCGAAACCATTCCGTCCGAGGCCATGAAGGCCTTGCAGCAGTATTCGTGGCCCGGCAACGTACGGGAACTCGAAAACTTCATCGAGCGCGCGGTCATTCTGACGCAGGGGACGGACCTGTTCGTTCCGATCGCCGAATTGAAGCGGACCCCGAACCATACGACGCCCGCTGCGGCCACCACGCTCGAACAGGCGGAGCGCGAACATATTCTGAAGGCCCTCCGTGACACCGGCTGGGTCATCGGAGGCTCGTCCGGCGCCGCCGCCCGGCTCGGCATGAAACGCACCACCCTCCAATCCAGGATGCAGAAGCTGGGCATTTCCCGCTCGAGTTGAGTCTCTTCCACAGGCGGTCTCCCCTTCGCCTGGTGTCTCCACTGTAATAATCATCGGGCTCCCCCGTCTGTAGAGATGAAAGGCCTTTTGGCAAACGAGAGGCTCCATCATCAACAGAAGGAGGGTCCGATGAACCACCTCACGTTGCAGATCGAAGGAATGAGCTGCGGGCACTGCGTGGGACAGGTGCGAAACGCGTTGGCGCGTCTGGAGGGCGTGCAGGTCCATCGGGTGAAAGTCGGTGAGGCCGATCTCGGCTACGATCCCGAGACCGTGGGTCCCTCGGAGATCGTGGAAGCCGTGAAGCAGGCGGGCTATGAGGTGCAAGCCGCCGGGAGGCCCGCATGACGGGGATGGATTGGGCGGTCATCATCGGCGGTCTCGCCGCCATTGGCTGGATCAACTGGTACTTCTTCCTCGCGACCGGGACCGTTCGGGTCCGCATGCCGCAGAGGGATGCTCGAGGAGAAACCGGTCGTTCGGGAGCACAAAGGAGGCCCACATGACCGCTACGCCGACGATTGAGCCGATGATGCGGCGCGGATCACCGGCCGACAAAGTCGAGGACAAGGATCGGACTGGCCAGGCGCGTGCGAGTTTCTCTGTCGGGGGGATGACCTGCGCGGCCTGCCAGGCCAGGGTCCAACGGGCGCTCGAGCGGGAGGCCGGCGTGCTCGATGCCTCGGTGAACCTTCTGATGAAGAACGCGACCGTGCATTATGACCCGGCGACCACGTCGCCGGAGTCGCTTGCCGTCCTCGTACGCCGCATGGGGTACGAAGCGGACGTCATGGCGCCGGGACAGACGGCTGCGGAAGAACAGGCGGCCAGAGAGCGAGCACAGGACGAAGAGTTTCTGAACCTGCGATTGAAGGCGGTCGCGAGCGGAGTCATCGGGCTCCTGGCGATGGTGCTCTCGATGCCGCTGATGGCGGGGGGAGGAAGCGGACACGGACCCGCTCGGGATCCCTTCATGCAATGGGCCATGGACGCGTTGGCGCCGACTCTGGTAACGGTGGTTCCCCGGCTCTTTTCGATCCCGACGCCAGTGCTGTCGTACAGCTTGCTTCTGGCCACCCTCGCGGTGATGGGGTGGGCGGGGCGGCATTTTTATGTGCGGGCCTGGGCCGCGTTCCGGCACCATGCGGCGGACATGAATACGCTGGTCGCGGTGGGGACCGGGGCGGCGTTCCTCTATTCCCTTATCGTGACCGTGGCGCCCGGGTTCTTCCTCTCCCGGGGCGTCGCCCCCGACCTCTATTACGAAGCCGTCATCATGATCATCGCGCTGATTCTGACAGGCAACACGCTGGAAGCCAGGGCCAAGCGGCAGACGTCCCTCGCCTTGCGGGGCCTCGCATCCCTGCAGCCCAAGACCGCACGGGTCGTCGGAGACAATGCCGACACGGATGTGCCGGTTGAAGAGGTTCGTCCCGGAGACCTGGTGTTGGTCCGCCCCGGCGAGCGCATTCCGGTGGACGGCGAAGTGATCTCCGGCCGCAGCACCGTGGATGAGTCGATGCTGACCGGCGAGCCGCTGCCAGTTGCGAAAGAGGCGGGTGATCGCATAATCGGAGGCACGATCAACAAGACCGGGGCGATACGGTACCGGGCGACCACAGTGGGAACGGAGAGCGTGCTTGCGCACATCATGTCCCTGATGCGCGACGCGCAGGGCTCGCGTGCTCCGATCCAGAAACTGGCCGATCGCGTGAGCGGGATCTTCGTGCCGATCGTCCTGTCGCTTGCGGTTGCAACGTTCGTGGTCTGGTTCGTCGCGGCGGACACGGCTCCGGCGGTCCGGGCCGTCGCTGCGGCAGTCGCGGTGTTGATCATCGCCTGCCCCTGCGCCATGGGTCTCGCCGTGCCGACGGCGGTGATGGTGGCGACGGGGAGAGGCGCTCAGCTCGGCGTCCTGATGAAAGGCGGGGAAGCGCTGCAACGGGCGAGCGCAGTGACCACCGTCGTCCTCGACAAGACCGGTACGGTGACGGAGGGAGTTCCCTCCGTCACGGATCTGGCGGTGGACGAACGGTCCGGCTGGTCCGAACCGTCCCTTCTGCGGCTTGTCGCCGCCGTGGAGGCGTCCTCCGAGCACCCACTCGCAGATGCGATCGTGCGCTACGCCCGGGCCCAGCAGATCGACCGGGCGAGGGTCGAGTCGTTCGAGGCGTTGAGCGGGCGCGGCGCGACCGGCGTCGTCGAGGGCCATGCGGTGGCAGTGGGCAATGCCGGTCTGATGGCAGACTTTGCCGTCGACACAAGTGCGGCGGCGGCGGAGGCCGACCGGTGGGCGGGGCAGGGCAAGACGCCGGTCTATGTCGCGATCGACGGCCGGTTCGCCGCCTTGATGGCGGTCGCCGATCCGGTGAAGGCCGGTTCGCCGGAGGCGATCATGAACCTGAAACGGCTGGGCCTGGCGGTCGTCATGCTGACGGGCGATCATCATAGGACGGCTGAGGCGGTGGCGTGGATGAACGGGATCAACAGGGTGGTGGCCGGCGTTCTGCCGGAGGGCAAGGTGACGGAGATCAAACGGCTTCAGGAGGCAGGGGAAGTGGTGGCGATGGTCGGGGACGGCATCAACGATGCGCCGGCGCTGGCTCAAGCCGACGTCGGCATCGCCGTCGGGACCGGGGCGGACATCGCCAAGGAGGCAAGCGACGTCACCTTGATGCGGTCGGATCTGCGGGCGGTCGTCTCCACGATTCTGCTCGCCCGCCGGACGATGCGGGTGATGAAGCAGAACCTGTTCTGGGCCTTCATCTACAACGTCGTCGGGATTCCGGTCGCGGCCGGTGTTCTGTATCCGGTCTTCGGGCTGTTGCTCAGCCCGATCCTGGCCAGCGCCGCCATGGCGTTCAGTTCCGTCAGCGTCCTGTCCAACAGTTTACGAATTCAAGCGGCACGGGGACTGTGAACCTCCCGCGTCCGCCGATGAAAGTGAGAACTGCCGAGACTTCGGCAGACGCCGACATATCGGCGCTGCGGATTTCGGCAGTCCTCGTGCTTTCGAGCAGAGAAATACAAACGGCTGAACTTCCAACGGGTTACGCCATCGAGTCGAGGAGTGTTTCTGGAACGGCCCTTGCGGATCCATCGGCTCACTCGTCACGGGTCAGATGGAACAACTCAGGCAAGAGTGGGAGCGAGAGTAAGGAAAGGGATCGCTAAGCAGGAACGCCATGAACGAGACCATTCACTTCTTAATGCAGTACGGCACGCTGCTGTTGTTCCTCGTCGTGTTCGTCGAACAGATCGGCCTGCCCTTGCCGGCTCTTCCGGTCCTCGTCGTCGCGGGAGTTCTGGCAGGAACCGGCCATATGAATCTCTGGGCTGCGGCGGGCGTCACGGTGTTCGCTGCGCTCGCGGCGGATTGGATCTGGTACGAGCTGGGGCGGCGTCAGGGTCGCCGGGTGCTCGATCTGCTCTGCCGCATCTCGCTGGAACCGGACTCCTGCGTGCGCAGAACGGAGGATTTTTTCATCAAACACGGCCCGCATTCGCTCGTGGCGGCGAAGTTCATTCCCGGGTTGAGCACGATTGCGCCGCCCCTTGCGGGGATCGTGGGATTCGGCGCTCCGCTCTTCCTGCTCTATGACGGACTCGGTGCGCTGATCTGGGCCTGGTCCGGCCTGGGGATCGGCTATGCGTTCAGCGATCAGATCGAACGGGCCGTTGTCTATGCGGAACAGGTGGCGCCGCTGGCCACCGGCGCGGCCGTCGGCGCGCTGGTGCTCTACATCGCGCACAAGGCCGTGTCCCGTCGCCGGCAGCTCCGCGACGTGCCCCGGATCACGGTCGGACAATTGACGGAAAAACTCCGGACGGAGGAGCCTCCCCTGCTGATCGACCTGCGGCCGCGTGCGAGCGCAGAGGCGGAGCCGGGGATTCCGAACGCCCTCGTGATGTCCTTGGACGATCTGGCCCGTCGTCACCATGAGTTGCCCCGCCATCGCGAACTGGTCCTGTACTGCGGGTGCCCGGCGGACGCGTCGAGCGCCCAGGGGACGCTCCTCCTGCACAAGAAGGGATTCACGCGCGTGTGGCCGCTGGCCGGCGGAATCGAGGCCTGGCGGAAACATGCGGGACCGGTTGAAGGCGGCCGCTACACGGCGCTTCCGTCGGCGACCGTCGGATTGTCCATGCCATGAGGACCGTATGCTGAAGATCACGATTCAGACGACGGACGATGCCGCGAGGATCGGCTTGGAAGGCCGCCTGACAGGGCCGTGGCTGGCGGAACTCGATCGGACCTGGCTGGGACTGCACGCGCCCGGCGGGGCTCGCCGCCTCGTGGACCTGACGGGGGTCACGTTCATCGATCGGGAGGGGAAGGCGCTTCTGACCCGGATGTGGCGGGAAGGGGCCGAATTGCTCGCGGCCGGCTGCTGCACGAAGTCCATCGTCGAAGAGATCACGTCGTCCGGCCGATCCGCTTCCCGTTCGGAGCGAAAACCATGACGGCCGCGACTTGCTAAGCCGGTCAT
>DIHJ01000087.1:17469-26965 GCA_002420105.1 Nitrospira sp. UBA5699
TCGCGAGCAAGACGTTGTTCCGCGCGGGGGTGCCATCCGGGGCCGGTCTGGTCCTGATGACCGCCCTGGCGGTCCTGTCCGGCTGCAAGCAGGAAGCGGCATCCACGCCGGCCCGCCCGGTCCCGGAAGTCCCGGTCGTCACCGTGACACCTCAAACGATGCCGGACGAACCGGAATTCATCGGGCAGACCGAGGCGTCCCGCCCGGTGGAAATCCGATCCCAGGTGACCGGCATTCTCAAGCAGCGGTTCTTTGCGGAAGGGCGCGACGTCAAGCAGGGCGACCGGCTGTATCAGATCGATCCGATCCCGTTCAAAGCGGCCGTGAGCAGCGCCACCGCGAAGGTGGCGCAGGCGGAGGCCCGGCTGGTGCAGGCCAGGCAGAATCTCGCGCGCGTGAAACCGCTGCTGGCGGAGCAGGCGGTCAGCCAGAAAGACGTGGATGACGCCGTGGCGGAGGAACTGGCGGCCAAGGCGGCGCTGGAAGGGGCCAAGGGCGACTTGGTGAAGGCCAAATTCGACCTGGACAACACGCTCATCACCGCCCCCATCAGCGGCCGGATCGAGCGGAGCCGGCTCTATGAAGGGCGGCTGATTTCCGCGCAGACGGACCTGCTGACCACGGTCCATCAACTCGATCCGATGTACGTGAACGCCAGCGCGCCCGAAACGTTCGTGCTGAAGCGGCTCAGGGAGCGGGCGGCCAAGCGGATCCAGGGGGCCAGTCTCTACGAGTTACGCGGGGTCATCACCTTTGCGGACGGCAGCACGTATCCGCACGAAGGCAAGCTGGATTTGCTCGAAGTGGGCGCGCGCACCGCCACGGGCACCAGGGATTTTCGCGTGACGTTCCCGAATCCCGACAACGTCCTGTTTCCGGGGCAGTTCGTGAAAGTCCGCATGGTGGGTTCCGTCAGAACGGGGGTCATTCTGGTTCCGCAGGGCGCGGTGCAGCAGGGGCCCAAGGGTCCCATCGTCTTCGTGGTCGGCGCGGACAATAAGGTGGAGATTCGCGACGTCCTCGCGACCTCCTGGCGCGGGAGTCAATGGTCCATCGAAGAGGGGCTGCGCGAAGGCGAGCAGGTGATCGTGGAAGGGCTCCACCTGATCGCGCCGGGTTCCCCGGTGCGGCCGGTTCCCTACAAGGGAGGCGACCAGGCCGCCGCCGGTCAGCCGGCCGCGAAGGCGGAGCCGGCGAAATGATTTCGCATTTCTTCATCGACCGGCCGATCTTCGCCTCGGTTCTCTCCATCGTCATCGTCGTGGTCGGGCTCGTCGCCTTGCAGGGCCTGCCCATCGCCCAGTTTCCGGAGATCACCCCGCCGGTCGTGCAGATCGAAGCCGACTATCCCGGCGCGAGCGCGGAGGTGGTGGCGGACTCGGTGGCGCGCCCGATCGAAGTGCAGCTGCCCGGCATCGACAACCTCCTCTATTACGATTCGACCAGCACCAACGACGGGCATATGACGATCAAGCTCACGTTCGAGATCGGGACGAACGTGGATATCGCCCAGGTGCAGACCCAGAACCGGCAGAAGCTCGCCGAGCCGCAGTTGCCTCCCGAAGTCGTCCGCCAGGGCATCTCGGTGAAAAAAGTCTCGCCGGATCTCCTGGCCGTCGTGGCCCTCAACTCCAGCGATCCCACGCAGGACACCATCTTTCTGTCCAATTACGCCATCCTCCGCGTGATCGACAATCTCAAGCGCTTGAAGGGCGTGGGCGACGCGGTGGTGTTCGGCGGGCAGAATTATTCCATGCGCCTGATCCTGGATCCGGTGCGGATGGCGCAACTCAGTCTGACCCCGACGGACATCGCGAACGTCGTCCGGGAGCAGAATCGTGATTTTCCGGCCGGAACGATCGGCCGCGAGCCGGCCCCGAAAGGCACCGAGCTGACGATTCCCGTCATGACGCAGGGCCGCCTCACGCAGGTGAAGGATTTCGAGGAGATGATCGTGCGCGCCCTGCCGGACGGCTCGATGGTGCGCCTGAAGGATGTGGCCAGGGTCGAGCTCGGGGCCCAATCCTATTCGCTCGAAGGGCGCTGGAACGGCAAGCCCAACGTGTTTCTCTTGACCTTCCTCTCGCCCGGAGCCAATGCGCTCGATACGGTGAAGCGCGTCCGGAAGGAAATGGAGGAGGTGGCCAAGAGCTTTCCGCCCGGCGTGTCCTACGACGTACCCTACGATACGACCCGGTTCATCGAAGTCTCCATCAAGGAAGTGATCAAGACCCTGGCGGAGGCGATGGTCCTGGTCATCCTCGTCGTGTATCTGTTCCTGCAAAGCTGGCGCGCAACGCTCATTCCGGGAGTCGCCGTCCCGGTCTCCCTCATCGGCACGTTCGCCGGCATGCAGGCGCTTGGATTCTCCATCAACACCTTGACGCTCTTCGGCATGGTGCTCGCGATCGGGATGGTGGTGGACGATGCGATCGTGGTCGTGGAGAACGTGGAGCGCCACATCTCGGAGGGCCTCTCGCCGAAGGCGGCCGCGAAAAAGGCCATGGAGGAAGTCACCGGACCGGTCATCGCGATCGTGCTCGTGCTCTGCGCCGTGTTCGTGCCGGTGGGGTTCCTCGGCGGCATCACCGGCGAGCTGTACAAGCAGTTCGCCATCACCATCGCCATCTCCGTGATCATCTCCGGCGTGACCGCCCTCACGCTCAGCCCGGCCCTCTGCTCCCTCGTGCTGAAGCCGGCCCACGGTCAACAGCGGGGCTTCTTCGCCCTCTTCAATCGCTTCTTCGGCTGGACGCAGTCCCGTTATACGGCGGCCGTGGGCCTGTTCCTCAACCGGTCGGTCCTCTCATTGGCGATCTTTGCCGTCGTCGGGCTGCTCGCGCTCGGTCTCTTCAAGACGATTCCGTCCAGCTTCTTGCCGGAGGAGGATCAGGGCTACTTCATCACGATCGTCCAGCTTCCGGACGGCGCGTCCAAGCAGCGGACCGACGTCGTGTTGACCAAAATCGAGAACTACTTCCTGTCGGTTCCGGCGATTCATTCGACCGACGCGTTGGCCGGCCAGAACTTCGTGTTCGGCACCAGAGGGCCCAATGCCGCCACGATGTTTCTGCCCTTGCGGCACTGGGACGAGCGACAGGGGCCGCAGAACCACGTGAAAGCCCTGATCGGCGCCGCCTTCGGAGAATTCGCCAAGATTCCCGAGGCGCTGATTCTGGCCTTCAACGCCCCGTCGATCAGAGGGCTCGGGGCCACCGGCGGGTTTTCGCTTCAAGTGCAGGATCCGAGCGGAGGAGACTTCAACAAGTTCGCCGGCGTCACCCAGGAATTCATCGCCAAGGCCAGGCAGCATCCGGCCATCGGAGCCATCGGCACCAGTTTTCGCGTGAGCGCGCCCAGACTGTTTGCCCACGTAAACCGGGAACGGGCGAAATCCCTGGGCGTGCCGATTTCGGAGGTGTTCGACACGTTGCAGGCCTACTTCGGCAATCTCTACGTGAACGACTTTTTGAAATTCGGGCGCGTCTACCGGGTGCAGACGGAGGCCGACGCGCAGTATCGCGCGACCCCGGAGGATATCTCGAAGATCTACGTCCGGGCGATCAACGAGCGGGGGCAGACCATGATTCCCCTCGAGACGGTGGTGACGACGGAGTTCACCAGCGGGCCCGATCCGGTCACGCATTTCAACGGCTACAACACGGCCCTCGTGCTGGGCGCCGCGGCGCCCGGATACAGCTCGGGACAGGTGCTCGACGCGCTGGAGCAGGTGGGGCGCGACGTGCTGGCGCCGAAAGGCTACGGGATCGACTGGAGCGGCATTTCCTACCAGGAACGCATCGTCGGCCAGCAGTCGCTCTATGCCTTCGCCTTCGGCCTGCTGATGGTCTTTCTGGTGCTGGCGGCGCAATACGAAAGCTGGTCGGTGCCGTTCGCCGTGATTCTGGCCGTGCCCTTCGGCATTTTCGGGGCCCTCTCCGCCGTGTGGGTCCGCGGGATGTCGAACGACATTTATTTCCAGATCGGCCTGGTCACGCTGATCGGACTCTCCGCGAAGAACGCGATCCTGATCGTCGAGTTCGCCAACAAGCGGTACGAAGCCGGCCAGTCGCCGTTCGATGCGGCGGTCGAAGCGGCCCGGCTCCGCTTCCGCCCGATCGTGATGACCTCGATGGCGTTCATCCTGGGCGTCGTGCCGCTGGTGTTCGCCACCGGCGCGGGAGCGGCCAGCCGGAATTCCATCGGCACCGGCGTGTTCGGCGGCATGCTCGCCGCGACGTTTCTCGCGATTCTTTTCGTGCCCCTGTTCTTCACGCTGGTCCGGACCGTCAGCGCCCGTGTGAGCGGCCGTGCGCCGCGCCCGCCCCGCGCGACGGCGGAGGGATCGGAGCCGGATTGGGAGGATCACCGTGCGTAAGGTTGCCGCGCTCATGTCGACGGTGCTGCTGATGTCCTGCGCGATGGGACCGGACTACGAACGTCCGAAGATGACCACTCCGGAGGCGTTCCGCATGGCGGACGAAGGCGGAGCGGCGACCTCGATCGCCAATCTGCCCTGGTGGGAACTGTTGAAGGACGAGGAACTGCAGAAGCTCATCCGCATCGCCCTTGAGGAGAACAAGGACCTGCAGCGTGCCGTGGCGTCCGTGGAGGAGTTCCAGGCCAGGCTCTTCATCTCGCGCACCGATTATGCGCCCCAGATGTCGGCAACGGCGAACGCGCCCTCCTTCGGCCGGAAGTCGATTTTCCTGTTCCCCGGCTTTCCCAATCCGTTCAACTATTATCTGCAGGGCAATCTGTCCTGGGAACTCGATATCTGGGGCCGTATCCGGCGGTCGAACGAAGCGGCGCGCGGCGAACTGCTCGCGCGCGAAGAAGGCCGCCGCGCGGTGATCCTGCAGCTGGTCGGCGGTGTGGCCGAAGCCTACTTCGATCTGCTGCAGTTCGACATGCAGCTCGACATCGCGCGGCGGACGTTGAAATCGTGGGAAGAGTCGGTGCGCATCGCCCAGGCCCGCCTGCGCCAGGGCGTCATTTCGAAACTGGATGCCGATCAATTCGAAGCGGAACGGGCGAACGCGGCGGCCCGGGCCGCGGAGTTCGAGCGGCAGATGGTCCAGAAGGAAAATCAATTGAGCGTGCTCCTGGGCCGGGTCCCGCATCAGATCCCGCGGGGACGGTCGCTGACCGAGCAGGTCCTGCCGCCGGCCGTGCCGCCCGGCCTTCCCTCCGAGCTCCTCCAGCGGCGGCCTGACATCGTCCAGGCCGAACAGACGCTGGCGGCGGCCACGGCGCGCATCGGCATGGCCAAGGCCGACCGGTTTCCCAAGCTCAGCATCACGGGCCTGCTGGGCGTGGCGAGCCCGCATTTGTCGCGGCTGGTGGCGGACGAAACCGCTTTCGGGGTCGCGGGGCCGAGCGTGACCGCTCCTCTCCTCAACGCGCAGATTCTGGGGTTTCAGCAGGAGGCGAACGAAGCCCAGGCCCGCCAGGCGGTGGCGCAGTACGAGCAGTCGATTCTGGTCGCCTTTCGGGAAGTCGAGGACGCGCTGGTGGCGGTCCGGACCGTTCGTGAGCAGCGTGAGGCGCAGGTTCAACAGGTCGAAGCGCTGCGTTCGGCGTTGCGGCTGGCCACGATCCGCTACAAGGGCGGCCTCGCCAATTATCTCGACGTCCTCATCGCCCAGCGAAATCTCTTTGAGGCGGAACTGGCGCTGACCGGAACGCACCGGTTGCATCTGGTGTCGATCGTGCAATTGTACAAGGCGCTCGGCGGCGGCTGGTCGCCCGACATGGAGAAACGGGAGAACGTCAAAGGGTAGAGCCGATGGAGAAGCCGGCCCCGACGGATGTGCCGATCCACGACCTGCTGGCGCGACGCTGGAGTCCCCGGGCGTTCGATGGACGCCCGGTCGAACGGGAGAAGCTGACGAGTCTGTTCGAGGCGGCCCGGTGGGCGCCCTCCTCGAACAACGAACAGCCCTGGCGGTTTCTCGTCGCGACCAGGGAACAGCCGGAGGATTTCGAACGCCTGCTCGCCTGCCTGCTGGAGGGCAATCGCAAGTGGGCCCAGCGCGCGCCGGTGCTGATCCTCTCCGTGGCGAGCCTGAACTTCGAAGAGAGCGGAAAGCCGAACCGGCATGCCTTTCACGATACGGGGCTGGCGGCGGAGAATCTGGTGCTGCAGGCGTCGGCGCTGGGATTGGCGGCCCATCAGATGGCCGGGTTCGACGTCGAGAAGGCCCGGGCGGACTTGCGGATTCCGCAGGGGTGCGAGCCGGTGGCGATGATTGCCGTCGGCTATCCGGGCGATCCGGACCGGCTGCCGGAGTACCTGAATCAACGGGAGCTGGCGCCTCGCCGGCGCAACCCGGTCTCGACGTTCGTCTTTGCCGGAGACTGGGGCAAGCCCGCGCCGTACCTCGCCTAGAACCATGTCGACCCAGGCGCCGGCGGCACGACATCTCGCGCGGGTGGATCCGGTCATGCGGCGGCTCATCCGCGAGATCGGTCCCTGCACGCTGACGCCGCGCGCCGGGCGGTCTCCGTTCGAATCACTGGCCCGCGCGATCGCCTACCAGCAGCTCCACGACAAGGCCGCGGAAAGCATCCTGCGCCGCTTCGTCGCGTTGTTTCCCGGCCGGCGGTTTCCCGGTCCCGCCGAGGTGCTTGGGGCGGATGTCCGCGCCATGAGGCGCGCGGGATTCTCGCGGGCGAAAGTGGCGGCGTTGCGCGATCTGGCTGCCAAGGCGCTCGACGGAACCGTGCCGACCGGCCGAACGATCAGACGGCTCGACGACGACGCGATCGTCGAGCGGCTGATCGCCGTGCGGGGCGTCGGCCGATGGACGGTCGAGATGTTGCTGATTTTCCAACTGGGCCGTCCGGACGTCCTGCCGGTCGATGATTTCGGCGTCCGCAACGGCTTCCGGATCGCCTACCGGCGGCGCCGCATGCCGACCCCGAAGGAGGTGCGGCGCTATGGCGAACGCTGGAAGCCCTATCGGACCGCCGCCTCCTGGTATCTGTGGCGTGCGGTCGATCGCGCCAAAAACGGGAAGGCGGCTCCCGGCGTAACCATCTAAGGGTGAAGGCTGGTCCGATGGCCGATAACAAGAAACGACTCGTCGCAAACGCGGCCGGGAACTTCTATGTCGATGCCACCTGCATCAATTGCGACACCTGCCGGCAACTCGCGCCGGACAGTTTTAAAGAGGTCGGCGGGTTGTCGGCCGTGACCAGCCAGCCGCAGGGCGACCGGCAGCTCCTTCAGGCCTATCAGGCGCTGCTCGCCTGTCCGGTCGGTTCGATCGGGACGGAGCGCGGCGAGCCGGCGCGGCTGCGGACGGCGATGGCGAGTTTCCCCCTGCGCCTCGACGAGGGCCTGTATTATTGCGGCTTCAACTCGGAGCAATCCTTCGGCGCCAACAGCTACTTCCTTCTCCATCCGGAGGGCAACTGGCTCATCGATTCGCCCCGGTATGTCAAGCATTTGGTCGAGGCCTTCGAGCGCGAGGGCGGCATCCGGTACATCTTTCTCACGCACGAAGACGACGTGGCGGACGCGGCGAAGTATGCCGAACGGTTCGGGGCCAAGCGCATCATACATCGGGCCGACGCGCAGGCCGTGCCGGACGCCGAATGGGTGGTGGACGGCACCGAGACGGTCCCGCTGATCCCGGAGTTCCACATGATTCCCGTTCCGGGACACACCCCGGGCAGCAGCGCGTTGCTCCATCGGGACAAGTTTCTTTTCACCGGCGATCATCTCTGGTGGGAGCCGGACCGCCGGCGGCTGGAGTCGCCGAGAGAGCTGGTCTGGAACCACGGCGAGCTCCTGCGTTCCATCGAGAAGCTGCTCGACCACCGGTTCGAATGGGTGCTGGCGGGGCACGGCGACCGGGTGCATTCAAGCCCGGATCTGCTTCGCATGAAGCTCATGGAACTGGTCGAGCGGAGGCGGTCTGCCGTGCGGACATGAGCGACTACCTCTTTCACCGGAATGCGGAAGACCGGGAGCTCGGGCGCCTGCGGTTGATCGAAGCGGCCGTCGATGCCGACACGATCGGCCTGCTGGAGGACACGGGGGTGTCCGGCGGATGGCGCTGCCTCGAACTGGGAGCGGGCGCCGGCTCCATCGCCGAGTGGCTCGGGACTCGAGTCGGCCCGGAGGGCCTGGTCGTGGCGGTGGACAGGAAGGCGTCGTATCTCCGGCGCTTCTCGTCGTCGCCGTACCGGGTCGTGGAGGGGGACTTCCGGACGCTGACCCTCGACGGCACGGTCGATCTCCTGCACGCGCGCTATGTGTTGATCCATAACAGGCAGGACGAGGAGCTACTGACGAAGATCCGCAACGTCGTGAAGCCCGGCGGCTACGCGGTGCTCGAGGAGCCGGATTTCACCTCGGCCCTGCGGCTCAACCCCTGCGGCGACGAGGCCGATCGACGGGTGAACGAGGCGATCTGCCGGATGTTTACGGACGCGGGCCTCGATCCGGCCTACGGGCTGGCGCTGCCGCGCAAGGCGGAGGACGCGGGGTTCGAGATTCTGGGCGCGCGGGCCGCGATGCACCTTTGCCCGGGCGACGCGCCGATTGCCAGGGTGATGGCCAAGTCCGCGCTGGTGCTGCGCCAGGAGTACACCGGAACCGGCGTCGCGACGGATGAAGACCTCGATCGGTACGTGGCCCATGCCGGCGACGCCCGACGGTGGTCCGTCTACTATTCCACCGTGTCGATCATCGCGCGGGTGAGATAAGAAGGGGATTCATGCGCCCTCTGAACGGCAAAGTGGCGATCGTCACGGGATCCTCGAGCGGGATCGGGCGGGCCATTGCCGAGCGATTGGCCGGAGAGGGCGCGACCGTCGTCGTCCATTACGCCGCGAGCGGCGACAAGGCGCGGGAGGTGGTGATGGCGATCCAGGCGAAGGGCGGACGAGCGGTGGCCCTCCAAGCCGACATGAGCCTGGCAGCCGAGGCCCGCCGCCTTGTCGCCGACACGGTCAGGCAGTTCGGCCGGCTGGATGTTCTCGTGAACAATGCCGGCAAGTTCATGCCGAAGCTGCTCGCCGAAATGACCGAAGCGGAGTTCGACCGGGTGATGGCCCTGCATGCGAAGGGTCCCTACTTCGCCATGCAGGAGGCGGCGAAAGTCATGAACGAAGGAGGCCGGATCGTGAACATTTCGACCGCGGGGACGCAGAGGACGTTTCACGGGGCCACGGCGCATCTCGGCAGCAAGGCCGCGCTGGAGCAGTTCACGAAGGGGCTGGCCCTGGAGCTGGCGCCGCGGGGCATTACGGTGAATGCCGTCTCGCCCGGGATTACGGATACGGGAGTATTGACGGAACACTATCGGCAACTCGGGATTCAGACCTCGCCCTTCAAACGGCTTGGGAGGCCGGAGGACATCGCGGCTATTGTCGCGTTCCTCGTGAGCGAAGAGGCCGGGTGGCTGACGGGGCAGAATATCCAGGCCGGCGGCGGCATGGTGATGTAGGAGGGGCGACATGGCGGATAAGAACGTCATTGCGG
>DIHJ01000087.1:27088-27785 GCA_002420105.1 Nitrospira sp. UBA5699
TCGCGCATTCGGTTTTCCGGGAGCCGAGGATCTCGGGAACATGTTTCAGTTCACGTGCGAGTTCAACGAGGCGTTTTGCGGGCCGCGCGATCCGTCCGTCGCGCGCAGCCTGAATCCTGCGCTGCAGACGTTCGAGACCTGGCTGGCGCGGAATAAGAATCGTATCCCCCTATCCTAACGAACGGAAGGAGTCGCGATGGCAAGACAGAATGTATCGACCGGCGGGCCCTGGGAAGCCAAGATCGGCTATTCGCGCGCGGTCAGGGTCGGGCAGTCGGTTTCCGTCTCGGGTTCGACGGCGATGACGCCCTCCGGCCTCGTCGGCAAGGGCGATCCCTACGCGCAGACGATACAGACGTTCAAGACCATCGAGGCGGCGCTCCAACAGGCCGGCGCGTCGTTGAGCGACGTCGTCCGGACCCGCATCTACATGGCCGACATCGATCAATGGCAGGAGGTCGGCCGGGCGCACGGCGAGATCTTCGGAGCCATCCGGCCTGCCACGACGATGGTCGAGGTGAAGCGGCTGATCGATCCGGACATGCTGGTCGAGATCGAAGCGGATGCCGTCATTTCGGCCTGACGGCCGGAGCGTCATGCCGAACAGCCTGTACGACTGGATCGATCGCAACATTCTGTCCCTGGGCCGGGAGATGCGGCTGTCCTACCTGCCGCCGCTCATGGTCTATGTGGCCTA
>DIHJ01000087.1:27891-29333 GCA_002420105.1 Nitrospira sp. UBA5699
TTCTGGGCCGGCATTCCCTGGGCGCTCAAGATGCCCATCGGGCACACCGTGGATCTCCTGTGGCGGTGGAAGAGCTGGCTCGTCGGCCTGGGCGCGGGGCTGCTGGCCGTGAGTCTCGGCATCATGGCCGCGCTGATCGGGAACCGCGAAGCGATGACCGCCCTCATGCCCGCGGAGGTGTGGTACGTCCTGAGCGTCCTGCTCGCTCCGGTCGGCTACGTCGTTCAGGATGCCGTGGCGGACGCGATGACGGTCGAGGCGGTACCCCGTGTGGATGACCGGGGCCGGCCGTTCGATGAGCCGACGCGCAAGCTCATGCACACCACGATGCAGACGCTGGGCCGGGTCGCGATCGTCGGAGGCGGGATCATCGTGGCGCTGATCAACGTCTATGTCTTCAGCGGCGTCGAAGGACTGCCGCAGACCGAGGTCGTCCGCCTGTACCAACGGATTTATTTGATGGCGCTGGTGATTCCGTTCGTGTCCGTGCTCGGCGTGGGATTCGCCTGGTGGCTGCAATGGCGGCAGAAAGCCCGGCTCGTTCAGCAGGGGTATTCGCGCGAGCGGGCCGAACAGATGGTGAACGTGCGCGATGCTTCCCTGGAGCCGACGAAGCCCAACTGGTGGATTCTCGGCGGCAGTCTGGCCTTCGCGCTGTTCACGCTGACGGTCGGACTCGGCGGCTTTCCCTACCGCGAGGAGATCGTCTTCACCGGCTCGATGGCGATCGTCCTGTTCCTGATGGCCAGGCTGGTGCAGGAACTGGATCCGGACAAGCGGTTCACGCTGGTCGGGACCGCGGTCGTCGTCTTCATCTTCAGGGCCATCCCGGGGACCGGCCCCGGCACGACCTGGTGGATGATCGACCAGCTGAAGTTCGATCAGCAGTTTCTCTCGGTCTTGTCCCTGATCGGCAGTACGCTGACCCTGGCCGGCATGTTCATTTTCCGCCGCTTCATGGCCGAACGGTCCATCGCCTACGTCGTGGGATTTCTCACGGTGGTCGGCACCGTTCTGACCATCCCGATCGTCAGCATGTACTACGGCCTGCACGAATGGACGGCGCGCATGACCGGCGGAGTCGTCGATGCCCGGTTCATCGCGCTGATCGACACGGCGCTGGAGTCGCCGCTCGGGCAGATCTCCATGATTCCGATGCTGGCCTGGATTGCGAACAGCGCCCCGGCGCATCTGAAGGCGACGTTCTTTGCCGTGATGGCGTCGTTCACGAACCTGGCGCTGTCCCTCAGCCAGCTCGGGACGAAGTATCTGAACGAAATCTTCATCGTGACGCGCGAAGTCCGCGACCAGGCCACCGGCGTTCTGCAAACCCCCGCCGACTACAGCCAGCTCGGCTCGCTGCTCATCTGGCAACTGCTCCTCGGGCTGGCGCTCCCGTTCCTCGCGATACTGTTCGCACGGATAACGAAATTCAAGAGCGC
>DIHJ01000070.1:0-7522 GCA_002420105.1 Nitrospira sp. UBA5699
AGTAAGAGTGGAGGAATATCTAGAGGAATAAATCAGTATCCCACCGGTGTCTCCGCGTGTTCACGATCCTGGCGAGCCCGCTCCTGCTTCGGCGCCAGTCTTCCTATGTCACTCCAACGCATATGCGCTTACGGGGAAGCGGATTTCGTTTCGTCTGTTTTCGCGACGGGCGTGCTTCGTCTGCGTGCGCCATCAAGCAACTCAATGACGGCCGTGTAGCCCTTCTTGTGAAGCATCTCGCCGGCCCTCCGGACCACCGCGGGATCGGCCTCAATCCCCAAGCCGTCCACCCAGCGGTTCATAAAACAGAAAAAGGCGCAGACCAGGGCGGCGTGGGACACGGCTGTGTCGTCCCAACCGGCGGCGTATAGCGCGCTCACGTCGGACTGGGTGACACGTCCTGGTGCAAGGGTCAACATGCGAACGTAAGACAGGACGGGCTTGAAACGCTCGACGATCGGCGCGCTGTTGATACCCTTCAGCAGGTGGTCGACCAGATCGTCGGGAGTTCCGTAATGGCGACCCACTTCAATATGCGACGCACGACAGAACGCGCACTGGTTCAGGCCGGAGACGTATGCGGCGATCAGTTCTCGTTCTTGCTCTGTGAAGGGCGAGGGACCTCGCATCAGCTGTTGGGCGAATTCGTGCAGCGGCCTTGCAAACTCAGGATAGGCGAGAAAGATATCGATCAACGATGCGTCGGGCATCGCACGAAGAAAACTCATGGCGCCTCTCCTTTCCGGCTTGGCATTGCCGGATTGACTCTTTGTGGAACCACTGGGCCCATCAGGGTCTGGTTGAATCCGAGAAACAGGCGATAGAGCCCATCCCCCCGCTTCCATTCCGGCATCGAGCTGTCCACCACGAGATAGTAGGTCCCCGGGTCCAACTCGGAAGGAAACAACGCGGTGACGCCAGCGCGCAGCACATAGCCCTGCTGCAAGCGGGCACCGTCGGAGGACAGGAGCGAGAGCGCCGGCTGCCAGGCTGATCGGACCAAGCCGACGACGCCGGACCACGTGGCACGGTTCGCCGCGACGGCGGTTTCGATCCGCGTCCGTTCGGTCAGGGTGAAACGATAGACATGATCGGGTCCGTCCAACCCATCGGGGGGCCTATAGTCATCGTTCGCCTGCGCCAGTGTCCCCGTGAGCACAACACTGCCCGTGATCCGGTCCGCCTGGGCGAAATCTTCCCCGCCGCGGAGCTCTGCATCTGTCAGGGGTCGGGTCCCGCAGGTCGCCCAGGTAAACTCGCGCTCGTACCGGCTGGCTACCGAACAGGAGGTGCGCTCGGCAGGACACAAGGCCTCTTCATTGCCCGTCGCGACGCGCTCATAGCCGTACCTGGGTGGTAGCGGCGCCACGACACGACGCGCCTTGTCACCGGCCGGCCAGCCGCCTTCTTCAACGATCTCGAGCACATTGGCCCCGGCCAGCACACAGTTGACCAATGCGGAGAATTCGGCTTCACGCTGCAGCGTCTCCCAAGGGCAATCGGCCGGTCCTGATGTGCAGGCGGAGCCCGAGCGATATTCCACCAGATGCACGAACGGCTTGGGACGGATTTCGCATCCTGCAAGCAGAGGTCCCACCGCGAAGAGACCGACGGCGAAAAGACATGAGCGGCGGAAAGCTTTGACGGAATTACGCATCGTCATTTCTCCAACGATCGTCGAATCATCCTGACCAGATACTTCAGAATCCCGCGCACGATATCGAAATGGCTCGACAGCACGTCGTACAAGTATTCCCGTTCGATCTTGAGGGCTCTGGTCTCGGCCACCGCCACAGCTGTCACCAACCTGGGACTCTCGTCCAGCAAGGCCCACATGCCGAAGGTTTCTTTTTCTCGTACGGTTGTCTTTTCCAACCCGTCTTTGCGCAGAGACACCGTGCCCTCCAGTACGACGTAGAGGGCATCCGAAGGCTCGCCTTCCCGGAAAATGACCGTTCCGGACGCAAAGCGGACTTCCTGTGCAATCGCCGCCACCTTGGCAAGGTGCTCTGTCTCCGTTTCGATGAAGATATCGACATCTTGTAACAGCAGCACTTTTTCGATCGTCGTCAACACGGGATCCTCCATCGCTCACATTGGCACGGCCGACCCGGTCAGCCGGCGCCAGGTCAGGCCGGCGGCCTCGCGAACCATGCTGTCGGATGCATCCAGGGCTTCACGCACAACCTCCTCCGACACGGCCACCTTCTGTTCGCCTACGACATACAGCGCACAGGATGCGAGCCAGGGATCGGGCCCCTTCACGACCTCGGTGAGCATGTCGATGAGGGTGGTCCGGCCCGATGGGAACACGGCGGCCTTCGTCTCCGTTTCCAACGCCCGTCGGTCAATCAGCGGCATCAGCGGCTGTTTCAATCTGGCGGGGAGCGCCGAGTCGAGAAATTCGATGGCGTGGTCCCGCACTCGCGCGTCGTCGGAGGTCACGCCATAGTAGGCGGCGTGGATCTCCTTGATCGAAAACAGGAGCCCCAGCAAGCGAAAAATCAATTTGAGATTGTCCTCCATCCGTTCCGCTACCGCCTGTTTGAACAGCCGGCTGCTGGGATCGGAATCGGCCGGCAAGGGGTACTGCCGCATTGTCAGGAGATGATCGTGCTCACGGATTTCGATCAGGAGCCGCCGCTCGATTTGGAGCGGATCGAAGAAGAGCGACGCGTCCCTCGCCCGGAGTTTATTCAGTGCTTTGACGATGTGATACCGCGCCACGCGATCCGACTCGTCGAGCCGACTCATCAGCCACGCGACGGCATCCACTCCCCCAATCGCCCCAACCACTCTGGGGAGACGCCGGCGCAGTTCTACAGGTTGCGTGGGATCGGCGTAGGCGCGATCGAGCACCGGAAGCACGGGCGGACCATAGTGCGTCAGGGTGTCGCCGGCCTCGCCGGCGATCTCATTGCGCAGGAACGCCGAGATGATCGTGGGCAGCGCCTCCATCGGCTTCACCTGAGCCGCGCTACGCAATGCGGCTTTCGCGACCGTCTGGTCGGCGTCGCGCAAGAGGGGGATGAGACTGGTATGCAGGGCCGAGGCGGGGTCAATCCAGCCCAAGGCCAAGGCTGCTTCCCTGCGCTGGGCGGCCCCGCGCAGTCCCTCCGCTGCAGCCAGTGTCATGAGCACATGTTCACCTCTCGACCTCATCGACATTCCCTCGTCCTTCAGTGCGCAAACGACGGCCCCGGCGGCGACCCGAGCGTCTTCGCTAGCGAGCCACCCTTCGATCAACGGATCCGGACAACCCTTGGCAGCGCAGACGAAGCGCATCGCGTTCACCCGAATCGCCAGATCGGAATCTTGGATCACAGCTTCCATCAAGGGAAGCGCGCGCTCATCCCGGCTTTCTGCGAGCAGATGAATCGCCGCGGCTCTGGCCATCGATCCAGGACGCCCGGCCAGTTCCATGAGCGCGGGGACATAGGGAGTCGCATCCGCCTGTTCTAAGATCTTGAGGATAGCCAGCGCGCCGGCCTCATCGGCATCGAGCAGGTGGTGGGTCAGGAGGGATACGGTCCGAGCCTCGGAGAGATTCACGGGGGCTGGCCAGGAGTCCAGGTGCTTCGCATGGAGGCCCGCGCGGATGGCCAGCAGATACCGCTTCTGGCTCAGAGCTGCCAAGGGAATCCAGAGGACCAGCAGGACGATGGCCACCACGCTGAGCTGGGACACTGTGAACGAGAACATCCCGGTGGCGACGAGCAAAATCAGGCCGCCTATTCCACCGGCTGCGCGTTCCGTCACGCTGTCGACGAAGGCCTTGGCCTTGGTTTTGATTGCCCAAGGGATCGGCACGTACAACAGCTCGAGCCCGGCCTTATTGATGGAGTAGCGGAAGCTGCCATCGCTCAATTTCAGGAAAGCCACAGGGGTGAATCCAGGGGAAACGACGACGGCGAGCGATCCGGCCAACAGCGTGACAGGGAGCGAGAGCAACACGGCGCTGAGCCCCAGCGTTTGGACGACGATTCCGGTCGTGAGCAACTGCACCAGAAACGAGACCACGCCCAGTCCCGCATAGAAGGTACCGAGAAATGCCGTGAGGGCGTCTTTCGAGGGATAGGCTTCTCGGATGATCGCCTTGAACTGGTAATCGACGAGCGTCGCCACGACTTCGCCGAGGGCGATCAACCCGGCGATCATCGCGAGCTGCCCCACATAGCCTGCGAACCCGCTGAGAGAAAGCTTTCCCTCTTGTGGTTCCGCCGCGTCCGTGGACGACGCAACGGCGTTGGGTGCGGGCACCGAGGCGCGAGCCATTCGATCCAACAAGGCCACGACGCCGCTGCAGGCGGCATAGCCGCATGCCGCCACCAGCAGGAGTCCTTCCGTACCGACGAGAGCGGTCAACGCCGTGGTCAGTAGTCCGCCCAGCGTCCCGCCGAGAATTGCGCCGGCTCCAATGACGCCGAACAGACGCTTGGCTTCGCGCGTCGTGAAGATGTGATTGGCGAACAACCACGACTGGGCCACCGTCAGCAGGCCATAGCCGCTCACCCAGAGGTACAGCGCATAAAACAGCCAGGGCGCGCCGCTGGAGAGAGCCAGCCGGAACGCGAGCAGGACGGCTGCGCCGGCGAAGAACGTCGTGTGGAGCTGCGCGCTGATGGGAAAACGGCGAAAGCCCCGCGCGTACAGCCAGGCCACCGCCCCGCTGAAGAGCGCGACGAGGATGTAGACAAGCGGGAGCTGCCCCACGCCGAACTTGTACAGGAACAACGAATCGCGGACCGCCTTCATCACGACGTAGGCCGCGATCAGCAGAAACATGCAGAAGAACATCAGGCCGGTGCGGCCATACTCGCCCGTCCGAATGTCGACCACTCTGCTGAGCATGCGCATCATGATCCGTCTCCTGCTGCAGGCTTCTTCCGTCAGGTCTTCCGATCGAGACCCAGAAGGTGGAATCGTTCGGCCGGAAGGTCGAATTGGAGGTACACCGTCACCCGTTTGCTCCAATGCGCCCCGCCGTCGTAGCTCGTCTGGATCTCGATCGCGGCCACAGGCCGATCCTTCGTCGGCTTTCCCGCCCGCTCTACCTGGGACCGCAACGCCTGAATGAGCGAGCGGCTTAGCACGATCTGCCGCTCGTCGATGACCTGGGGGGGAGACACTTCCGGATCGAACCCATTGGCTACGTATCGCCGGACGCTGTACCGGTAGGCCGCGGTCTTGGCCGGAGCATAGCCCCGCATCATAGCCAGATTTTCAAACGTCAACGCTTGTTCGCCTGACGCGGTGTCCACCAACGAGAATCGGTCGAGCGGGTTAACGAGGTTGAAATAATAGCGGCCGATCTTATCGCGGCGGGCTTTCAACACGTCCGCCACATACCGTTCGGCTCGCGGATCGGTAAAGTCGCCGGTGTGGACAATCGTGTCGATATCCTCATCGGTGAACGAGGTGACGATCTTGGCTCCCCAATAGCCATCCCGCAACGTCGCACGGAGAAAGGCTGGATTGGGGTAAGTCGGCCGCCAGCGTTCGGGGTCGAAATATTCCGATTCAAAGTACCCCACGGCCGGATACTCCATCCTGATCGGGACCTCCCAGGGCTTCACATAGAAGCCCGCTTCGATCATGGACCGCCCGATAGCGCCGAAGTCGAGAAAATATTCGTTGCCGAAGCGCGTCAGTTGCGGATCGGCATTGTCGGCGCCCAGTGTCGAGGAGAAATCGATTAGATAATGTTTCAGGTATTGCTCCTGGCGATCGTACATATCGAGCGCATTCGCGGCCTTGGTGTCGGTATGGTTCAGAAACGCTGCGATGACCCGAAGGCCTCGCAGCTCGCGGCGGTTCTCGTGGCGGATGCGGTCGTTGGGATCATCCGGTCGTTGGCCGACATAGAGGAACGGGCCTTTGGGGATGCCGGGCAGGAACTTGCTGGCCATGGCACGAATCTTCCCGTCAGGCCCATGCGGGACGCGCTCCAGGATGGCCTTGATATCGTCTATGGTCATCGGACGCGGAACGTGATAGCGGCCTCGAAACTTCGCCTTGGGGCCGACCGTGATGCGCGCGGGATCGACTTCGACGAGATAATGTTCAGGGACGTGGTATCCGGCGGCATGCAGGAACCGCGAAGAGATTATTTCCGGGGCAGTCGTCATTTCCGGATGCAACGGAGGATCGAATTTGATGAGGTACACGTCGTTCTTCCCGTCTCGAATCACAAAACCGGGGGTGGAACCCAGGCTTTCTTTCGCGCTGATCGCTGTCCAGATGCCTGTGGGATCCGGCCCTGACCCGAGCGCCGGACCTCGGGCTAATTCATCTTGCGAAAGCCGGGTGACGCTGTGCCGGTTGGTGAACCAGGTCGAATCCGGGACCTCGTCGAAGGCATCAACGTTTTGGGCTTCGATCGGATCGGCGAGACCGAGCCAGGTCCCGATCGTCCGGACCGAGCGGCCCAGGTTGAAGAACTGTCCGATTCGATGAAAGATCATCTTGTCCGCGCCGTCCCACAGCGCCCACTGTCCTTCGGTTTCCTCTTGCGGCTCGGCGATCGGCCGCCGGTCGTCGGCCTGCCGGAGGATCGGCCGGTCCACGGCCGGCGTGCTGTAGCACCCGGCCGTCG
Source organism: Nitrospira sp. UBA5699 (assembly GCA_002420105.1). Lineage (GTDB taxonomy): Bacteria > Nitrospirota > Nitrospiria > Nitrospirales > Nitrospiraceae > Nitrospira_C. The sequence goes on from DIHJ01000070.1 coordinate 6,596, forward strand.
CAGTCAATACAATCGTTGTGCTCCACAACACCAAGACCATGCGGAGGCGTTCATGCGGATTCCGTTGTTGTGGATGTGCCGCCGTTCTGATCACGGGACTCATCTCGCCTCCTCTGTCAAAACCCGAGCATCGCCGCGCGTCGCCGGATGAACTCCAGATCGCCGCGGATCAGCGTCAAGACACCGTCTTCGCTCGCGGCGACCTGAATCCGAAAGCCGAACTTCCGGTTGGTCACGAATCGGAGACCGGCGCCGGCGGAATAGCGAAATTGTTTGAGCCCGATGTCCTTGTAGTTGTTGAACACCTGCCCCTCGTCGAGAAAGATATCGCCTTGGACGTCCTGCCATACGGGAAAGCGCCATTCAGCGTTGAAGAGCAGCGCGCCTTCATCTTGCCAGCGCCCCCGGTCGAAACCCCGCAGGCCGTTGTTCAGGTCCAAGAGATTCAATTCGTAAAAGGGGATGGAGCCCCCGTCCAAGCTGTCCTGCTTCGCCACATACCCGCGCAGCAGGAGCACCCGGTCGTCGTGGAAGACGGGAATGTACCGCTGGACCTCCACCCGGTAGCCGAGGTAGCGGAACTGATTGCGGTCCACTTGGTCCGTGTAGGTGAAGGCGCCCTCGGCGAACCACCCTCTGGTCGGGCGGAAGGGATTGTCCCGTGAGTCATAACTGAGGCTGGGTTCGACGGCCAGCGCCGTCATGGAGCTGTTGTTGCCTGCGATGGACGCCGGCGTGGCCGGAAGCCGGCTCGACGGCTTGGCGTCGGCGATCAACAGTCGGCCGGTGAGCGCCGCACTGAAATCGCCGACCAGCTTGCGGCCCAGCTTCAGATCCCAGGCGAGCTGCTTGAGCTCAAAATTCGTCTCATCCTGCTCTCGCGCCCGGTTACCGCCAGGGAAAAAATGGCTCTCGTCGAAGTTCAAC
>DIHJ01000070.1:7734-21167 GCA_002420105.1 Nitrospira sp. UBA5699
CCGCCGATCGCGAACTTCGGAAAGACGCCGGCGGTTCGCTCATCGTTGAGAAACACATCCAGCGCCCGGTTCATCAGATCGTGCTGTTCGTAGGCAATCGCGAGCTCCTTGAACGGATAGGTGAACCCCGCCCAGGCATATTCCGGCGCCGCAAGGAGCCGGTTGACCCACGTGTTTTCTTCGTCCTCCGGTGGCCCGCTTCGAGGCCGCTCATCCGGTGGCGGCTTGCGCTCGTTCTGCTGCGGCTCGCCGGAATCGGCCTGCCGAGGCGCTTCCGTCGATGTGTCCGGCTGAAGGGCCACAGTTGCACAGGCGACTTGGTGCAGCAGCAGGAGGACCAAGAAAGGGCCGAGCGCCCAGGAGATCGGCCGGGCGAAGGCGCGCGCCTGGCAGTTGGCCGTGGGCTCCGGATGTGTTTGCTGCAAGTTCCGCTTCATCTGATGATCCGAATTAAAAGCGGTATTCCACGGTCAGGCCCACTCCCCCTCGCGCCTCCGGCACGAACGGCAGGACGCTCCATCCACGGAGCGAGTCCGGCTGCTGATGCCGCCAGCTCAAGACCTTGCCGACGACGAATCCGAGCGCCGCGCCGGCTAACACGTCGGACGCGAAATGCTCGTTCACGTGAATGCGCGACAGCGAGATCAACGCCGCGCCGGTGTAGGCCAGGAAGGGAATCGGCTGCGGATAGGCATCCGCGAACACGGCGGCCACGGCAAAGGTTCTGGCCGCATGGCTCGACGGGAACGACTTGTCGAACCCTTCGAACGGGTCGTACGACTGCGTGCCTTCCCCTGCGTCGGGTCTGGCCCTGCCGACGGCAAACTTGGTCAGGCCGGCCAGCCCTTCGGTGAACAGTTGCGCCTCCAAACTGACCAGGGCCGTCCGCATCAGCTTGTTGCCTTCCTCCTGTTCGCGGAAGAGCCACCCCGCGCCGATCAACCCGACGTTGGCCATCAAGACGTTCCTCCCGAAGCCGAGCGTCTCCAAGCTATCCGCGATGTCGTCGTTCGTGTTGGTGCGGTTCTCCTGAAAGGCCTGCTGAATGGTCTTGTCCACTGCCATGAGTCCGCCGATCCCCGCCGCGACGCCGCCCACGATGAGCGCGCTCTTCCCGTCGATCCGCAGGGGCGACGTGAGGATGTACTCGGCATCGTCGATCGCCGTCTTGGCAAGCGACCCGGCGACGGCGACCGCTCCATCGGAGGCTGCCGACCCACTGCGGTCTCCCGACCCGGACGCCGATTCGTCTCTCGGTCTGTCCGGCGCGCAAGGGCCGATCGTCCCATCGCTGCAACCATAGGCGGCAGGAGGCAAGGCGACGATCGCTGCCACGAGTAGGACTGCCGGTGCAAGCCTTCTCACCACGTTCCCCCAAGTGAAGAGCACCGTGCGTTGTTCTCATCTCGAACGATCCGGTCTCTCGCAGGATCAAGCTCGCATGTATGCTCCTTTCACAAGGCAACTGGGAGAAGCATCGATCGCTCGTGGTCACTCTCCACCAGCCTGTGACGACTCCATCGCAACGGAACAGTGCTCCAGCAGTCGCCATCCTAGCCGACTTGACGTGGCTGTCTGTAATGAGTCTTACAGTTGGATGAGGGGAACGTCCCGTAGCCGGGCTGCCGATGTCGGGTCCCTCACGGATGAAATGATGTATGGCGCAAGGAAGAAGAGCCTATAGAGGCTTCGACCGCTTGATGTAAGGACGAACGTCCTGAACCGGGAGGGAGACGATCGTGAAGAAACCGATTACTATGCATCGAGACCTCAAGCCACTCTGCCCCCAGTGAACTCCACTCTTCTTGCTCTTGGATTCGATCGACACCTCCTGCGCCAAACCGAGTCAAGGCACCGCAAACCGACGAACATGATGGAGCTATCCGCGTGTCTTGCGTTTTCCCTGGTACCGTTCGAGCACCCGCCGTTCTGCCTCGACCCAGTGCTCCAGATCATGCCCGTGCTCGTAGCCGCACTGGCAGTAGAATGTATAGGCCAGCTGCTGAATTTCTTCTCGGATTTGTGCCTCGTCCGGTCCCTGCGACTGCGTCTTCCTGTGAACGGCTTTGGCGCGGTTGATCTTCGCCATGTTTTCCTCCCGCCTGTGAGGCGCTCACGTCCGAGTTGATTGCGGACCCCGGTGCACTGCCGTCGTTCGGCGCAGGGCTTTCCTCGGTATTCTGACCTCGGCAGCGATCCCGCTTAGTCCTGTTCGGAAGCCGGTCCTCGCGATCCACTCGCAGCGTGGAACGCATTTTGTTTTTCCAGCCATTTATGCGCCGTGACGACGAATTCAGCGTGGCTCCACGTCAACGGCGAGACGGAGAGCGGTTCTCCTGTGTAGGGGTTCACTTGTTCCGCAAGCACCCCTGATGGCAGCGTGTGATCGGCGACCCACTCCAGAAGCGTCAGAGGCTCTTGGAGGTCGGAGGGGTCTTCGGCACAAGCAATCAGATACTGAGCCCACCAGAGGGTGCAGATGAACCAGGGATTGCCCGGCACGCTTTGCACGTTGGCATGCTCCACCTGATGGTAATAATCGTTTTCGTACCGGGCGAGCCCGCCGATGGGCGTGTTCACCCATAACCGATCGAGGACCGCCTGCATCGTGGATTCGACCAGCGGGTTCTGCGGAGGGAAGACATCAAAATACCAGAGGGCCACGAGACTAGCGTCAATGGTCATGTCCAATTCATAGGAGCCTGACGGTGTGAAGGCGCCCCCTCGAGCAAATCGGTTCAGGTCGCGATGGAAGAAATGCCGGCGTAACGCCTGCGCCATCTCGTTGGCCGTGGTGCGATACGTGGCCGCCACATCAGCTTCCCCGAAGGCGACGGCAAAGTTGCCAGCGGCGCGAAGTCCTGCGATGACCGTCGAGACCGTGAAGGTGTAGACACCACGGCGTTCCTCCCACAAGTCGTAGGACGGCTCCGGGAGTTTGGTCGCGTCGTTCCGATACTGCACAAGGAACTCGGCCGCTCGAATGATCAGACCACGATAGAGCGGCTTGATGAATTCCACATCGTGAAACCGTTCGAAATGCCGCCAGAGGGCCCAGAGCACGAGCGCGGTCTCATCCTCCTGGATCGGAAGTTCGGGGTGGCCCTCGCGCCACCAAGGATGCCATGAACTGCCGACGGAGCCGTCCGGGCTGAATTTATGGAGAAAATAGCCCTCCGTCTCGATGATGCGGGCGCAGAAATCGAAAAAGCGTCGGGAAATCTCAGAATAGCCGGCTCTGATCAACGCGGACGCCACTAACGCGCCATCACGCGGCCACATATAGGAATAGGTGTCGCGGGCAGATTGGTAGGTGTCGGTGTCATTGGCGGCTATGATGGCTCCATCATTGTCGATTTGCGTCCGTAGGATGAGCAGGCTCTGTTTCAGCAAGCGGGACACCTTGGGAGGGAGGCTTGTCCACCCAAGGCCAACCTCCTTGTTGACCCAGAGTTTCCAGTAATCGGCGGTTCGCCGGAGCAGTGTTTCCGGGGTCTTGCCTAAGATGACCTGATTGAGGACGGCCACCTCGTGACAGGTGGTGCCGGCACAGATCCAATAGTAGGCCGTCGTCTCCCCTCGTGGAGGCACGTGGAGAGAAATACCTGCGGTTGAATCCACGGACCCGTGGGCAATGGCATTGCCCGACAAACTCCCATCTTCCGCATCCTTCCACGTCCCTTCGAGCCCCTGCGTTTCTGTCAGGCCGCAGGCAAAATGCTCCACACCGCACTTGCCGGCATCGCAGCAGTTGATGAGGAAGTAGCGCTTTCCCTTATAGTGAATGAGGGCCTGGAGCCGAGGGTCGAAGTAGGCGGTATCACCCACTTCCGTGCCGGAAAGATGGAAGTCGTGGCTGAAGAACAGGCGCACGTCGCGCGCGTGGTCAAGAGGGTTCTTCACGATGATCTTTTTCAGGTAGACGTGTTCATGGAAGTCCACGGCATCGTGGCAGACAAGTTCCATTTGCAGACGTTCGTGTGTGGCCTTGACCTCCGTGACCAAGGTGTCGGGAAGGTATCGCAGGTCCTTCCGCCACTCCGGTCCCATCGCGCTCCACTGCCCGTCCACCCATAGACCGAACTGGAAGGCATGACCGACCGCATGGTTTTCAAGGCCCACGTGAGGGAAGAAGAGATCGCGGATGCGGTATTCCAGATCAAACGCGACCAGCAGCGACCCGTTTCCTACCGGAATGTCTCTGGGCATAGGATCCTCTCTTCCATGGCACGATCACCCAGCATTCGTTCGCGCATGATCATGGCCTCATCGTATCAGTAGGCTCCCGCTCTCTCTGTGATCTAGCTGACACTTTGAAGTCGCGCATCGGATATCGCAGACGGCCTCTTCAGCGTTCCCATTCGCGCCGCGCGAAGAGAATGGAGGTTTCGCGTACACAGAGTGGGAAGATCCACGAGAAGACTGAGGATAAATGGGACGTGAGCGAAGGAAGGCGATAACAGTCCGAGCCCAGCAGTCAGTCGGACAAGTGACGTCGCAGGGCGACTTCCGCGGCCCACCCGGTGCGAGAACGGCCGAGAAGAACCAGCGCGACGCCGCCGAGGATGGCTGATGCAGCCGTGACCAGGCGCAATGTCATCGGCTCGCCCAGGAACGCGACGCCTCCGAGCGCCGCGAGAACCGGCACCGTCAGTTGCGCCGTCGCAGCGCGGGTGGCCGTCAACCCGCGCAGCGCGGCGTACCAGACCGCATAGCCCACGCCGGAAGCGAGTGCGCCCGACAGCACGGCGTAGGCGATTCCCGGCCCGTCCATCCGCACCCATGACCACGTCGTCATGCTCAACAGCCCGGCTAATGGAAGGGTCCGCAGGAAGTTTCCAGCGGTCGCACCGGCCGGATCGTCAAGCTGCCGGCCCCGCAACGAATAGATTCCCCAGGCCACACCGGCAGCAAGCATCAGGACCGACCCGCCGAGGGGCGGAGACGAGAGCCCCGGCGACAGCAGTGCCACGAGGCCACCCACGGCGAGCGTGAATCCTGTCCATTGCCCCGCAGTCATCCGTTCGCCAGTCCACAGTCCTGTGGCCATCATCGTCACCTGCACGGCGCCGAAGAGCAGCAACGCTCCCGTGCCGGTCGACAGTGTCGCATAGGCGAACGAGAAGGCGGCGGCATAGGTGAAGAGAGCGCCGGCCGATGACCAGGTTCCACTGAGTTCCGTGCGCCCGCTGCGACAGTGGACGATCAGCCAGAGTGCGACGGCGCCCGACGCGAGTCGAATGGTGGAAAAACTCGCCGGGTCGATGGCCGTGTGGGCCAAGGCCACCCGACAGAGCACTGAGTTGCCTGCGAAGGCGACAAGCGCGAGCAGGGTCAGGACTGTCGTATGAAGCAGTGACGGAGGCATCGGTGATTCGTTAGCCGGATCAAGCACAGTCTGTGTGCACGTTGATTGTTCGCCGAACGGACGGCGGAGGGCTTAGTTCAACGGTCCGCCGCAGGAATCGCATCGTGGGGCAACGTCTAGGGCAGCAACCGTCGGCTGAGTGGACGAGACATGGACGTGAGTTGCCACCGGCATGTCGCCGCGCAGCAGTCGAACCCAGCGCGCGGTGGGGTAGCGGAGCACCAGCTTCGGGACGAGCAGGAGCACGGCCACCATGACCAGTCCCAGCACGATCAACAGCCACTCCCCTGAAACGACTTGGCTGCCTGCATAGGTCAGTGCGAAGGTGGGAACGATCATCCCAAGCAACGTCGCCACGGCAAAGGCGCGAAGCGACATGTTCGTCAGGCCAGCCCCGTAACTAACAAGATCAAACGAAAAGACCGGAACAAGCCGTGCAAGCAGGACAAAGATCGCCAGGTGTTGATCCGAGCATCGCTCGCAAAATCTGATCTCGGTCCGAAAGATTCGAGTCAAGGCTTCCCGTCCCAAGGCCCTGCCAATAAGAAAACTGAGGATGGCTCCAATCTCTGCACCGATGACGGCATAGACCGTTCCCATAGTCACGCCGAAGGTCGCTCCCGCCGCCAGATCCAGCGGGAGGCTTGGCAGTGGGCTGATGACAACCGCAGCGGCCATGAGGAGCATGAATAAGAGCGGCGCGAACGGGCCGGCGGCATGGAGATGCGCGACGATCCGTTCCGGATTCACAAACTGCTCGACATCGAACCGTTGCAGCAGAACGTACGTTCCAAAGATCAAGAAGAGGAGCGCGCTCACCTTGAGCAGCTGTGCCTTGGTAACATGCCTGGATCGAGCGGCCGTTCTCATAAGGACTTTGTTCGCCGTCGCTTCGCCCGTTCCGCTACTCATATCATGAGGTCTCTGCTTGCGTTGATGCCGTTTAGCGTTGACGCTCGACATACCCACGTCCGCGCAGGCACTCTTCGACTCGATCACGGATGGGAATAGAGGCACCGCCATGCGGGTCGATCGCCATTTCCTCATTCGTCGCTCGTTGCTCGCACTCCGACCGATCGCGCTCAAAATGGGCCATCCCTTTCGTCGGATGATCCCAGACGGGTGTTGAACAGGCCGTGAGCAATCCGACCGCGAGACAGCCCGACAGCATGTTCATACGTCCCCTCTCGTTACGGCGCCGCCTATTCTCACGTCACCCCGATAGTTCCTTGCCGGGATCGTTCCGCCATCCCGCCATCAGAGGAGCAACCCTCACGAGCCTTTGTGATTTATTTTTGCACACCCGCCGCCGCGAATCTGTAAGCCAACTCACTGACCGCTCAGCCTCTCAATGATATTTGCTGTGGGGATAGAAGGGCTGGAGCCATCAGTGCCTAAGCCAGCACTCAAGAGGCGCTATCATGCGGTCTTGCCGATCACGGGCTCTCATCGCATGGGACTCGACTCCGGTCCTGGCCATGGTTGCGGTCGGACTGTTCGCCCTTCCGGGTTCGATCGAGACAAGGCCGGCGTTTGCTCAGACTGTTGAGGAACTGAAGCAGAAGATAGACAAGATGGAGCAACGGCAGGCGAGCGAACGGGAGGAGATGCGGCGACGCCTTGAGCAATTGGAACAAGCGGAGGGGCCGCCTCCTGCTCCGGAGCCGCGCTTTCGAGTGCATATTCGAAAGCCGGAAGAGCTACGGCCGTACAACCCGGTTGTGTGCCCGGGCTTCATGGAGTGTCCCCCGGAACCGCAGCTCCAGTTGGAGGCGCCGAAACCCATGGCTGGGCCTGGTTGGGAACTTGAACTCCAGGCCTATAACCGTTTCCGTTTCAATTTCTACGATAATTTTTCGGATACGCGGAACGCGCCTGGCAGCACCGCCGCGAACCGGAGGTTTCTAAACGACTCGTCCTGTTCCTTTAACACTTCGTGCAAGGACGACACCCGCCTCCGCTTCTCGACCATGCGTGGCTATATCACCGGTGCGATCAAGCACGGCCCCTTCATGGCGGTGCTGTCCATCGACTATGCCGGCGACCAGTTTAACGATGGGGTCCTTCTGGGAAACGATTCCGGTCCCATCGGAGCGGCGGGACAGCGGCAATGGATCCTCAATCCCCAGCTCTATTATCTGCAATACGATGGCTGGGCTCAGGTGCGACTGGGCCGCCAGTATGCCCACGTCGGTAATGGAATCGTGGGCCATATCCCCCGGGATATGATCACGGCGTCCAGGCACTGGACTGAGCGATTCAGTACCCAGGTCTCCTATGTCTATGGGGCAACAGGCCGGTCGATTCCCAACCAAACCGGTCCCGTCTTTCAGCCGCAAGGTTCAGGAGTGAATGGCATCAATCAGACGACCCAGAACAAGGTCAACGACGTGACCGGGAAGGAGGAAAGCCTGGAAGGGTTTATGTTGATCTTCAACTATGACCCCCTTCCGATGAATCGGCTGCAGTTCTTTCTGTGGAAGATGTTCGATACGACGGTTGAGGGAGTCAACAAGCAAAACCAATACATTGATGTGAACGGCTCCGGCCGGCTGGGCCGCATGGACTATGCGTTTGAATTGGCTCACCTGAGCGGGACTACGCCCGTAATCTCGGGAAGCGCGGGCGGCACCCCCGGCACGCGCGAGAAGAATAGAGCCTATCTCGCGTACCTGGATCTTCGGTATACGCTCCCCTCTGAAGCCTTACGGGTCGAAAAGCCGGATCTGTTGTCACTCGGCGCCACATTCGGATTCGGCAGTGGGGACGACAACCCGAACGACGGCACGAACAGGAACTTCGAGACTCTCTTCGTTGATGAGACCAGCTTCCGGTACAACTTTTTCTTCTCCGATGACATCCACGGCTTCAATGGCCGCGGGTTCGACACCCGCCGCGGCAGCGGCTTCTCAAATATCACGTTTCTCCAGCCCTATGTGATCGTGAAACCGACTGACAAATTCCAGGCGAAGGTGGCCTGGACCTATCTCCGAGCTTCGGTCGCCCAGCCGGCTGGGACGGGCGCACTCGGTCCCCAACCCGTCTTGAGCCAAGCACTCGCCTTCAATACCACAGCAGTCGGCGGACCGACCAAGGACGTGGGACAAGAGTTCGACGTGTTGATGGACTACTTCGTCAATCCCTATGCCCGCGTATTCTCGTACTTCGGCATGTTCCTCCCCGGACGCATCTATGCGCCTGTTGCCGACCATGCCGTGAAGTATGAGCTCGGGCTCGAATTGCGGTTCTAGAACCTATCTCAAAATTGAAAATCGGGATTCCGGTGAACATCGTCTACATGAGGCCCTCAGCGTCAATGGCAATATTTCCAGGGATTCTGCAATTCGGCCTTTCCCCGTCCCTATTGAGTAAAACGGTTCTCTCATCGAACAAGCGATTTTGAGATAGGTTCTAGGATCTGCCCAAAATAGGCGGCCGTTCGGCGAGAGAGAACGGACGCTCTGGTTCCCCAATTACATGAACAGGAAGTACGCTCCCAGCCCAACGAGCAGCATCAGCAAGACGACGAACATCATCTCCTCATGCCGGCACATCCCGGGCTTCTTGCCGCACCCCTGCAACGGACACATCAGCGACATCGTCGCACCTCCTTTTCCAGTCGGTCCATGCATGATGAACTAGTCGTCCCTTCAATCATGGGAGACAGGAGCATAGCGCAGGATCGTGCCCGCTTCGCCCACCGCCCAACCGTGCTGGTTGTCGAGGAACTGAACAGCCCAGAGATTCCGGCCGGTCCCGCTCTTCTCTTTCTTCCACGTCGCGCCGCCGTCGAGCGTATGCAGAATCGTCCCCCGGCGTCCCACAATCCAGCCTTCGCGCGCATCGAGGAATCGTACGGAGGAGAGTTCATCCGGTACGCCGCTGGTCTGAGCATTCCAAGAACGGCCGCCGTCGGCCGTCGTCATGATGAAACCGTCCTGGCCGACAGTCCAGCCTCGCTCGCGGGTCACGAAATGAAGGCCGAAGAGATTCGACAGAAAAATCGCTTGCTGCTCCCAGGTACGGCCACCGTCGATGGTATGCACCACTTGCCCGCGCATGCCGACGGCCCACCCTTCATCTGGGCTGACAAACTGGATTGCGGTGAACCATTGCGAAGTGCGACTGTCTTGCCGCGACCAGGTCGCGCCACCGTCCGCCGTATGGAGGATGTGAGAAAAACTTCCGACGGCCCAGCCCAGCCGGTCATTGGCAAACGACACTCCTAACAAGACGTTCTCCAACTCCTGGTGCGGCAGCGCCCAGATTCGGCCTCCATCCTGCGTCGCGAGCACACTGACTTGGTCGCCCACGACCCATCCACGATGCCGATCGACGAAAGTCAGTCCCATCAGGTTCACCTTGACCTGACTGTTCTGAAGCGCCCAGCTTTGTCCCCCGTCGCTGGTGTGGAGGACGGTACCCTCCTCTCCCACGACCCATCCGGTCTGAGCATCCACGAACTGAACGGCGGTTAAGGCATGGGAGGTTCCGCTGGCCACGGCAACCCAACGCGTTGAAGCTTCGGATTGTGAGGGCTGGTTCGTGCAACCCAGCAACAGGCCGGTCCCGACCATGGCGAGCCAGGCGAGGAGCCCCGAATTTCTGCCCTCGCCATGAAGACCTCGTGCTCTTCGATCAACAGAGCCTCTCATGGCCCCACGGTAATTCCATGAGGGTCTTTGCCCACGGCGATACTCGCCACCACTTTCTTCGCTGCCACATCGATCACCTCGACCGTTCCGGTATCCCGGCTGGTCACATACAGCTCTGTGCCGTCCGGCGAGAACACCACGATATCCGGACGACGCCCAACGGGGATCGTGTCCATCACCAGATGGGAGCCGGCGTTGATCAAGGACAAGGTGTTCTCCCCTCTGTTGGTCACGGCCACAAGCCGCCCGTCCGGGCTCACGGCGAGCCCGTGCGCATCTGCGCCGACAGATATTTCATGCGCGATCTTGTTGGAGGCCACATCGATGACAGACACCATGTTTTCCCCGCCCTCCGAAACCCAGACTTCTTTGCCGTCCGGGGTGATGACTGTCCCCATGACGTCCTTGCCGGCGAAGATGCTGGTCAACACCTTCCGCGTGACCGGGTCCACCACCATCACATCCGCCGACCCTCCGTTTGAGACGTACGCCCGTCCTCCGTCAGGGGTGAACACGATCAGCATGGGTTTCTTCCCCACCTCGATCGTGTCCACGACCCGGTAGCCGGCCAGTTCAATCACCGACACAGTATTGGAGCCCACGTTCGCGGTGTACAGAAACCGCCCATCCGGGCTGACCGTGACTCCGTGGGTCTTCGTGCCGGCCGGGATCGAGGCCACTTCTTTGCGGCTCGCGAGATCGAGGACCAGCACGTTGTGGCTCCCGACGTTGGCGACATACAGCGTCTTCCCGTCCGCGGACAGTGTCAAATTATGCGGATTGGTCGTCGAGAGGGGAATGGTCTCGACGACCCGGCGGGTGGCGGCATCGATGACCGAGATGGAATTCGAGCCCTGGTTGCCGACATAAATCGTGGCTGCGAACGCGGCTTGGGCAAGAGCGGTCCAGCCCAAGACGAACGCCGCCATGGTGCTCGCAATGCGCCGTCTGCTGTATTCGCGCGACATGGTGTCCTCCTGACTTGCCTGCCGTCATGGCGACGTGGGCAAGGCTCGTAGAAAGTTGATGACGTGCCAGCGGTCTTCCTCTGACAAGACGACATCCCAGCTCGGCATGGGTCCGCGGCCGATCGCGATTTTCCAGAAGAGGCAGCCATCCGACTGAGCACGGGTACCCGGGCTAGCCAGATCTGTCGGGCTCAGGCCAAGACTCAGAGAAGAGGGGCCGTCACCCCGGCCTCGCTCGCCGTGGCACACCGCGCACCGCCGTGCGAAGACCATCGCGCCGCGGCCTTTCGATTCCTCGGACGTCGGAATCGGGTTGGCCATCGCATCGGCCTCCTGAGGAACCGTCCACTCGGTTGACGCCGTAGAGAGAGGGATGCCGAGACATAACGCCGTAAGACTGCACGCCGCTCCCGCGAGGATAGATCGGATGGACGGGACCATGGTCACATGTGCCTCAGCTTGCCGTAAATCTCAGCGAGGCCACGGCTTCGTAAGTTTTCCCCTCGCTGCTCGTAAACACCACCCGCACCGGGGCTTCGCTCGTAGCTTTCAAGGGGCACGTCACGATCGGATCGTCGCTGAGGGCCGACGACATCTCATACCAGGCGACTTTGGTCTCGCCGTAGAAGACCTCAAGAAGACGAATATAGACGGCGGGATTGTCAGGGTCCGGCGCAAACCGATGCTCGTCGAGCATCCGTAATCCGGTGCGCGAGGGATGGCGGACTTTCGCCTGGACACGAATGACTTCCCCCTTCATGATCCGGCGAGGCAGGCGAAGGCGGGCCGGTCCGCGCGGATACTCCGACGCAGGGAGGCGCGCAACCGGCGGCTCCGGTTTCGGCGGTTCCATTCAGCAGCCTCCGACCGCCACATCGACGTCTGCGCTGCCGAGCCATCGGCCGTGTCGATTGCACTCGGCGATCGCATAGATCGTGGATTTTCCGGAATCCAACCGGACCTGCGTGTAGATGAAGACGGCTCCGGAGTCCGGCGTAAAGTGGAAGGTCCCTTTCCAGATCAAGGGATCCTGATAATCCAGGATCCGCACGGTCTGAATATAATGGTCGCGGTCCATCGGATGGTCCATCTCGACGATCACCGGCGCGTTGGCGCCGTCCTCGATCACCTCGGCGATCCTTACCCGCGGCACATGGAGCCGTTCGAACTCCGTCGGATGCTCCGGATTCTTCGGCCGATGAAGGGAAGGCGGACCGACGGTTCCAAAGACCCACCCTGGGATTCCGCTTGCTGCGCCCATCACGGCGAGGGAGCCGGTCAACGCTCGAACGAGAAACCCTCGTCGTCCGACCACCGTCTGTGTCGCCGGTTTCTTCGATGTCATAATGTTATCGCTTGGCCTGCTGCGCGTGCGTGTGCGGTTCCGGCTTCCCTCCGTGCGAGAAGGTATGCTCGAAGGCCATCACTTGCCAGCGCTGCTCCTCGGTCAGCTTGTCTTTCCAGGCTTTCATCTTGGTCTTGGGCACCCCTTCCGAAATCCGCCAGAACCAGAAACTGTCTTCATAGGTATCCATGCGCTTCCCTTGACGGAAATCCCTGGCCCCGGCCTTCACCGGCTTGCCGTCTTCGCCGTGACACTTCGCGCATTTGACCTCCGGATCAACGAGCCCCATGTAAATTTTCCGCCCTTCCTCGATCGCTTTGGGATCGGTCCACCATCCGGTCGGCATATGCTTGTCCTTGTACTCCGCCGGAACGGGCGGATGTTCGACAGCGGCTTCGTCGTCTCCTCCGAGCCCGAGAGAATCCAGCAGGCCGGCTGTGACCGAAGATTCAGTGCCGAGCCCAAGGATGCTCAGGAGCAACACCGTTGCGCCTATCGCCGAAAGCCATACCAGCCGGTTCTGCGTCATCGTCGTCCTCCTCCTCTGTATCACTCGAATGGATCAGCGCGGCCTTCACCGATCGCGTCAGTTCAACGAATGGAGATAGGCCACGATCGCGTCCAGCTCCGGGTCGCTGAACCCGAACGTCGGCATGAACGTGCCGGGTTTGACCTTCTGTGTGTCCTGCAACCAGCGGCGCTCCCACTCGGGGCGGATCTTGCGACCGACATGAGTCAATTCAGGGTAGCCCGACACACCGCCCTCGCCGATGGTGTGGCAGGCGCGGCAATCGTAGGCTTGAACGAGGGCTTCGCCTTTCTCGATCTCCGAGGCCTTGGCTTGCAGAATCTTCTCTTTCGGAACGTCGCGCTTCAAACCGAGCAAGAAGGCGACCACATCCGCCACCTCCTGTTCCGATTTCCACTCCGGCCGGGGCATCGGGCTTTCGGGAAACGGTTCAGACGGGTCGTAAATAAAGTTCGTCAACCATTCTGCAGACCGGCGAAGCCCGACCTGAGCCAGATCCGGCCCCTGGCTGCCTCCCTGACCGCGGATGCTGTGACAATTCAAGCATTCATGTTTCTTGAACAGCTCC
>DIHJ01000070.1:21289-23743 GCA_002420105.1 Nitrospira sp. UBA5699
GGTGCGGACTTCGATGGCGCAGCTTTCGGCGTGGTTGGCGCCGTGGCCAACTCGCGCGACACAGGTGGTTCCGCACAGCCCAATGTCAAAAGGAGAAGGGTACCCAGCCCCACCGCGATCGTTCCTGTCTGCCTCATGATCCTCGCGCTCCTCTTCTGTTGTGGTGCAGATTCGGATGACACCGGATTCGACCCCGATCGGTTACTCCCTCACTGCCTGCAAGTACGGCAACGAAGATGCATAGACATCGGAGCATCGAACCGGCTGACAAAGGCTCGGCCCATCCCGCCGGTCATCCCGTTGATCCTCCCAGATGACCGTCAGCTCATGACGCTCCCCGACTGCCAGGGCTGCATGAAGATGATCGGCCGGTCGTCGATCATCGTTGATCCGAAGGTTCGGGCTGAACATGTCTCCCCCGTCGCGGCTGTACGTCAGATAGATGTCGGCCTGGCCGTTTCGATAATCCTCCCACGCGACGGCCACAGTTCCCCTGCTCCCGACTCCCAGACTTGGATGAAACTGATAAGCCTCGCCTCGGTCATCGTTGAGCCTGCGATTGGGACTGAACGTCGCGCCGCCGTCGCGGCTGACGGCAAAATAGATGTCGGCTTGGCCGTTCCGCAGGTCATGCCAGGCGAGATAGACGGGCCCTTCGGGATCTACCGCCAGGCTGGGATTGAATTGTCCTGCCGTTCCCTGATCATCGTTGACCCGGATGTTCCGGCTGAATGTCTTTCCTCCGTCGGTGCTTCGTGAGAAATAAATATCTTGGTTCCCTCTCCTGAAATCGTGCCAGGCCAGGTAGAGCGTTCCGCGTGCATCGACCGCGAGACTCGGATAGAGTTGACCGGCGCGTCCGATGTCGTCGTTCACGCGAAGGTTTCGGCCAAACGTCTTTCCACCGTCGGTGCTCTTCGCAAAATAGATGTCGGCCTGATTGCGCCGATAATCCTGCCATGCGACATAGATCACTCCGCTCGCGTCCACGGCCAGGCAGGGCAAAGTCTGAAACGCCGGATCGGCTGAGCTGGTCGGCTCGCCGTCCCCGAACACGTCCGCCTCAACCGGGTTGTCTTTGTCGTCATTGACCCGCACGGCCGGTGTCAATCCATCAGGACGATCCGACTCGCCCACATAGTAAATGTCGTAATCGCCGTCCCGGTTGTCGAACCACACGAGGTGGGCGCGATTGTGTCGGTCCAGCGCCACAGTCGCTCCGAACAACCCGGCGGTCCCAGGAATATCGTTCACGCGCACATTCGAGCCGAACGTGCGACCGCCGTCGCGGCTCTTGGCCAGATAGATGTTCGATCTACCCTCACGCGTGTCCGACCAGACAGCGACCGCGACTCCGTCGCTCCCGATCGCCACCCCGCGCTGGCCGGCCGAGAGCGTTCCGGCCTGAGCGCGTCCTTGGGGGTAGTCGGAGATGCGCGCATTGACCGGCCCGCTCGCGAGGGTCGAGAGGCCACGAGCCGGTCTGTCACTTCCTTCCAGGAGAGCCAAAACACCCATGATTCCCATCACTACCGCCAGGCGCCACCGTTTCGGACTCATGCCGGTCTTACTTCAAGCTGTCCAGATACGTCGCAATGGCTTTGGCTTCATCCTCTGTAAACCCGAACGTCGGCATGAAGGTTCCAGGCTTGATTTTTTGAGGATCCATCAGCCATTCCTGTTCCCATTCGGGATAGATCTTGCTGCCGATGTGGGTCAGGTTCGGATACCGAGGCCGCCCTCCGTCCTGAATGATGTGGCAGGCGCGGCAATCGAAGGCCGTCACGAGCGCTCTTCCGAACTCCACCGATGATGTCGATGCCTTGCGAATCGCTTCCCGGTTGACCGGTCGTTTCAGGGTCTGGAGAAAGGCGACGAGGTCCGCGACCTCCTGCTCGCTCTTCCAGGGGAAGCGCGGCATTTTCGTATCGGGAAACTGTTCTTCCGGATCGTAGATAAATGCTCTCAGCCATTCGGGAGACCGCCGGACGGAAACCTGGGTCAGATCGGGACCGACCTCCGACCCCTGATGATTGATGCTGTGACAATTCCGGCAGTCGCTCCGGTCGAAGAGTTTCGCTCCGACATCGGCTCGCCCGTTCAGGACAGGCGGCGCTGTGGCCGCCGTTCCTCCTTCAGCAGAGACGCTCGGTCCCTGTGTCAGGATCACCACGCTCGCCACCCCGCTTAAGGCGAGCGTGGCCCACAAGCCCACCCTCTTCCTCACCTGCGTCTTCATCTGGAGACCCCCATTCGCTGGACGGTCTGACGTGACGGCACCGTTTACATCGCTCCTGGGACCGGCGTCGGCACGATCTTCATGGCCCCCGGCTCCAGCCTGCGGCCCTCGCTGAAGGTCGTGATGTAGGCCGTCAGATCGGTCGCGGCCTGGCTGTTCAGGTCCAGCGGCATGCCCTTCAAGAAGGTCATGATGCACATGTTGTTCATACCTCC
>DIHJ01000070.1:23977-27106 GCA_002420105.1 Nitrospira sp. UBA5699
AGCGTGTCCGGCTGCATCGTCATCATCATCTGCTTCATCGCCATCACTTTGTCCTCGGGGAGATAGGGGCTCATCATCCCCATATCGCCCCCCATCATCATCATTTTCATTTGCTCGCATCCCCAGAGACCACCCAATAGCGCGAATGCTGTAGCTGAAACCATCATTGCTCGTTTCATCGGGTCATTCTCCTTCTTCGAACGTTCAGACCATCGATTCAGTGATTGTCTCCCTGAGATTACATGGCCCCAGGAACCGGCGTCGGCACGATCTTCATGGCCCCCGGCTCCAATCTCCGGCCTGCGCTGAAGGTCGTGATGTAGGCCGTCAGATCAGTCGCGGCCTGGCTGTTCAGATCCAGCGGCAGGCCCTTCAAGAAGGTCATGATGCACATGTTGTTCATGCCTTCCAGCGTGACCACCGCCTTCATCGGGCCCATCGGCTTCGGGAAATGGGCCGCCGCGCCCTTGAGCGTCGGGATGGCGACTTTCATCTTCATCCCTTTCCATTCCATTTCGGACGCGCCGCCGACCGTACCGCCTTCGCTGTGGCAACTGGCGCAACTCTGGCCCGACTTGTTCATCCCTAAGGTCGTGTCGTTGAAGAGCTTCTTTCCCCGGTCGACCGACGCTTCCAGCGTGTCCGGCTGCATCGTCATCATCATCTGCTTCATCATCATCACTTTGTCCTCGGGAATATACGGACTCGCCATCTGCGCGCCGGCAAGGTACACGCCTGTCCCTAAGACCGATCCGATAACCATCAGCAGCACTGCCCAGAAACCGTCCCGTGTGAGTGTCATACCAACACCTCCTTTGTCCCGTTATGAAGAGCGATGGTTTCAATCTGTTATAGAAATTCGCCTGCAGTACAACACGGACCGGTTCCCCTGTCTGTGATCTAGCTGACACTTCCCGGTTTCCTTCTAGACGCCCCTTCTTCACCCCCGGCGGTCGTGACGGGTGCTCCTGCCAAGGCTCTGCTGTCTGACTGACGATGCGCTGCCGAACTGCTGAAGTGTATCGTTGGGCAGTCGAAGACAATACTTTCCAGCGCCGGCTTGAGTCAGTTGCACCTGTCCCACCCTGCTCAGACGATCCACTTCAAAGAAGACCTGATTCGATGTGAGGTCCGGACAGGCGGACACCAGCTCTTCAAGCAGGCAGCCGGGAGAATCGGACACAGCTTGGATAATTTGATCGCTCGAGGTTGATTGCTGCTCCATGATGATCCGTTCCTTTCGTTCACCAGCCCAACGCACGGTGCCATGGCTCCAGACCTGACTCTACGAGCGCCTCTTCGATCATTACGGTGTCACCACAAACTGGAAGCTCGACACGAGTCGATCGAAGATCGGCCAGTACTCCCCATACACGTCCGGCGAGGCGGCATACTCGATCACGAGGAGATCCGGCCCATTCTCGACGATGACGACGCTTTCCCTGAGATCCAGGCTCAGCACTTCGAGCGCCTTTGAGAGCATCGAGGTGGCTTCGTGAATCCTGACCAGACGGGCCGGCCGGCGATCGACCAGAATCGGTTCGGCGCCTAATACGTGCTTGGT
Organism: Nitrospira sp. UBA5699; assembly: GCA_002420105.1. Taxonomy (GTDB): domain Bacteria; phylum Nitrospirota; class Nitrospiria; order Nitrospirales; family Nitrospiraceae; genus Nitrospira_C. Next base: position 25,542 of record DIHJ01000070.1, read on the forward strand.
TTTATCGTGTTCCAGTTGCGCGATGATGTGTTCGACGGAGATGGCCTGTGCCGTTCGTGGATAGCGGGACACCGACATCATGACGACGGTCCGTCGCGCTGGATCCACCGGCCCGACAAAGAAGGCTTCGAGCGCTCGATCCCGAGGATCGCGAGGATGGCTCCAGGCCGCTGGGGCCAGAAAGTGATAGTCGCCTTGTGGCGAGGTCGTCATGGTCAACGGCATGGGTTCCGCTGGTTGGCCACTCTCCTGAACGACATACCCATGTCCCTGCACGGTGACGGCGGAAAACGCCGGATCACCTCGTGTGCTATGTCCATCGACCCATGTCGTCGCGCCGACTGAGAGGAAGGCGACGCTCATCATTCCCAGGACCAGGATGAGTTCCGTGGAGTACTTCCCTTCCCAGTGGAGCGTCATGCTGCACCTCCTTCACTACCAACGATCTTTTTCCATTCGTTCGCAGATGATGTGCGAAGCCTCTGAGGTTGAAAATCGCATATGCCGTGCCGAACAGAGCAGGACGAGGCGGATTGACTGAGAGCCTGTCTTCCGAGGAGTTAGCGTGCCGGCCTCGCATGGCTGGTCTTACCTCTGCCACACGGCACGACGATACTTCGTATCGGCTCCGAGCAATCGTATCCGGCAACACGCTATGCGTTGATCAGAGGCGAGGGGCAGGAGGGGGAGGAGCAGGTTGCATAGCCTAGACAGGATTGAGCCGCGTAGCGATGGCGGGTCATTACCGGCAGGTCAACGGAACCCAGAAACCCTTTGCGAATGGATTGACATAGGACAGTCCCAGACGACGATACGTCTGTTCGGGAATGCCGATGTCGGCCAGGAAGAGCTGTCCAGTGCTTTCAGGCAGCAGGCCGGTCTTGGGAAGAGCCAGAGTCATGGTCCAACGGGGTTGGATGTAGTCTCCGGGCCTATGACCGGTCGTAGAGTTCAACCCCGACGGAACGTCGAGCGCCAGAATCGGCGCTCCTGTGCCGTTCGACCACCGAATCAACTCAGCGACGGGACTTCTCGGGGCGGAACGGAGTCCGTAACCGATCAGGCCGTCGAGGATCAGATCGACCGGTTCCGCGCTTAAGAAGGCTGCGTCGATTTCTCTGCCATGTGTGGACCGGAAGATTTTTCGCTGAAATGCCGGAGCTTCTTCAAGATGGTCGGGCTCGGCGAGACAGAGTTTGACGTCAATGCCGCGATTGGCCAGGTGACGAGCGGCGCAGATTCCCCCTCCTCCATTGCCTCCACTCCCGGCCAGCACGACGATGCGCGAAGCCGTCCACTTCTCGCCAAGCACCGCCATGGCGAGCAGCGCCAAATTGCGCCCGGCGTTCTCCATCATTTGGAAAAGGTTGGGCCCGGTCTCTTCACTGGCGATGCGGTCCACTTCCCGCATCTGCTCAGCTGTCACCGCGGGAACTTCGACTCCCGTGTCCGTGAAGAATCGCAAGTTGTTCGTTGTAACCGTCATTCGGTATAGATCAACAACTGCGCGCCGATGATCAGGATAAGGATTCCCCAGGCTCGTGTCATTCAGATACCGCCGTTTC
>DIHJ01000070.1:27196-27414 GCA_002420105.1 Nitrospira sp. UBA5699
GATACCGCCGTTTCCGCAGAGATCGTCTGCCGCGTCTCTAGGAGATACATAATGGCAACAGCACCCCTCAGTAGCCCTCCGTTCCAACGACGAATGAGACGAAGATAATTCACATCCCCATAGCTAGGATCCAAGCGAATCGCCTGGCGGTAGTTTTGGAGCCCCTTGTCGACGGAGCCAGAGGAGAAGCATCCTAGCCCCAGGCCAGCCCAGGCACT
>DIHJ01000070.1:27676-28816 GCA_002420105.1 Nitrospira sp. UBA5699
GAAGCTCCTCGGAGGCTTTGGGGAGATCTCCCAGCAAAAACAGCAGCGCCCCCAGTTTGTTATGCAAGTTGGCTACTTCGTGTGGGCCGTAGATGACGATTGTCTCCCCACGATGAATCACGAGTTGGTCGGGACTGGATACGTCCCAGCGGGGCGCACACCCGACACTGATCAGAGACAGTCCCGCAAACGCCGATGCAACAATGTGAAGTTTCATCATATCGAACTCCTGTCGGTCACCTGCCTGAAGTCGGTCAGGTATCTTCGAGTTGCTCAACAATCGCGAATTCCTCAGTGGAAACAATGGCTCTTGTTCTCTGCCATTTCGGCCAAATGAAAAATCTGATCTGCACTCCCGTTTCCAAATTTCTCACTCCGTTCGAAATGACAAAGGACGTATGGCTGATCGTCTGATTTCTAAACGGGGTGAGCCCTCAGTCGCCACGGTTGAATGTGAGAAAACCGGCGATTCGTTTCCGGCGAGTTCAATCAGCGATCGATAAGCCGGCAAGTCCTGAAACATGTTGTAAGGAACGATGTCGTAGCCGGCCGCCTGAAGGTCCATCACGAGATGCGTATAGGCGTGATCAGCCAGAAATTGCATCCGATCGCTGGCAAGACCCAAGGTAACCTCTTTGTGGAGCTGTTGGACGGTGTGGATTTCTCCGCTGAATGGGTGGTGATGGCCTCTTACGTGCGGGAAGAGCAATTTTGTATCGAATTCGATCCCAAGAGAGGTAAAGGCGAGCCTTCGATCGGGCAGTTGGCGTAAGCCCTCCGTTTCGATATAGCGCCCCGCCTGTAAATTGGATGATAGGTGCACGTTGTGAGAATGTGCTTGGGCGCAACCCTCGAGGAGTACGCCCAGTCCCAGAATGACCATCGGCAGAATTGACATTCGGATTCCATTCCTGCGCTTCCCCCACGGGGTGATGCCTGGTGTCTGCTTTGGATGTCGTTTCAGTAGAGCTTCACTCCTCAAGGAGGAGTAAACACCTGTGTGCCCGGGTGAAACGTGTACCATGCAAACCAGAAAGCCATCACGGTGGGGATCGGCTTCCCCTGTTCGTCAATCACCGAAGCACTGCGGGACTGTGCGTTGAAGCGCACGGTTATCCGCCGCCCGTTCACCTGGTCGGC
>DIHJ01000101.1 GCA_002420105.1 Nitrospira sp. UBA5699
GACGCCTTACCTCAGCTGATCGGCGACTATAAGCCGGTCGATCAGTGGCAGGTGCACATCAATGAGCTCTTCTACCGCTTCCGCGGCGATCAGATCCGCAATTTTTATCAGACGTTCGCCTCCGCCGATTATCGTCTGGCGCATGCGCTTGCGAGCGATTACTACGATCGCGTTTGCAAACGCGATCGGGCACGAGACACGAGGCACGAGGCGAAAGGTAAGAGCGAGGATTCTCCGACCTCTAGCCCCTCACCCCTAGCCTCTGGCCTCACCGTCATGGAGCTCGGGCCCGGCAACGGCAACCTTGCCGCCTGTTTTCTGAGCCATCTCAAGACGCTGGATCGGGACGGGCTGGTCTATCCCCGCATCCGCTATGTCCTGGTGGACTGGGAGCAGGCCCTGGTGGAGGCGGCCTCCCGGCATCCCGCCCTCGCCGTCCATCGCGACAGGATCGAGACATGCTGCGCCACGGCCGACCGGGTCGCGGACCTCGCCGACGGAACGGTCGACCGGATCATCTGCAACGAGCTCTGGAACGAACTGCCGACGAAACTGATGTCGCGCCAGGCGAGCGAGATCGAAGAGGAACACCTCCGGCCGAACCTCAGCGAGGCGCTGCACGCCAAGATCGGGGATTGGGCCGCCTTTGTCCGCGCGTTCGACGCCAAGGATATCGAGACGTTGAAACGGTTCCCTCCGTTTTTCGACGATCTGGTCTGGGAGCGGGAGTACCGGGCCGTGGAATGGAAGGATGTCCCCTATCGCAAGACCATCACGGAGTTCCTCCGCCGGATCGACGAGCAGGTCGTGGTGCCGGTGAACGTCGGGGCCCATGCCACGCTGAAGGAGGCGAAACGTCTCCTGGCTCCCGACGCGGTCGGGTTCAGCAGTTTCGACGCGGGGACGGCGGATTTGAAAGTCTTGAACGATCCGGACAAGCCCTGCTACGGCCAGTTCGGCGGGCAACAGAGTTTCATGGTGAATTTCGCCCTGGTCGAGGCGGTGGCCAGGCAGTTGGAGGCCGGGACGGTCGCGATCGAAAGCCAGCGGGAGTTCATCGGACGGAGCCTCGGGACCAACGTCCTGACGCTCATGGATCTCCTGGCGACCCATCCGTCGGCCGGAAAGAAGATGGAACCCTGGGAGCAGGATCGGCTGATCCTCAAGACCATTCAGGCCTTGAATCACACCTATCAGAGCCCCTACGAAACCAGGATCGATTTTCCGGTCCGGCCGGACATGCCTCCCGAGGAACGGGATACGCTCCAAGCCCTCGTTCGCAGTCTCAAGCCGTCCGGCGTGCCCGATACGATTGCCTACCTGACGGAAGAAGAACTGACCGCCGCCTCGAGGGACCTCGAAGAAGTCGGGTACGATCCGCAGTCGTTCCCCATCGCCCTCACCATGCCGCCCGGCCCTGTCGACTACTTCCATCTCGCCGTCCGTCCCCGCTGACCCGCCAGCATCCTCCTCCTCGACGAGGGCCGAACGGCCTAATACGTGAAATTAGACTTGACTAATCTCCTTTTCTTCTATAGCCTTCCCCCCGTTTGCGGAAGGACCCCCCACCTTTCGTCTAGGGTTATGCGCCGTCGGTTGGACGATGTCCCTGGGGCGGACAGCGAAGAAAGAGAGCAAGACGCCATGTTCGGGTCGTTCGGATGGATGGAACTGCTGCTGATCCTGATCATCGTGTTGATCATTTTCGGCGCCGGCAAGATCCCGCAACTGGGCGAGGGGCTCGGCAAGGCGATCAAGGGATTCAAGAAGAGCGTCAACGAAGCCGATGCGATCGACGTCACGCCTCCGCCCGCCGATGCGGCGCCGGCGGCGCAGCCGTCGCAGTTGGCGCAGGGTCAGGCCGCTCAGCCGGCCGGACAGCCGGTACAACCGGAACAGCAGATCAAGCAGGGATAGCCACGGAAGGGCGAGAGGCACGGGGCGAGAGGCTATGGGTGGTGTTCAGAGTGTCGGCCAGGAGAGACGAGATGGCATCCTCCGAACCTCTGAGCCGTTGCCTGTCACCTCTTGCCGAGAGATGAGCCATGTTCGGATTGGGCGCCGGCGAAATACTGATTATTCTGGTCATCGCCTTTTTGCTGTTCGGCCCCAAGCAGTTGCCGGAAGTCGGCCGTCAGGTCGGGAAAGCGGTCAAAGGTTTTAAGGAGACGGCGGAGGACCTGCGGAAGTCGGTTGAGCCGGAGCTCAACATGATCCAGCAGGAAGTGAAGATGGTCGAGCAGGATTTCCAGGCTTCCATGAAAGAGGCCGAAGAGGAAATCAATCAGGCCACGACGCCGGCCGACAAGCAGCCCGGTTCATCGGGAACCGGCAACCAAGCGTGAAGCGAGACCGTACTCGCACGTCGCGTCCGTCGCGCAAGGCAATTTCAGGGAAGGGGGTGACCGCCTCTCAACTGATGATCGACGGCAAGGGGGTTGGGTACGCAAGAGCCGGGAAGAAGGGCTCGTACTCAAAATCAGAAATCGCTTCTGGAAATCAGCGGTGAGTGAGAAAGTGACGGCAAGAAGTAGTACCAAACAGAGAGAGGCGTGGGCACAACAGCCTCTCGGGTCTGAGCCGTCAAGATGAAGTCAACGCAGGGGCAGTTGGATCCCAAGTCGGCAGCGCGGCACCGGCACGTAACAACGGTGAAGCCTGCTATCCAATTCACAGGAGGAACGTTATGAGAAGATTGCAAGGTCGGACAGGGTGGGCCAGTATGGCTACCTTCTTCAGCGCGGCCGCCATGGCAGCGGGCCTGTCGTTTACGACGGCCCCGGCCCAGGCGGCGTTCGAACTGCCGGAAGGTGAGAAGATCACCAACGTCCCGGCGATCCCCCGTGCGATTCCGCAGAAGGAAGCGTACGAACTCTACGATCCCAAGATCGGCAAAAACTTCGACGTCAAGAACTTCTGGCTTCGCGCGGACGTGCGCGTGCGGCC
>DIHJ01000081.1:0-6870 GCA_002420105.1 Nitrospira sp. UBA5699
TGGGTGCTCTACCAGACCTGGCGGTTCGTGGCCCCGGGGCTGTACGCGCAGGAGCGGCGGTTTGTCTACGTCCTGTTCCCGCTGTCGGTGGCGCTCACCCTCGCGGGCATCGCGATCCTCTACTTCTTCATCCTCCCGCTGACGCTGCGGTTCCTGATCGTCTTCGGCACGAGCCTGGTGGGCTCGGCGCCGCCGACGGCGCCGCTCGCCGCGCCGACGCCAGCCCCGACCGCCGTGCTCGTCGCCACGCGGCCGGCGCCCCCGCGGCCTTCTTCCGCCCCCGCCGATTCCGCCAGCTGTTTGCAGCTCTCGATATCCTGCTCCGCCGTCTTTTTTCCCACCGATTTCAAGTGGGCGTTGGGGTACAGGACCGGGCGGGCGCCGGAACAGGCCGTGAGCAGGACCAGCCCGCTCACGACGCAGAGGATCGTGCGTCTCATCATGCGGTCGCTCCCTTTCGGATCAGGCGGGCCATGACGTCCTCCGCCGTCACGCCTTTGAGCGCAACGCGCTTGTGCCGGCCGCCGGCCCCGGATTCGAGGCGAACCGCCGACGGCGGAACGTCCATGGCCCTGGCGAGAAAACGGACCAACTCCTCATTGGCGGCTCCGCCGACCGGCGGCGCGGCAATCCGGATCTTCAGCGCTTCGCCGTGGATGCCGGCACATTCGGTGCGGGCGGCTTTGGGCTGCACATGGACCGTGAGGATCGCTCCGTCCTTGCTGTCCTGCACGATCGCCGGCTTCATCTCGCGGGAGGCTGCCTCTGGTGATTCGGGGTGAGCGGCACGGAGCTAGAAGATGGCTTTGACCAGTTCGTGAATGCTGCGCTGCATGTCGGGGTCGTCGGTAATCGGTCTGGCGATCGCCACGTCGCAGGCCCGGTCGACGGCGACGCCCTCTCTGATCAAGGTCCCGGCATAGATCAGGAGTCTGGTGCTCACCCCTTCTTCAAGCCCGTGATTCTTGAGGTTGCGCACCTTTCCGCCGAGTTTCACCAATCCGGCGGCAATGTCGGCGCCCACGCCCGCCTCGCGCCGGACGATCGCCGTCTCCACGTCGGGGGGGGGATAGTCGAATTCGATGGCCATGAAACGCTGCTTGGTGCTTTGTTTCAGATCTTTGAGCACGCTTTGATAGCCGGGGTTGTAGGAAATCACCAGCAGGAAATCGTCGGCCGCCTCGATGACCTGCCCCTTCTTTTCGATCGGCAGGAGCCGACGGTCGTCGCTCAGCGGATGGATGATGACAGTGGTGTCCTTGCGGGCTTCGACGATCTCGTCGAGATAGACGATCGCGCCGTGCTTGACCCCGAGCGTAAGAGGCCCGTCGATCCAGACGGTCTCCTGCCCCTTGAGCAGATAGCGGCCGACCAGGTCGGAGGCGGTGAGGTCTTCATGGCAGGCCACGGTGATCAACGGACGGCCCAGACGATAGGCCATGTATTGCACGAACCGCGTCTTGCCGCACCCGGTGGGCCCCTTGAGCATGACGGGCATGCGGCTCTTCGCCGCGGTCGTAAACAGGCCGACCTCCCCGCGGACCTCGGCGTAAAACGGTTCCTGTTCGATGCGATACCGCCCGATGTCGACTTCGCGCCCCTTGTCGGTCATGTGATCGTTCCCAACCGTCCGTTGTCGTTCTGCTCGTCCGCACCCGCTTCGTACCCGTGCGGGGCACGATAAACGGAACCGCGGCCGAAGATCAAGCCGCCGGTTCCGTCAGGCCGCCTTCACCCCGTCCAGGACTTCGCGCACCTTCTTCGCCAGCACGTTGGGCGCGAAGGGCTTGGCGAGAAACGACGTGTCGCGCGAAATCCCTCCCTGCTCGAAGATCGGATGGTCCGGATACCCGGACATATACAGCACCTTGATGCCGGGGCGCACGACCTGAATCTTCTCGGCCACCTCGGGGCCGCTCATCTGCGGCATCACGACGTCGGTCAACAGCAAATGAATCGGCCCCTGATGTTTGGCCCCCGTCATCAGCGCCTCGATCCCGTGGCGGGCTTCAAGCACCGTATAGCCGTGGAGCCGCAAGGTTTCATGAACCAGCCCCCGGACCGCCGGCTCGTCCTCCACGAGGAGGATCGTCTCCCGACCATGCATCGGCTCGGCCGCATCGGATAAGCCCGCGGCGCCCTGGACGCCCTGCTCGACCAGCGGAAAGTAGATCTTGAACGTCGCGCCCTGCCCCGGTTTGCTCTCCACCACGATGCTCCCGCCGTTCTGCTTGACGATGCCGTACACGGTGGAAAGCCCCAATCCCGTGCCCTTCCCCTTCTCTTTCGTGGTGAAAAACGGCTCGAAGAGATGGGACTGCGTGTCCGCATCCATCCCGTGGCCGGTATCCCGGACCGCCAGCAGGACATAGGATCCCGGCTTCACGACGGCGGGATGCTGGCGCGGCGGGTCGCCGATGGTGACGTTGCGGGTTTCGATCGTCAGCCGCCCGCCCTTGGGCATGGCGTCGCGCGCGTTGACGGCGAGATTCATGATGACCTGTTCGATCTGCCCGGAGTCCGCCCGGATCGCGCCGGTCTGCGGGCTCAGCTCGGTGCAGAGCTCGACGATGTCCTCGCCCAGGAGACGGCGCAGCATCCCGTCCATGTTCGCGATGAGGGCGTTCAGATCGATTACTTTCGGAGCGATGAACTGGCGGCGGCTGAACGCCAGGAGCTGGCGGGTCAGTCCGGAGGCCCGGTCGGCGGCCTTCTTCACCTCTCCCATATCCTTCCGCATCGGATCGTCCGGCTCCATGCGGGCCAGCAGAAGCTCGCTGTAGCCTCGAATCACGGTGAGGAGATTGTTGAAATCGTGCGCGACTCCGCCGGCCAGCCGCCCGACCGCCTCCATTTTCTGCGACTGCCGGAGCTGGGCCTCGGCCTGCTGCAGGGCTTCTTCGGTCCGCGCACGGTCGCCGAACTGCCCGAGCTTCAGGCCGATATCGTCGATCATCTTCAGCAGCTCGGCGTCGGGCACGCGAATCTGCCGGCTGAACAGTTCGATGACGCCGTCGATTTCACCTCCGACCCGGACGGGAAAACCGAACGCGCCGTGAAACCCGACGGCGCGGGCCTGCTCCCGGCGGGGGCTGCCCCGGTCCTCGGTGATGTCGCTGATCCATGCCGCCTTCCCGCTCGTCCAGATCCGTCCGGGCAGCCCCTCATCCTTCCGGAACGTCCGCTCCCAGGCATCCGCCATGAACCCGTCGGCGCTCACCAGGGGATTCTGCCACTGGTCCAGGCACCGCAACACCGCGCCCGCTTTGTCGACCCGCCAGAAGATCCCGCAGTCCCATTCGAGGTTCTGCCCGACCGCCTGCATGATTTTCGGAACGGCCTCCTCCAGGGACCGCGACTCGGCCAGCACGCGCGTCACGACATACTGGGCGGTCAACCGCTCTTCCGCCCGCTTGCGCTCGGTGATGTCCGAAAACGACACGACCACCGAAGCCGGTACGGCGCGCTCCTCCGCGGTCAGGGGACTCGAGTTGATATCGAGCCATCGCAACTTCCCGTCCGGCCGGTACACGCCCACGACGACGCCGGCGCAGGGATGCCCGGTCCGGAGTGTGACCGCCGCAGGATACTCCTCCTGCGGGAAGGGCGTGCCGTCTTCGCGGATCATTTGCCATTGCCCGCCCCACAGGGAGCGCCCTTCCAGCTCCGCGAGCGAGGTGCCCAAAATGCGCTCTGCGCTCGCATTGCCCGTCCGCGGCACGCCCTCCGCGTCGACCACCACCACCCCTTCGTCCAGCGCGTTCACGACGGACCGGTACCGCACTTCGCTCTCTTTGAGCTTGGTCTCCGATTCCCGCCGCTCGGTGATGTCGCGGATGAACGCGCTGAAGAAAATCGTGTCGCCGATCCGGACCGGCGACACGGCCAGTTCGACCGGAAACTCGCGCCCCGACCGATGCAGGGCCAGCACCTCGATGCGCCGGTTGAGAATGTGGGTCTCGCCGGTCGCCAGAAAATGACTGAGCCCCCGCTGATGGGCCTCGCGGTCCCGGAGCGGAATGATCAACTGCGAGAGGGTCTGACCGAGCGCCTCTTCACGGGACCATCCGAAGATGGCCGCGGCCTGCCCGTTCCAATCGGTGACGATTCCGGCGGCATCGATCGTGACCAGACCGTCCAGCGCCGTTTCCACGATCGCGCGGTTTCGTTCCTGACTTTGCAGGAGCGCCGCTTCGGCGGCCCGAGCCCATGAACTCTCCTGCTGGGCCTGCTGGTACTCGGCCCGCAGCTGAGAGGTCGCCCAGAAGAGCAGCAACATCAGGGGAACCCAGACCACGGCGCCGGTGAGCCCCACTTTCCATAAGATCGACTTGATCGGATCGAGCACGCGATCGCGGTCCATGCGGACCAGCACAGACCAGCCGAGCCCCGGATACTCGCCGAAGCCCTTCGTACGGGCGTATCCGGTCACGACGGTCCGGCCACGATATTCTTCTTCGGCAAAGCCGGGCTCGCCGGACCGGCTCCCCGCCATGGCCGAAAGGCCCGATGGCCGGACGTCGAGCGGTCCCTCGATCACATGGTCGGAATCGACGAAGACCCTGCCCTGTTTCGTCACCATCTGAAAGGCGACCGGGCCGGTAAACTCCTGCCGCTCTTCAAGCGCGCGCACCGTCCTGGTCGTTACATCTTCCAGCATGGCCATGGCCACGCGGCTGGTCACGACACCCAGAAACTCCCCCTCCGCATCGAGAATCGGCGCGGAGAATGCGACCATTTCGACCCCGCTGTCGTCGTCCTGGTCTGCACCATCATCGATGAGAATTTTCCGGGTCTTGCGAACGGACTGAAACCAACCGGCCCGGCTGTAATCCCTGCCTTGGAGTGCCGGCTCGGTTGCGGCCACCATGATTCCCCGGCTGTCTGTGACCCCCAGCCACCGATACACCGGAGCATGGTTCGCTTTCATCCATCCCAGATAGCTGGACAGATAGCGTGTGTCGGCAGGCCGCAGGGAGAAGGCCCGCGCCATCATCTGGGTGTCGCTATGGCGCTCGAACAGGAGCCGGTCGAGTTTGTCGGACACCTCGGCCGCGGCAATGGTCAATTCTTCGCCGGCCGCCGCCACCAGCCGTTGTTCGACGTTGCGGAGCAGAAAGACGCCGGCCACCAGGGCCACCAGATTCATCAGAATGATCAGCTGCGGCAGCCACCGGTAGCGCTGCGAATCGAGAGGCCGCTGAAAATCCCTTGTGCTCATGCGCAGGCCGTCCCGGTGCAGATCGCGTTGTGAATCAGCATCGAGGGATGATAGGCCTGCTTCGACAGGCGCAAGCCGGAGAGGCCGGAATCATCCATCGTGTTGATGAATTCGGCCCCTCCGTTCAGGGCCGTTCGGCAGGTGTGCCGGAACAGGAATTGTGCCGATCCCGGGGTGGTACGATCGGCCACTTCGAGCAGGACACACCAGGTGCGGGGGGCCAGCCGGTAGCCGAACGTGTAGGCGCGGATGCGTCCGTCGAGGCGCAGGACCGATCCGGCCAGCCCCAACTCCGATCCGCGCGACCAGACCACCTCGTGGACGGATATCGCGTCCTCGAGCAACAGGGCCGCAAAGGCCTCGAGCCCTTCGGCGTGCTTTTGTCGCCGCCATTCCCCGAACAGCGCACGGCACTCCGCCCGGTCGGCCGGACGATAGGGCTCGACGACGGCGCCCGATCGCTCGACGCGGTTGCACAGCGCCCGCTGCGATTTGTACCGGTCGCCGGCCAGCGCGGCCACATCGGCGGCCCGATAGAGGTAGTCGGGCTCTTTGGACGTCATGCGATATCCCGCGGCCGCCAGCCGGTCCGCCAGCGGAGCGGGAACGTTTTCAATCCGGCTCACCGGCCTCTCGCCGTTCCAGCGGCGCATCAACGCGAACGCCTCGGCCACGGGCCCTTCGACGCCGCCGCCGGTGAGCGGAGGCAGCGGCATGAACCATCCGTCAGGCGATTGGATGAAAAGACACACGGCGCCCTGAATGTCGGCCCACCAGTAGGCGAGAAGGCCGTTCCACACATAATGATAGGCCGCCGAACAGGCGGCCAGCGACCGTTCCCCGCCCAACCCGGCACGATCCAGCGCGGCGGTCAGACGCGGCAGGTCCTCCAGCGACAACCGCCGCAAGGGGTACGGCCCCCACCGGTCGGTCAGGGCCGCGGTGATGTCGGTGAGCGGCGTCAGCGCCACCACGTCTTCTTGAAACCGGCCGATCAGCCTCGGATGCTCCGCGATTTCCCCTATCACCTCCGGCCGCCGCAGCAGCTCCAGCACACGATCCGCATGGCCCCGAATGGAATCCGCCTGCTGCTCCCGCATGAAGGGACATTTGACATCCCATCCCAGCACCACGCGATCGTGAGCCGCGTTCCACATCATCGCCAGCGGATAGAGCTGACAATCCAGCGGCCGTCGCTCATAGATGCGGCAGGTTGACGTGCGGCTGTCGAACGCGGGGCAGTGGAATCCTTCCCCCTGCTGGTCCGGCACGAGCATGATCTGACTGCCGCCGCGGTCGGGAAACGCGCGCTCGTCCACGCCGCCGGCGACGGCCCGGGCGATTTCTCCGCCCGTGAAGTAGGGCCGAAGCGCGCTGTCGACGTCGGGAAACCGGCAGCAGACGTCGCACCGGACGCAGGTACTGCCGGGCACCAGCTGAGGGAGCACCGGGCGTACGGTCCCCGAGACCGGAGCTGTCTTCGCGGTGAGCGCGGCCATAGACGATTCCAAATGGGAATGAGCCCATTCTAGCATCATTCCTCTCGAAGGGCCTACTAGTCCGCATTATTCATGACGGTTCGTCGCGAAATCGCTGAGCCGCATCGCGAGACCGGCGCGCGGAGATGTGAGGACCCGAGGCGTACTCGT
>DIHJ01000081.1:7012-7308 GCA_002420105.1 Nitrospira sp. UBA5699
GGCGATTGCAGCAGAAGCGCTCGCGAATAATGCGGGCTAGGATGTGGTTTCGACGGACGCCTGGGCTCCCCCAAACGCTCAATTTCTTGACCGGATTTCTCCGCGCTGAAATACTACCTCCACAGTCGCTCCTCACCCGCGTCGGCAAGGACGATGGCGCTTCCCCCGGACGGCCCCCGGTATGATCCGCAGGTGTTGCTGAACTCGCAGCACGTCATCATCACCGTCATCGACCCCCTCACGCACAAGGTCGTGTTTCAAAACCAGACCTCCCAGAACAAGTTCGGCGACCTCTC
>DIHJ01000031.1 GCA_002420105.1 Nitrospira sp. UBA5699
GTCCCCGTCAGGGTGCCGCCGTCTGTCACCGGGGCTTCCTGATAGGCCCAGGCCGGCACGCTCGTTCCGGTCATAACTGCGATCAGTGCAACAAGAAGATATCGCATGGCTCACCCTTGTGTTGATGGAATGATAATGAACGGGGCGCGCCCCTGGTCTTACGAGGGGCGGGTCCGTTTCTGCCGATGTACGGAGTCAACAATGCGCTGAATGGTATCGGCAGTCAAGTCTCTGATCGTCAGATGCGCCTCGTCATCCCCGTTGAACGTACAGAGGGCGATGGTAAAACAATCGCTTCCGCCACGAATAATCTTCAGCGCGATGTTGGATTGGTGGCAGTGCACGCCGACGAAAAGACAGACATCGATCTTGTTTTTCCAGATGGTTAGGTTCGGGTGATTCGGATTGATCTCCTTCTCCGGCACAATCTTCGGATACTTCGGACGGTAGTCCGCCATTGGAATGAGCTTCGCCGGAACGGCTTCGGCCAACGCCTTGACTGCGCGAGACTCGCGGACCGCCTGTTCGTTCCATGCCCAGAGCACGAGCGGCCCGGGAAATATCGTCGGATTCTTGGCCTGAAGGAGCCTGCGGGCTGCTTCGTCGATGGCTGTCTGCTCAGGGACCCGTTTTCCCATCAGCAGGCCTTCGCCTTTCGACGGACCGATCACGCCTCGTTCCGAGACGGAGGGGGGGAGATAGCCTTCGGGGCCCAGTGTCATTTCATACGGTTCCATCTGCTGAACTCCTTTGTTCTTTGATTGGCGGTTAAACCGATCCCAACCCTTCCCGCAGAAAAATATCCATCGGCGTGAGCGACGCCCCCGGGCGCGGGGTGAGCAGCACAGGATCAAACGAGAACGTCGAGCGCAGCCGGTCCCAATAGCCCTGCGTTTCGCCCGACTCGACAAGAACGACCTGTCCGACGGTTTTGGCAAACGACTCCACCTCTTCGTGCCGGAACGGCACGAGCTGTTTCGGGTAGAACCCCGCGACCCGGAGGCCGAACCCCCGACAGAGCGCCACGGCGTCCCGCACCACGCCCTGCGTGGTGCCCCAAGCGGCAAAGCCCACGTCCGCCTCGGTATCTCCGTCCCGCTCCGCGGTCGCGCCGGTTTCTCCCTGCCCGGACCGATCGACCGGAGAGAGACCCAAGGTGCGTTCCCGGCGAATCCTCTCGACCAAGGAGCGAATCTCGACCGTCTGGTGCCTGCGCGTGAGGGGTTCTTCGATCAGGACCCCGACTCCGTCGCTGAGTCCGGTACGAACGAACTCGTGTCCGGCGATCAAAAGCCGCAGGGCATCGCCGAGATCGGCCGCGACGAAGACCCTGGGCGACCGACAGTCTTCAAGCCATCGCGCCATCGCGGCGTCGTTGCCCCGGAGCATCGCCATCACCCTGCCCTGCGGTCCCCGGTAGGCCCGGACGCCGGGCTGCCCGGCGCTTTCCAGTACCGACACGATGGAGCCGGCCATACCCGCGTGGCGGGTGATCCAACGGGACGCGGACTCGTGCAACTCGCTGCTGCAGGTCGCTCCGCACTCGCAGACACCGGCTGCGAACCCCGCCATGACGGCTTGATGAGCGGTCAGCAGCGCCTGATCCTTTGTCCCGGCGGTCGAAGCCAGCGGAAGCGAATACGCATCGTGCTTCTCAAGCACGCGCCGGGCGTAATCCCATCCGGCGGCGAACGACCGGGGCGCTGCAACCACGGCGGTCAAGCGAGGGAGGGTGTCCTCTTGGACGCCCAGCAACTGCAAGAGGGCTCCCAACGCCGCGAAGCCCTTCCCGGCGCCTCCTTCGCCCTGTCCGTGGCAGAGGCTGGAGAGAGGAACGTGATAGGGGACCACTCCTTCCGGCAGGAGCGGACATCGACGCGGATCCGTGGGAGGTTCGCAGAGAAGGACGCTTCCCGGCTGAAGACCGAACCGCGCGAATTCCGGCTTAGGCTCGCTCAGGTGAACGAGGATATCGCAGCCGTCTCCCATCGAATGGAACTGCTGCGTGGCTATGCGAAGGCGACACATCCGGTCGCTCGGCGGGCCGTCGAGTCTTCCCTGGTGAGCCATCACCGTACAGCCCCGTTCGATGAGGAATTGGGCAATCGGCTGCCATTCTTTGAAGAGGGACGTCGCCCCGAGTCCCACGATCTTGATGACGAGATCGAAGTCTTGAACCGGGCGGGCCGGCAACCAGGCCGTGAAAGGAGCCATATCGATTGTTTCGTCCTAGACACGATACGTGTGCAGGACGCCTTTCAGGCCGGAAACACGAAGCCACCGGACGGGGTAGCCGCCGAGCCAAAAATGGTCGTACACGGCGGAGAGAAACTCCGGCCCGTCTTCCGGGTGCACGACCCGGCCGGCCCAGTCTTTCAATCCACGACGCAGCGTGACTTGCAAGCCGGCATGGTTGGTCGCAACCGCACCGGTGACGAGATCGAGCCAGACGAGCGCCGTCGCCCCTCTGGGATATTGGATGACCACGATGTCGGCATGTCCTGACATACGCTCGGATGCTCCCGCCGGTTAGTGCGGCGTCTTCATGCCTGGCGCGGAGCCTCTGCCCGCTGCGCTCATGCCACCGCCGCCCGATCAGGCCTGACATAGATGGTTTCGGCTTCCATCATGCCGTCGCGGCCCCGATGGTAACTGACCTCGACCAATTCACCCGCGCACAGGGTCGAAAGATCGATCCGCTCGATTCCCCGTGCGATCAGTGTCTGTCTCCCCACGAGAGCCCGCGCCCGGATGGTCGTTCGCGCAGAGACGATCACCGCGATCTCGACCCAGGGGTCGTCGCGCCGCCGGTCTTCAATTCGACTGAGACAGCCCCAGATCGTCGGCATGGAAGGCGCTCGCTCACATGTTTGACTGCAGAGGCTGTCCCGTTCGCCGCCGGCAGCGCACCACCCCCTCGCGGGCTTTGAGACTGTTGGGGTCGCAGGCTAGGACTGCCTGCCAGTTAAACAGGGCCTCCTCGTGCTGCCCCAGTCGCTCCAGTAATGCGGCCAATTCCCCTCGTGCGACGAGATCCGCGGGGCACAGGGTCAGGGTTTCCTGCAGACGGGTGAGCCGTGCCACCCATTCGTCTGGTTGCCCGTCCGGCCTCAGCGATGGCGGCTGCGGCGATTCCTCATCGTTCAGGAACGACATCACTTTCCGGTTCTTTTTCCCCTTCGCGCCCACGGCATTCCCTATGCCGGGCGCGGATCGACGCGATCGATTCCGTGATTGGCGCGGATCTGCGCGCCGGTCAGCCGCACCGTTCTTCCGTCCTCCGGCATCGCGATGCCGAGGTCGTGGCGGACCCTTCGGAAAATGTCGATGATATGGTTCATCTGCGTCACATCGAGATCCTGCACGCTGAGCATGGCGTCTTCGTGGATGTCGTGGCAGAACGCGATCGTGAGGCAGTTCGTTCCCGCCCTCACCATGCGGAGAGCCAGGTTGGCGTAGTGACAGTGGATGCCGATGAAAAGCGCGACCTCGATCTTGTTCCCCCAGATCGTGAGATTCGGATGGTTGGGATTGATGCCCTCCTCCGGATCGATTTTCGGATACTTCGGGCGATAATCCGGCATCGGAATGATCATCACGTTCGGAATTTCGGCGGCCAGCCGCAACAACGCCTGGCTCTTGGCGATCCATTCGGAATTCCAGGCCCAGCAATA
>DIHJ01000072.1:0-279 GCA_002420105.1 Nitrospira sp. UBA5699
TTGTCGTAGAACGAGTAGCTGGCCCCCCGCTGATTCCGGCCCGTGATGTCCCCGCCGTACGAGGGATCGGATCCGAAGAAGAACCCGCCGCGGGTTTTCTCGTTGAGGTTGAGCCATTCCCCGTACATCGAGCAGACCTGCGCCTGCACGGACCCGGACGAGGCCACGCTGGCGCGCCAGTTGGTCGCCCAATCGGGAACGGCCTGTCCCGCCCCGGCCATGCCGGACGGGGTTCGATCCACATAGGGCGGAATCTCGTAATGCGGCGCGGCGGTCACC
>DIHJ01000072.1:416-608 GCA_002420105.1 Nitrospira sp. UBA5699
GTCATCAGCTTGCAGCCGGGCCGTTCCTTGTTCGTATAGATGGACGTGCCGTCCGCCTGGGCGCATTCCCACATCTGCGACGGATCAAAATCTGCCGGGGCCGCGGTATCCGCGAACGCGGGTGTGACGGACATGGCCAGCGCGGTCGCTGCGACCATGAAAAAGAGGGTCTGTGGCCGCATAAAGCACCTC
>DIHJ01000072.1:704-1054 GCA_002420105.1 Nitrospira sp. UBA5699
CGTGAAACTGTGGCGAAGACAACGTGCGCATCATCCAAGGCCCTTCGTGATCGTACTCACCGATGGTGCTGACAAGCTATGCCAGCGGCGAAGAATCCGTCTATTCATCTTTGGAGGGGGTCCCGCTCCTGCGGCCCGCCGGCTGGAAATCGTCTCTGATGGCCGCTTTAAACCATCCTGCCGATCGCGATATCCGCATCGGGCCCGCACAGATCGGGGAAGGCGTAATCGGCTTCGCACAGTTTATCAAGGGGATAGGTCGTGGCGACGGCCAGGACGCGCATGCCCGCGGCCTTGGCCGAGCGGATGCCGGCGAGGGAATCTTCGATCACCGCGCAGTCCGACGGGAG
>DIHJ01000072.1:1149-1538 GCA_002420105.1 Nitrospira sp. UBA5699
AGTCGGGGCGAGTCCGGGGCGGCCGCGTTCAGGCGATCGAGCGTCAGGAGATAGATGGCCGGGTCGGGCTTTCCGGTCGGACAATCCTCGGCGGCGACGATCAACTCGAAATCCCGTTCGATCGGTGTGCCCGCGAGCGCCGCGTCGATCTGCTCCCGGCGGCCGCCGGACGCGATGGCCAGCCGGTACCGACCTGCGGCCCGCTTCACCCAATCGACGACCCCCGGGAAGAGTGCCGGCTTGTGGGCGGCGGTGTAGTCGCGAAACAGGACCGCCTTTCGCTGCGTGATGCGCGACAGCAACCGCTCGTCACACGTTCCATCGCGCGCGCTCAGCAGCGCTCTGGCGCAGGTGCGTTCATCCATCCCGAGGTAGGCGCCGTAGTACTC
>DIHJ01000072.1:1599-2610 GCA_002420105.1 Nitrospira sp. UBA5699
CCGAGGTAGGCGCCGTAGTACTCGTCCGAGGTCAGAGAAAGACCTTCCTCCGCGAGCGCCTGCTGGAAGCACCGCACATGCGGAGTCTCGTCGTCGGCGATGACGCCGTTGAAATCGAAAATAAGGGCTCGGATCATGGTCGTGCGCCGCAGGCGCCGCGCCACACTGTACTCAACCGCCGGGCCCGCGACAAGCGGCCGACCTTGTTCGATTGCTCACGCTGGGGTATTCTCCGCCGTGAACCGGTGAACGGTGAGGGGTGAACATTGAACGGCGAGTCGACGAAATCTTTCCATTCCCTGACCCCTGACCGCTCACCCTTCACCATCTTCTGCCATGACTGACTACAGCGTCCTCAGCAATCTGCTGGTCATTTTCACGGTTTCGATCGCCGTCGTCTTTGTATTCCATCAGTTCCGGCTGCCGTCCATCGCCGGATTCCTCGTGGCGGGCGCGATGATCGGTCCGCACGGGTTCAATCTCATCTCGGACATCGGCACGGTCCAGGTGCTGGCCGAGATCGGTGTCGTGCTCCTGCTGTTTACCATCGGCATCGAGTTTTCGCTGGTGCAGCTCGTCTCGCTGCGCCGGTTGCTCCTGGTGGCCGCGCCGATTCAACTGGGGGGCGTGCTGCTCGTGGCCTGGCTGGGGGCGCTGCTGGTCGGCCTCACCTGGCAGCAGGGCGTCTTCTGGGGATTTCTGTTGTCGCTCAGCAGCACGGCCATCGTGTTGAAGACGCTGGCCAGCCGGGGCGAAAGCGATTCGATTCACGGCCGCACGACGATCGGGATCCTGATCTTTCAGGATCTTGCCGTCGTGCCGATGATGCTGTTGACCCCGATTCTGGCGAGCCAATCCGACGAGACCGGGCTGTCGATCGTCATGACCCTCATGAAGTCGCTCGTCGTCGTGGGGCTGGTGGTGGCGGCCGCCTGGTACGCCGTTCCCAGGCTCCTCGAACACATCGTCCGCAGCAGAAGCCGTGAATTGTTCCTGCTCACGATCATCGTG
>DIHJ01000072.1:2711-2914 GCA_002420105.1 Nitrospira sp. UBA5699
CTGCTCACGATCATCGTGCTCTGTCTGGGCATCGCATGGCTGACGTCGTTGGGCGGTCTGTCGCTCGCCCTGGGCGCGTTCATCGCCGGGCTGATTATTTCGGAATCGGAATTCAGCCACCAGGCGATGGCGGATGTGCTCCCCTTCCGCGACAGTTTCAACAGTCTGTTTTTCGTCTCGATCGGCATTCTGATGGACTGGCG
>DIHJ01000093.1:0-3289 GCA_002420105.1 Nitrospira sp. UBA5699
GGTAGAGACCGGCCATGCTGATCTTGGGCAGGATGACGAGGAGTTGGGCTCGTTCCGAGCACTCTCCTCGCTCGAGGAGGTCGCAGGGGCATTCGCGGGGCTCGAACTTAAAGGTACGCTCGTTGAGGCGCTGGGCCTGTTTCTTGTTGCCGATGCATTTCAACCCGAGCGAGTTCCCGTACCACCGGAGGGATTGCGGGAAGATCAGCTCCGGATTGTTCGAGGGAAACATGACGTCCAGCTCGGTGGGTTTCTCCCCATAGAGTTCTTGGACCTCCTTGGGCACGACGAAGTAGGGGGTTTCGACGGGATAGCTGCCGCTCTTGCCGAGCGCTCGGATGCCCAGGCGAATCTTGCCGATGATCGGATAGCGACGGCGGTTGGAGAGGCCGTTGATGCGCGTGAACGGAATGAAGGTCGTGGTCATGACGATGTGCCTCCTTGTGATGGACTTGGGACGAACGATGACGTGATGTTGGTGAGGTTCGGCGGCCCTGCCTGGATCAGGCGACCTGAGGGTTGGAATCGGCTTGGAGAGGCCCCCCTTCCTGGGCGACNNGATTAGGTGATGGTGGCGGGCGTTCGGCGGCCCTGCTGGATCAGGCGACCCGAGGGTCGGGATCGGCCTGAAGAGTCCGGCTTTCCTGGGCGACCCTGCTCACCGACAGTTTTTCGATGGACAGCGTGGTCTCAGCCAGCTCCTGGACATAAGACGGCAACAGCTTCACGTCATGTCGGGTCTGCGTGGATTGGGTGATGCGGACGATGAACCCGTGCCCCTCTGCTTCGCTGGCTTGCTCCGTCTTGAGGCCGGCTTTCAGCAGCTTCTTCACCTGGTCGAATCGTTTGTTGAGGGGTTTGATCCTGGCGTCGAGATCAAGGTACTCCGCAGCCAGTGCCGCCATGTCGGGTGAGAGAGGTACCGTATTCGTGAGGACCGGAGCCACGTGGCCTTCCCAACACAGGCGTGAGTAAGGGCAGTACTGGCAATGGTAATTGGAGTCGTCTTCGTAGGGTCGGTCCGGCAAGGTCTGGTCAGCCCGATGCTGTTCGATCTGCGCGAATCGGGCGAGCGCTTGCTGGTACAGACCGATGACGTCCTGTTTCGGGAAAGAACGCTCTCCGTTGGAATGCACGACCTCGACCACGTTCAGTCGGTCGTTCGGTAAGTCGTAGTGTAGTCGGTATTCGAGGTAGGCGCTCTGGTTCTTGTTCTTGATGAGGAGCAGGGCTTCGTTGATGTCCGGGTTGAGTTTGGTGATGCCGTGTAAATAGAAGCAGACCTGCGCGAAGTAATCGAAGGGATAGTCGCCCTCCGCGTACCGTTGGAAGGTGAAGTGTTCGATGGCCTTGTGCTCGAGCAGTCTGTCAATGCCGAAGAGATCCGTGACGATCCCGTCGATGTGCCCCAGGATGGTGTATGGCTCCTCTTCGAAGACAGTTTCTCCGCAGATGACCTCCGTCTGGCGATCCCGCAGCTGAAACGCCGATTGCTCAATCCAATTCAGCGTGAGCTCTTCGTGCCAGGAGCTATCGTCCAGCACGACCAGGAACCGGCCGTGGGCCTGTCTTCGGGGGAACTCGCGCGCGTGGTAGACCAGTTTCCGCACACATTGGTTGGGACCGGCGCTGGAGGGACGGGGCCGATACGGCCAGTCCTGTGCTCCCATGGCGGCGAGGGGATGGATCAGTTCGGCGAGCATAGACCACCTGTCGAGGGCTCATATTCGGAAATACCGAGAAGAAGAACCGCTGGGGGTCTATCCGGTCGTGGCCGCCGGAATGAGGGGGAGGGGCGTGGTCGAGGAGGGCAAGCAGCACGAATTCGATGTTCCAGAATGAAAATAGAGGATCGGTGGACTCTATATTCACAATGGAAAACAGAAGCGGGTCCCGGGGGAGGGCGCGGGACTCTTTCGCTGGTTCGGACTGTACCGTTCCGTCCGGCGGGTCTTGAACGGCAGGGCGGAACATTTGCGACGGACCTCTGGAAAGAGTATCCCGGAAGACAACGCGTGACAGGGGCAACAGAATGACCCGATCCACGAGGAGGCGAGGAAGGTGAAGAAGATGCGCGTTCCACCGGAACCGACCGTAGCTGGTCGTCGGGAGTGCCTCGAAGAACTCCTGCTGGATGACTTGGAGGTCATGGATCAGCGCCCGCTGGTGACACTGCGAATCACATGGCTCTTCGGGATGAGCGCGTTGCTGGCAGTACTGCCGAAGCATCGGGCGCCTGTGTGGTTCCAGTACGTGCTCGCTCGCATGTCTCGCCATCCGTTCTTGGTGAAGTCGGGGGTTGATCGAGCTCTGGCCCGTTGGCTGGAGTGGCAATTGAATCAAGGCGAGCGGTTCCGGCATGGAAGTCCGTGAGCTCTAGGGGTCGGAGCGATGGCAGCGTCTGGATGTGGCCGATCGAATCGCGTCAGGATTGAATCAGTGACACACCCGGTTTGTGGTTGGAGAACGCGATTGGTCGTTTCTGTGTTTGAGGCAAGCCAGGTACATAGGGAGCATCAGTGGATCAGGAGCGAGTAGCTTCAGGCTCGGATGTCTGTATCGAGGTGGAAGTCTTGCGGGCTCTTTACCGAAAGGCTGAGACCGGATTTACCGTGTTATCCGTACGCGAGGCTGCAAAGGGTTCGTCCGCGCTCGATGGGCATCGGGTCTTCAAAGTGGTGGGCCAGTTGCGGACGGAGCCGGTGCAGTCTCAGCGCCTGCTGCTGGTGGGTCGCTGGGAGTATGGCACCCGGGGAGAACAGTTCCGCGTGGCAGCGGTGAGCTGCGCGCGTCCTCATACGGCGGAAGGCATCAAGGCCTATCTCGCGTCGGGAGTGCTCTCTGGCATCGGGCCGGTTCTCGCGCAGCGGATCGTCGACCGCTTCGGGAGAGATGCGCTAACAGTGTTGGATCTGCACCCCGAACAGCTCATCGAGATTCAGGGCATTGGCGAGTCCACGATCGAGCACATCGTCAAGTCCTGGCAGATTCAGAAAGGACGGTCGGCGGCTCTGACCGAGTTGTTGAGCTTGGGCTTGAGCGTGAGTCTGGCGCACAAGGCCCTCCGGCAGTTCGGACCCGAGGCGGCTCTGCAGATCCGGACGAATGCTTACTGCTTGGCGGAGCTCCACGGGGGGGGGTTTCAGCGGGCGGACAGCATCGCCAGGGGACGAGGCATGGCGAAGAACGATCCTGATCGGCTGGTCGCCGGGCTGCACTATGTCCTGGAGCGGGAAGCAGGAAGAGGCCACAGCTGTCTGCCGCGCGAGGTCCTGATGAAAGAGGCGCA
>DIHJ01000093.1:3520-4321 GCA_002420105.1 Nitrospira sp. UBA5699
CAGACCTTTCTCCCCTCCCGGATTGAGTTGGGGGCCGTGGAACGCCTGGCGCTGACCCCAGTGCAACAAGAGGCGGTCGCGCGGGCACTGGATCATGGTCTGTCGGTGATGACAGGATTGCCTGGGACGGGAAAGACGATGGCCGTGCGATATCTGTTGCGCCAGGCGGTGCGGCTGGGATTGAAGGTGGCGCTCGCGGCTCCAACCGGGAAAGCGGCGAAGCGGGCGGGGGAGGGAACCGGCCTGGACGGCATGACCATCCATCGGTTGCTGGAATGGCACCCCCGGGACGGCTGTCGGTTCAATCGGCGACGGCCGCTGCGGATCGATCTGCTGGTGGTGGATGAAGCGCCGATGATGGATCTTGAAATGGCGGCCGCGATGGTCAATGCGCTGGATCCGGCGAGGACCAGGCTGGTGCTCGTCGGCGACATCCATCAACTGCCTGCGGTGGGAGCGGGACAGGTTCTCCGCGATGTCATCGCGGCCAACATCTGTCCGGTCACGGAGCTCGTCGAGATCCAGCGCCAGACGGCCGGGTCGCAGATTGTTCGTCTGGCGCACGACATCCACTTCGGGGCCGTGCCGTCTCTGCGCTCAGGCTCGCTGGGCGAATGCGAGTTTCACCTGCGGAACGAGCCGGAAGAAGTGCTCGCGGCGCTGCGGGATGTCCTTCCGAGGCTGCCGTTTCGACCACAGGAGATTCAGGTCCTGGCGCCGATGAAAAAGGGACCGTTGGGGACAGTGGAGCTGAATCGAGTGCTGCAGGACATCATGAATCCCGGGACCTCGGTCGATGGC
>DIHJ01000093.1:4435-5142 GCA_002420105.1 Nitrospira sp. UBA5699
ATCACGGAGGTGTCAGAAACGGAGCGCGTGCTCCAGGTCGCCTATCCGGACCGTCAGATTTGTTATGCCGAAACGGAGTGGGATGAGCTAGCCCTGGCCTATTGCATGACTGTGCATAAGGCCCAGGGATCGGAATTTCCCTGCACGGTTGTGGTGATGCACTCGAGCCACTACCCGATGCTGACACGGGAAGTGTTGTATACCGCGGTGACCCGGGCGCAGAAGCATCTGGTCTACATCGGAAGTCCTCAGGCCTTTTACACGGCATTGAAACGGGATCACGCGTCCGTTCGCCATAGCCGGTTATTTCAGCACTATTCTTCATCGCTCTCCTCGTCCGTCTCGCACCAGTCACTGTCTCTGCGTTAGAGCGCTGCCGCACTCTCCTTCGCGCTCACCATCAGTCGGTAATACTCTCGGTGGAATCGTCAGGGTGGCGGAGCGTCGTGCCTTCTAGAGTGACGCCGCTGCGAGACCCTGCTGGCGCAGAAGGAGTGGTTGATGCGATGGGGAACGATGAGTCTCCTGGCGGGCATGCTTGCCTGGTCCTCGGTCGCCGTCCATGCGGCATCGGTCGTGAAGCTGTGTGAACGGAAGTACCAGCTTCCTGGCGCAGTCGTGACGGTGCCAGAGACTGTTCAGTATGTGCTTGGGACGGCGATGAGCTGTCTGGAAGCGGATCTGCTCTCGCCTCTCCCATCGGCTCG
>DIHJ01000051.1 GCA_002420105.1 Nitrospira sp. UBA5699
GGTGTGAGAGGACGAATGGCGGCGATGTTTCACTTCATGAATCATCAATAATCCATTTTGGTGTCCGCTGATCTCAAGAGCTGGGATGTTGAACAAAAAGACACAAGGTTACCGGTCTGAGAGCATCCACTTCATCCTCCATGAGGCTATGCGCGCTTTGGCGTACGACCAATGTGGGATTGATCATAAAGAGGCCTGAATGACTACAAGGACAGTCGTTGCCTCAATGGACAAATTCATGCCCTGATTCACGATATGGAAGGAAGACGGTGAAGACCATGTTAAAGCTCGCCGGATTACGGATGCTGAGTCTTGGTCTGTTATTTCTGAGCGTTGCCGCTTGTAGCGGCGGGGACAATGGCGGCGGAGGCACCATGCCGGTTGCCTCACCCTCCGTCGGCGTGTTTATCGACAGCCCTGTGCAAGGGCTCGGCTATAGCTGCGCGCCCTCCGGTCTGAGCGGTCTCACTGACGTAAATGGACAGTACAACTTTCTGGCCGGCGATACTGTCACGTTCACCCTCTATGGACGTCCTATTGGCGCTGCGGTGCCCGCCGGTCCGGTGGTCACAGGGTTGTCGGTCTTCACTGCGACGAGCCTGTCCGATCCCCGCGTGATCAATCTCGCGCAACTCTTGCTGACCCTGGCTGGCGGCTCGCCCGCCGCCGGCAATCCGATCGTCGTCCCTCCTACACCGCCGGCCGGTTTCCCGGCGACTCTTGATTTTTCGATGCCTGGGTTCGACACCTCATTCCCCGGGCTCACGCTCGTTTCCGAAACGACGGCGACGACCCATTTGAGTGCCTCTTTTAAGACCCTGGCCGTGACGCTCGTGAACAGCGGCAGCGTGACGTCGAATCCGGCGGGCATCAATTGTACGACAGGCACCTGCGTCGCAGTCTTCCAAACAGGCACTGTCGTGACCCTGACTGCGACGGGCACCGGCTTCACCGGTTGGAGTGGAGGAACGGGCAGCGCGTCGTGTGCCGGGATTGGCACCTGCGTGGTCATGCTGAATGTCGATTCCACGGTCACGGCAACCTTTCCGGTCGCGCCACCGCCCGCAACCGTGGCGATTCTGCCGAATGGGGGAACCGGTGCGGGCTCCGTCACCTGTAGTGCGAACGGAGGCGCCTTCGGGGCCTGTGCCGCGTCCTATCCGAATCCCACGCCCCTGGTGATGCGGGCGACCGCGAATAGTGGTTCGACCTTCATCGGCTGGACCGATGGTACAGGCAATGCCGTGAGTTGCAACGGCACCACGGTCGATTGCTCGATGACCCTGACAGCCAACTCCGCGATTCGGGCAAACTTCACCTTGCCCGTGCAGAATTCCGTGACGGCCGCCACGGCCACGGCCAACGGCGGCGGCGGGACCGTGACCTGTAGTGCCAATGGCGGAGCTGCCGGTTCGTGCGGCAGCTATCCCGTTGGCTCCTCGATCATGATGACGCCGATCGCGAACAGTGTGTCGAACTTTACCGGTTGGAGCGGCGGCACAGGGAGCACGGCGGCCTGCAATGGCACCACCGGAACTTGTAATTTTACATTGACGGCGAACACCAATATCACGGCCAATTTCAACCGGCCGACGCTGACCGTCACGATCTCCGGCACAGGCTCGGTCTCGTCGAGTCCGTCCGGTATCAATAACTGCACAAGCAACTGTACGGCGTCCTTCGACAGGGGAACGAGTGTGACGCTAACGGCCGGCGCTGGGCTGACGGGCTGGAGCGGCGGCGGCTGTTCAGGCACCGGTCCCTGTGTCGTGACGCTGAATGCCGATACGACCGTGACGGCGACCTTCGGAGCCGGTGCCACCTCATTACGGTACCATTTTATTTGGGCGCCGGGAGGAACATCCCCGTTGCTTGCGATTCATCCCGCGTCACCCACTACGGTCCCAGCCACGGTCGCGTCAACCAGCGGCATCGCACAATCAATACTGACCGCTGCTTCGTACGATGGCGCGGCCCAGACTTTCAGTGCCTTGAGATCGGATGCTGTGGTCTATACATCCAGCGGAAGGTTGTTTAGGGTGGATGCACGAACAAGTGCGGGAGCGCCGGGCGGGGTCACGAATCCACCAACCCAAGTTTCTAATGAAACAGGCCTTCCACCGTTCGGATGCGATGGAACAGTGCTTCAGAATCCGCTGGGTCCGAGCATTGTAATGTATGAACTCCCGGGCTTGGATGGAGACTGCTTGGCCAGCAACGACAACGTGTTGAAGTATGTTTCCTTGTCGGCGGCAGCCACCGTTCCGCCTGGGGTATTCCCTCCGGGATTGCGAATCAACGGAGCCGGAAGCGCGGTGTACAACTTCGCAACGGGTCAAGCGTCTCACGCGTTTCTGCTCGATGAAGTGAATGCCAATGCGCTCAAAATTGTCAACTTGACTACTTTCGTGGTGACGACTATTCAAGCCAATGTGGGCTATATCGAGATTGTGGCTCAAGATACCTCGGATCGGGTTTTCCTCATGTCCGCAGGGTTTGGGCCCGTGAACACGCGAACGCTGTACGTCTACACCATTTCGACCAATACGCTGACTCCGTTGCTGACGGGGACCTCCGATCTTCTATGTGGAGGCGACACTTGTTCAGATGGCGCGAACTTGTTCATTGCGGAGGTTGCCGGCAAGCTCTATCGAGTGCCACTCTCAGCAACATCTTCCGCGAATGTAACCACAATCCTTAACGGGGCTACGCCGATACAAGAGGTCGCGTTGACGGCAAATAGGGTGTTCCTAGTCACCGATGTCGGCATGCCAGGATCAACGAGCAACGGCCTCATTTCATTGCCCAAAGCAGGTGGAGCGACGACGCCGCACGTACCGCCGGGCGGCGATAGTATCGTTCGGCTTTTCACCACCAACAACGCGGTGTTCTTCAGCCGCTTCCTTGCCAATACCGCCACCATCATCGCTGAAGACGGTGCGGCCATCGCGGGGCCGCTTCCTGGGCGGTGGTTGGGAAGCCTGCGCAGTCCTTCTTTCTCGCTTCGCGCTCAATCGACACCGATCGTGAAGATGGCGTTATTGAATGGACCAATTTCGGCTGGCACGCCGGTGCTGGTTTACGATGCGACTTCACCGACAGGCATATCTCCTGTTGCGATGGGAGGACTCCCAACCACGATTTCTCCAATTAATCTGAATTTGCTTGGCGTGAACTCGTTCTCTGGATTCTTAGACAATACCATGTTGGGAGTCGCACCTCTTACGGCGGCGAGCCATTCTGCCGTGTTCTTTATGGATACCACGATCCCAAACTCCTTGGTGCTAGTCCCGACACCGACAGGATCTTGGATTCCTGATCTGTTTTAGGCAATGGGCACGCTGTAAGAGTGAGCTTACTGCAAGTAGGCACGAAAGGGGGTTCGAGAGACTATGATAGTGAAAGAAATGATCGTGGGAAAAGTACGCGTTGCATCGGTGGTGCTGCTTGCCGCAACCATGATGATTTCGTCGGAAGTGGCCAAAGCCGAGATGTACATTGCTGGGCAGGTCGGGTACGCGGCACCCTCGGATTTGTCCGACATCAAAGGCACAGGTAGTTCGGCCGGCTCTACGTCAACCGACCTGGCGCTGAAAAGCGGATTGGCCTATGGGATGAAGGTTGGCGGATACTTTCCGGGGGGCGCCAATTGGCTGGGGCTGGAATTTGAAGGGTTTTACAATCAGCCGGATATCAAGGCCCAGACCGCCACGCGAGTACCCGGCGGGCCGACGTCGATCGATGCATCGCGGATGCGGGTGGCGCACTTCGCCGTCAACCTGCTGGCGCGGTATCCCGGAGAAATCTTTCAGCCTTACCTCGGAATCGGCGGCGGCGTGAACGTGGTCGATATCGCGGAAACGCCTACGACATTCGGCGGCGATTTTACCATGGCGCCGAGTCTGAACGCATTGGTCGGGCTCCGGGCATTCGTGACCGAACGCATCGCGTTCTTCGGTGAGTTTAAGCACAACCGTTCTGCCTTCAAGTTTTCCGATGACGAATTTGACGCAAGGTACCGGACTAATATGTTCATGGGCGGAATCTCGTTTCACTTCAAGTAGGCCGGTATCTACTCCGGTACTTCAGGTTCGGCAGGGATATCCCCTGCAGGACCTGTCAGATGTCTAACTCGCCGAGATATCCTCCCTGTAGGCTCTTGCCGGGAGAATGAATCGGCAGCCCTTCCAGTTGCATGATCCGCAATGTGTTGGTGCTGAGCCAGGGGGGCGGGTTGACTCGCCGGATTTTCGTGCAGCTTGACGTCACGACCCGGCATTGTTAGGGTTGTCGGTAATCACGCTCTCGGCGGCCCGCCCATGACGGCTTTACCAACCCTGACACAGTTACGTGAGCGCCTGACGCCGTTGTTCGGCCACCCCGATGTCGATTTGGTGGTCGCATTCGGTTCGGTCGCCACCACGCTGAAAGCGATCTCGACCTTGCGCTCCTCGGACGGCAGCCGCTGGATCTCGTTGCCATGACCAATCTGGTTACTCAACTGCTCCATGTGAATACCGTCGATCTCGTGGATCTTCGGCGTGCAACCCCGCTGCTCATGATGGAAGTCGCGCGGGGCGGGCATCTCCTCTATGAGCGGATGCCGGGGGGCTATGCGACGTTCTGCTCCCTGGCGCACCGCCGATACGTGGATACTGCCAAGCTGCGGGTCGGGCAGCGAGAAACGATCCGGCAGTTTCTCCGTGAAAGGGGTGCGGCGTGACGCCGTCCGACCCCTCCATCCTTCGTCGGAAACTCCTGGTCATCGTCGATAATCTGAAGGCGCTGGAGCCCATCGCGGCGATGTCTCTGGATCAGTATCGAAACGAGTTGTTCACGAGAAAGGGGACCGAACGACTGCTTCAGGAATTGATCGAAGCCGCGATCGATCTGAATACCCATCCTGCTTGTCCAGGACGGTCACGGAGCGCCGGATGATTACGACCAGGGGTTTCTTCGGCTGGCCGACCATGGCGTCCTGCCCCGTGAATTGGCTGACGCACTGGCACCTTCAGCCGGATTAAGAAACCGCCTGGTTCACGAATATGATGCGATTGTCGATGCGATTGTGTTGGATGCCGTGCGGAAAGCCCAGTCGCTGTTCCCGCAATATGTGGCCGCGATTGAACGAAACCTCTCAAGCCGGTCAAGACAGTAGTTGTTAAACGCTCACCCGCTCGTTCCATCCTCTGCTGGATTTCTCGGTACCGGCAGCCCCTCCAGTTCCATGATGCGCAGCGCGTTGGTCGTGGGGCAGGGGCCGGGACGCAGTGTGTAATCGAACGTGAGAGCTCCGGCGGCGACGGTTTCCTGAAAATGCTCGTTGGTCAACGACGGGATTTCCTTCTCCAGGTCGGTCAGTTCCAGATCGTGGGTGCTGACCAGGCCGAACGCATTCCCGCCCGCGAGGGCCTTGATGTAGGCGCGGCTGCCGATGAGGCGTTCGCGGTTGTTCGTTCCCTTGAAGATCTCGTCGACCAGAAACAGCACCGGCGGCATCGCGCGGTCCGCGGTCGCATCGAGGATCGTCTTGAGCCGTTTCACCTCCGCGTAAAAAAACGACAACCCGGCTTCAAGGGAGTCGTTGACACGGATGCAGCAGGCCGGGCGGCTCCAGCTCCAGTCGAACCGGCCGGCGCAGACCGGCGCGCCGGCCTGCGCCAGACACAGATTGATGCCGATCGTGCGGAGAAAGGTGCTCTTGCCCGACATATTGGAGCCGGTGATGAGGCGGATCGTGCCGAGTCCTGACAGGTGGATGTCGTTCGTGATGCGCGTGTCCGGCCGGATCAACGGATGGCCGAGTCGTTCGGCTTGCAACTGCGTGCCAGGCACCGGCCCGGGCCAGACATACGACGGATGCAGATAGGCGAAGGCGGCGAGGGACGAAGCGGCTTCGACTTCCGCCAAACGGTCGAGCCAGGTCGGAAGGTGCTGCCGGATGTTCCGCTGAACCTGCTGCAGACGCTTTGTGAACCAGAGGTCCCAGGGGCAAAGGGCGTTGATTGCCAGATGCACGAGCGGATGGGCCTTGATGCTGATGGCATGCAGGACCCGCGCGGCCTGGGCGACGTGGGCCGAGGGCCCGGCTCCCGGGGCGAGGAGCGGGGCGCAGGCCGCGGCGAGGGCCGAACCGTCGCGTCCCGCACGGCGTTCGAGATAGCCGAGCACCCGTCCGAGCCGCTCCATTTCGTGGTGCAGCCCCACCGCGTGTTCGAGGAGTTCTTCGCCCTGATCGGTCTGGAGATAGATGAGGGCATAGGCCGCGAACGAAAACATCCAGTAGCCCGGCAGCCAGTTGAGCGCGGCGCCGATTCCGAGGCCGATGGTCGCGAGCGCCAGGACCGTCTGCACGGCGAGCACGGCATGCAGCCGGGGAAATTCGATCGGGTGCGCCAGGGCCGCTTCCAGGCGCCGGCCGTTGATCTCCTGGTCGCCGGCGAGTTGCGCGGCGAGCGCCAGACGATCGCGAAAGAGCGAACGGGGCGCCAACTCTTTCACGAGGCTCTGGCGCGCGCTCCAGGCCGCCGGAGCCGGCGGCTGGGTGAGCAGCCAGGAAGTCAGCCGGGAACGCCCCCGGTCCGATACCGTACAGTCCAGCAGGTGCAGGAGCGAGTGCGGGCCGACCAGGTCCAGATCCTGCGCGTAGAGGTGCGCGGCAGGCTGGTCCGCCGGCCGTTGGGGAATCGCGGGCCAGTCGAGCCCGATGCGCGCCAGGTGCACCGACTTGATCTGTTTCCACAGCCGCAGCCGGTGAATCCGCTGTTCGAGCCTGTTATGATACGCGGCGACGATGAGGAACAGCGCGACGAAGCAGGCCAGGACGAGGTTGCCGCTGTTGTACCAGCCGGAGCGGAACAGCGCGACGCTGCCGAGCAGGCCGGCGACAAAAATGGCCAGCCGCCATCTGGTGAACCGGGAACTGGCGCCCGTGCCACGGGCGATGAGACGTTCGAGCCTTGCGATGAGACGCCGGAGCTGTGCCGCGCGAGAAGTGGCCGCCATTTTTTAGGGACCTTACTGGAAGCGACAGATGTCGTCAACGCCTTCCGACTGGGTGGACATTCAAATCAAATCCGGCGTCGATGCCGGAGAGCTGCTGGGGCTTCTGGACGATCCCGCCGTGCAAGGCGCGTGGCAGGACGGCGGGACGATTCATCTTTACCGGCCGGGCCGCAGCTGGGCGCCGGACCAGCTTGTGCGATTGCGGCAGATCCTCCGGCAACTGGACGGCGCGGACCCGGAACCGGACATCCTGGTGCAATCGGTTCCGGATCAGGACTGGAACAGACTGTGGGCGCAGTCGGTGAAGCCGCTCCGGATCGGCACCAGGATCGTGATCAGGCCCAGCTGGGAACCGGTGGACGTCCGGCCCGATCAGATCGTGATCGTCCTCGATCCGAAGCAGGCCTTCGGCACCGGCCACCATGCGACGACCCGGATGCTGCTCGAATGGCTCGAGGAGCTGATTCGGGGCGGTGAGTCGGTCCTGGACGTCGGCACCGGCAGCGGTCTGCTGGCGATGGTGGCGCTGCGTCTCGGGGCGGCCCGGGCCGTGGGCATCGACATTGACCCGGTCGCGATCGATTGCGCGCGGGACTATGCCGTGGACAATCGATTCGGCGACGAACTGTCTCTCCGCTGCGGGTCGCTCGACGGTTCGGAGACCTTCGATCTCGTGCTCGCGAATCTCGACCGGCAGACGCTGCTGCAACTGGCCGACGGGCTGGCCGCCTCGACGGGAAGCAGACTGCTCGTGTCCGGCCTCCTGATCGATCAACGCCGTGACGTCTGCGAGGCGTTTGCGCGGGCCCATCTCTATCCGGGACGGGAGCGGGAACGGGACGGCTGGCTGGCCATGGAGTTTCTGCCCGCGCAATCCTGCGAGGGGGCGGGCCGATGAGGTCAGCCGGACGGCCGCCCTATCCGCATGTGCACCAGATCAGCGTCTCGGACGGCGGGCTCCCGAAACGGCCGGTTCTGGAAGCCGAGATCACGGAGCAGGGACTGGCCGGAGACCGTCAGCGCAATCTCAAGGTGCACGGCGGGCCGGACCGCGCGGTCTGCCTGTATTCGCTGGAACTGATCGAACGGCTTCAGGATGAAGGCCATACGATCGATCCCGGTTCGGCCGGAGAGAATCTCACGCTGGCCGGCCTTGAGTGGGAAACCCTCGGGCCCGGCCTGCGGCTGGCGATCGGTCCGGAGGTGCGGCTGGAGCTGACCAGCTACTGCGCGCCCTGCGAGTGGAATGCGCGCTGGTTCCGAGGCGGCCGGTATTCGCGGATCTCCCAGAAAACGAACCCGGGCTGGAGCCGGCTCTACGCCAGGGTCTTGCAAGGCGGCATGGTGAGGCCCGGAGATGAAGTCAGGTTTGACGCAGGCCAAGGTTGAGGCTGAGGCGGAGATCGAGCGTGATCCAAACCGAACCTTAACCTCAGCCTGAACCTATGAGGGAAGTCGATGGACCGAATACTTGAACCGGAGCTGATGGAGGACGAGGCGCAGGTCGCGGCCTATGCCGGGGCGGACTTTGCCGAGGAAAATCAGGGGTTCGTCGATCGGTTCCGCGAATACTTTCCCGATTTTTCCGAAGGGCACCTGTTCGATCTCGGGTGCGGCCCGGGCGACATTCCGATCCGGCTGGCCCGGGCGTTGCCGGCCTGCCGCGTGACCGGTATCGACGCGTCGGCGCCGATGATCCGGCTCGCCGAACGGGCCGTCGCGGAGGCCGGTCTTTCCGGTCGCGTGACGTTCCGCTGCGAACGGTTTCAGGACATTGCCGGGGCCAACCAGGCCGACGCGGTCTTGTCCAACAGTCTGCTGCACCATGTGCCGAATCCCCTGCAATTCTGGAATCGGCTCCGTCAACTGGTCAAACCCGGTTCGCCGGTCCTGGTCATGGACCTTCTCCGGCCCGAGTCTCCCGAAGCGGCGCAAGCCATCGTCGACCGCTATGCGGCCGATGCACCGGACGTTCTGCGGCGGGATTTCTACAATTCGCTGCTCGCGGCGTTCACCGAGGACGAGATCACTTCGCAGCTGGCCAGAATGAATCTGACCCGTCTGCTCATCGACGTGATCGACGATCGGCATTGGGTGGTCGGAGGAATCATCCATTGATGGGCTCCTCACTCCGATTCCTCTCGGCATTCTGTCTGCTGATCGTCGCAGTCGGTCCGACCGTAGAGCCGGCCGCTGCTCAGCTGGATCGTCTGCGAAAATCCAAGCCGTTCGATGCGCTGCCGGCCGTCGAGACCCCCATGGTGGCGATTCCGGAGGGGGAGTTCGTGATGGGATTCGACGGGACGCAGGCGTTGGAGGATGAACGCCCGTCGCACCGCGTCTGGCTCGATGCGTTTGCGATCGATCTGCATGAAGTGACCACGGCGCAATACGGCTCCTTCCTCGCCGCGACGAACCGTTCCGCGCCCTGGCAATGGGACACGGTGGATCCCAACCACCACGAGGATCGTCCCGTGATCGGCGTGGATTGGCAGGACGCCCAGGCCTACTGCCGCTGGAAAGGGAAGCGTCTGCCGACGGAGGCGGAATGGGAAAAGGC
>DIHJ01000034.1:0-3191 GCA_002420105.1 Nitrospira sp. UBA5699
ATTCACCCGTTGCACTTGGAACTTGAAACCGCCACCTCTTTAAGTCGCTCGGCTAATACCTTCGACGTGTCACTAACAATTGATTTCACCGGAGCCAGCACTTGTCCTTCGTCAACTCCGACTTTGCCGATTAATGCTGTCTCCACTTTTTCAGGAATAGATTGTGAGGTTTTCTCAAACTGTAGAAGGAGGGAATCCATCTGACGCCTTATAAACTCTGTGTCCTGTCTTGTCTGCGCTCGCTCTATGCAAAATACCCCAACCTCAACCGCTCTAACAAAAGACTGCTCACGTTCGCCCTCAGGGAGCGCTCTCAAATAGTCGGAGACATCTTTGTTGCGTATCTCAAGGTTAACCACGTGAACCGCCGTATCCGATACTTCGATTATATGGTCAGCCATGGCTACCTCACTTGCTGGAGTTCACTTGGAAACAGCGCGAGAAGCGTACCATACTTTCAATTTGCAAGGCCAAGAGTCATGGTCTAATTCACTGACGCGAGAGGGCAAAATGCATCGTTTGAGAAAAGATAGCCTAAGTTGCTAGTTGGCTTCCTTCATATGTTAGGATGCCGCGCATGAAATCAGTGTTTGTCCTACTCTGGGGGCTGCTTGCCGCTTTTGATGCTATCGCGCTCGCCTTTGTGACAGGTCTCGTTTATCTCCACGAAAAAGTAAATGGTCTCTGGCTCGTTGTGGCGGCGGCCTGTATCTATATGCTGGCCTACCGCTTCTATGGTCGCTGGCTGGCGAAGCAGGTTGTTGAACTCAATAACCAGTGTGTGACGCCGGCGGTGCGGTTGAACGACGGCGTGAATTTTCACCCCACCAATAAAGTCGTCCTCTTCGGCATCACTTTGCGGCGATTGCCGGGGCGGGGCCCCTACTCGGGCCGGTGCTGGCGGCGCAGTTCGGCTTTCTCCCCGGTTTTCTGTGGCTGGTGATCGGCGCGGCGTCGGAGGGAATTCTCTCGGTAGCGCTGTTCGGCTAGGCGTATTCCTCTTCCCACAGGCTGTTCAGGAACTCTTTCACCGGCAGGATCGTCACCTCGCCGACTTGTCGACGTCGAGCCTCAAGACTGACACACAGATAGCGCTTTAGCTTCTTTTCCTCCGCCAGCGCCTTCAATGATTTGAGGTCGTTGGCCGCGATGTTTTCCCGCGCCTTCATCTCGATAGCCGTATGGTCGCCGAGGATGAAGTCTACTTCAAAACCGGACTTCGATCTCCAGAAGGCCAGCGGCTCTCCTGAAACATAATCCGCGTAACTCTTGAGTTCGTGCATGATGTACGTCTCCACGGCCTCTCCGAACTCGGGTGTTCCTCTTCGATAGCGCCGATCTTGGATAGAGGCAACGACGCCAATATCGAAGAAATAATATTTCGAGGAGGCCAAGGGTTTCCGCTTCTTCGTCTCACGCCAGGCCGGGAGTTCGTGCAGCACGAGGGTGTCTTTGAGGATCTCAAAATATTCATATACCGTCGTCCGCGGTACCTGAGCGTCTGTGGCCACGTTCGTAAAGTTCACGATTGTCGCATTGCAATAGGAGGCGACTTTCAGGAAGCGGCTGAAGGCGGAGATGTTCCTGGTTGCCCCTTCTGCCACAATTTCTTGCTGGAGGTAGGCACCGGCATAGGCCTCGAGATCGGCGCGCGGATTGTCTGAGAAATAAATCGACGGTAACCCTCCGCGCGCGATGAACCTGTCCAGGTCAAAGTGTTCTCCCAATTCTTGACTTGTGAGGGGGTGCAGGTATTTGGTTCTGGCGCGTCCCCCCAACAGGTTCACTCCGCCATGGCGGAGTTTTCTCGCACTCGATCCTGTAAGCAGGAATCGGATGCCCCGTTGTTCGATGAGACGGTGCACTTCGTTCAGCAGCACAGGCAACCGTTGAATCTCATCGATGACGACGATTCGATCTTTGGGGGTGAGCTCCTCGGCCAGGCGCTGGGGACGGTGGCTGAACGCCAGATAGATGGAAGTGTCCAAGAGATCGTAGACGCGGGTCCCTTTGAGGCTCTGGGCGATCAGAAAGCTCTTCCCAGTTTGGCGCGGGCCCAGTAGGAAGTGAGACTTCTTCTCAAGGAGGCGTTCCAGCTTCAGAAGGCGCGGTATAATCGGCGTGAGGCTCACGGGCGGGATGGTAGCACGCGTCGACTATATCGTCAAATGACATGCTATATGACGACTCTGTCGACACGAAATGAGCGTAAGAAGCGGGACTGTCAGAGTGTCCTACCGACGGATTGTGATAGGATGCCCCGCATGTTCGCGTTAAAGCTGGCGCTTTGGGGGTTCCTCGCCGTTCTCGGCGCTGCGGCGCTCGCCTTTGTGACAGGTTTCGTTTATCCCCACGAAAAAGTAAATGGTCTCTGGCTCGTCGTAGCAGCGGCCTGCATCTATGTGCTGGCCTATCGGTTCTATGGGCGATGGCTGGCCAAACAAGTTGTCGAACTGAATAACCAGCGTGTCACTCCCGCCGTTCGGCTCAACGACGGCGTGAATTTCCATCCCACGAATAAAGTCGTCCTCTTCGGCCATCACTTCGCGGCGATTGCCGGAGCCGGGCCGCTGCTGGGGCCGGTCCTGGCGGCGCAGTTCGGGTTTCTTCCCGGATTTCTCTGGCTGGTGATCGGTGCGGTGCTGGCGGGAGCGGTGCAGGACTTCATCGTCCTCGTGGCGTCGATGCGGCGCAACGGGCGCTCGCTGCCCGAGATCGCCCACGACGAACTCGGTTCCGTCACCGGCACGGCGACGGCGGTGGCGGTGCTCTTCATCGTGGTCGTGGCGCTGGCGGGGCTGGGATTCGCGGTGGTGAACGCGCTCTACCGCAATGCCTGGGGGACCTTCACGATCGCGATGACGATTCCGATCGGTTTCATCATGGGCTTCTACCTCCAGAAGTTTCGTCCCGGCGCGGTGGCGGAGGTCTCGGTGCTCGGCGTCGCGCTTTTGATTGCCGCGGTGCTCTTCGGCCGTGTCGTCGCGCAGTCGTCGTTCGCATCCTGGTTCGAATACGAACGGGCCACGCTGGTCTGGCTCTTGGCCGGGTACGGGTTCCTCGCGTCGGTGCTGCCGGGGTGGATGCTGCTGGTCCCGCGGGGCTATCTCAGCACCTTCATGAAACTCGGCGTGGTGTTTCTCCTCGGTTTCGGCGTGGTTCTGATGGCGCCGACGATCGAGATGCCGCGC
>DIHJ01000034.1:3412-7339 GCA_002420105.1 Nitrospira sp. UBA5699
CAGGCGGTGGTGGGCTATGCGGCAATGCTGCTGGAGAGCTTCGTCGGTGTGATGGCCTTGATCGCGGCGTCGGTCCTGATCCCCGGCGATTATCTGGCGATCAATACGACGCTGGGAGCCGATGCGCTGACGGCCATGGGTTTTGCACCGGCACGGATCGCCGAGCTGTCGCAGTTGGTCGAGGTCGACGTGGCGGGGCGGCCCGGCGGCGCCGTGTCGCTTGCGGTCGGCATGGCCTCGATCTTTGCGGCGCTACCCGGCATGTCCGGGCTGATGGCCTATTGGTATCAATTCGCGCTGGTGTTCGAGGCCCTCTTCATCCTGACGACGATCGACACCGGGACGCGCGTGGCCCGCTATCTCATTCAGGAAATGGCGGGGCGAATCTATGCGCCGTTCCGCCGGATGAACTGGTGGCCGGGGGTCCTGCTGAGCAGCGGGTTCGTGGTCGGCTCCTGGGCCTACCTGATCGGGACCGGGAGCATTTCGACGATCTGGCCGATGTTCGGGGCGGCGAACCAGTTGCTGGGGACGCTGGCGCTTTGCATCGGGACGACCGTGCTGATTAAGATGTGGAAGTCGCCCTATCTCTGGGTGACCGCGGTGCCGATGCTGTTCGTGGGCTTGATTACGCTGACCGGCTCCTATGAAATGTTCGGCATGTTCCTGGCGAAGGCGTCGACGCTGGCGGCAGGGCAGGCCTTCGCCCTGTATCTCGATGCGGCGCTCGTGGCGGTGGTGGCGATCCTGGGAGTGATCGTCTTGAGCGACAGCATGAGGCAGTGGTACGGCTATGTGATCTTGAAAAAGCCGTTTACGAACAGCGAAGTGGTGGTGATGGCCGGCGGGGGATCGGCGGGCCGGATGCAGACGGCGATTACTGATGGTGAGAAAGATAAGTGTTTCCGGCTGCCGCACAGCGGCGGCTGTTGTTAGGGGCAGGTTGAATTGACGTCAACCGTCATTCGCTTCAGGGCGTGAACGGAATCCCGGAGGACCGGGTCGTCACGTTTGACGCATGACGTCTGACGAACGGGGGGAGGGGATCGTGGCCGATCAATTTTCGTTCGATGTCGTGTCGGAAGTGAACATGCAGGAACTGAAGAACGCGCTCGATCAGGCGACGAAGGAGGTCAAGCAGCGGTTCGACTTCAAGGATTCGAAGACGGAGATCACGCTGAAGGAGAAAGACAAAGAGCTGGTTGTCGTGTCGGACGACGAGTACAAACTGAACGCCGTGCTCGAAATCATCAAGGCGAAGTGCGTGAAGCGCGGCGTATCGCTGAAAGCCTTCGACTACGGCGCGGTGGAGCCGGCGTTGGCCGGGACGGTGCGGCAGACGGCCAAGATCCAGAGCGGGCTGGCTTCCGAGAAAGCCAAGGAGATCTCGAAGGCGATCAAGGATTCGAAGCTGAAGGTCCAGGCGCAGATTCAAGGCGAGCAGGTGCGGGTGCTGAGCAAGAGCAAGGACGAGTTGCAGTCGGCGATCGCGTTGTTGAAGGGTAAAGATTTTGGGGTGGATTTACAGTATACGAATTTCAGATAGGTCGGGGAGAAAGGGTGCCTGCGGCGAGCATCCTTCGTGCTCGCGGAACGCGCGGCTTTGGAAGGCCCTCGTTCGGCGCGCGTACTTGAAGATTGCCGGACGCTGTTGTCCGAAAACGATTCGGGAGATATTCATGCGTAATGCATCAACCGCCTGCATGGGGGGAGGGGGAAAAGGCGGGCGTCTGTTCATGAAACCGTTGCTGTCTTGTTTCTTTGGGCTTCTGACCGTTGCGCTACTCGGCTGCAATCGCAGCGATCCCATCGTGCTGATCCAACTCCATCCGAAGAATTCGGACATCATCTACGTCGCGACGAACGACTACATCTACAAGACGCGCGACGGCGGGCAGACCTGGACGAATCTCTCCAGGGGGATGAGCCATTCGCGGGTGATCGCGATGGCGATCGATCCGGCCTATCCGGCGACGGTCTATGCCGGCACGAAAGGCGATGCCGTGTACAAGAGCCACGACGGCGGGCAGCGCTGGGCCTCGATGCGGTCGGGATTGGACGACGCGACCATTTCGTCGGTCGTGAACCAGTTCGTGTTCGATCCGACGGACAACAACCACATCTTCCTGGCCACGACGATGGGCGTGTTTGAGACGAAGAACGGCGGCGAGAACTGGACGAAGAAGATGGAGGGGATGAAGGAGGTCCTGATGGTCGTCACGCTCGGCATGGATCCGACGCGGCCGGCGATCCTGTATGCGGGCACGAGCGGCGGCGTCTACAAGACCGTCAACGAAGCGGGTCATTGGGAGCAGGTGAACAGCGGGCTCGTGCCGCCCGACATGGTGAAGACGTCGCGCGCGCTCAATGTCACGTCGATCCACGTCGATCCCTACGAGCCGGAGACCGTCTATGCGGCGACGCTGGCGGGGCTGTACAAAACGACGAACGGCGGAAAGTCCTGGCTGCGCATCGGCGAATCCCTGACCGATCAGATGATCATCGCGATGCTGCTCGACCGCGCCAGGACCGGCGTGGTCTACATCGTCGGGCGGGACGGGGTGCATCGCAGCGAAGACGGCGGGGCGACGTGGAAGACGATCAACGAAGGTTTCGCCACCACGAACGTGCGCTCGATCGCCCAGAGTCCGACCGATCCGAAGCTCTTCTATGCCGGTACGAACGGCAGCGGGCTCTACCGCAGCCGGGATGCGGGCGACACGTGGGAGCCGATGCCGCCGCTCGGTCAAGCGGCATCGATCTCGCCGTGAACAAGCGGGAGGGTGTTATTGCGATTGCGAAGCGCCGGTACCGCGCTCCTGGAGGCTGGAGCCGACGGCGGAGCCGCCGAAGGAGGAACCGACCGACGTATCCTGAAGGCTCGATCCGACGGACGAGGAGCCGATGCTGGAGCCGACCGTCGAGTCGGAGATGCTGGAGCCGACCGTCGATCGCTGAAGAGACGAACTCACGCCGGATGACGTGTCCTGATTGAGCGGGGAGTCGCCGATCGCCGCGCCGGCGCGGCCTGTCGCTCCGATCTCGAATCCCGACGGTCCGCTCCCGCCGATTGCCCTGCTGCTTCTCGGCGAGGCGCCGATCTCCTGGCCGGTCAGCCCCTCGCGTCCGATCACGGAACCGGCCTTGGGGCTCCGGCCGATGCCCGGTCCCGCTGCGGGGGCGACGCCGATGTCCGCGCCGGTCCTGGCGCTCGGAGGCAGCTTCGGGGTGCGGATGTCCCGGTCGATGGAGTCTTCCAGCTCCCGGATCGTACCCACCTCGCGCGCCGCCTCGTCGAAACCCAGCGATTCGAGCCGCCTCGATGACTCATTGATCCGCTCCAGCCGCGCCCGCAATTTCTTGAGATCGGCCCTCGCCCTGGCCACCCGCGGAATCATCTCGCGCAGCATGATGCCCCGCGACGCGAGCGAATAATTCGAGATGTTGGCCTGCGTGGACGTCAGGAGATCGCCGACCTCCTCGCCGAGTTCTTCGACCTGCCGGAGTTCGGCGAGATCGGTTTTGCAGCAATCGAGGAACTCCCGGTACCTGCCCAGAAAAGCCGAAACATCCTGCTGGAGATTCTCCATCCTGAACTCGCGCGGAGGCCGGTCGCCGGCACCGCCGTCTTCCGTGCGTTCCTGCGGCTCGACGAGAGGGACGCAGCCCGGACCCCGGGTGGCGGAGTATTGCTGGTCGGCTTGCCGGTCGGGACAGTAATAGATAGGCGATGCCGCGGTTGCAGAGGCGGCCGGCATCGCGACGAGGGCGGCGCCGGTCAGCAGGCAGGCCGGAAGGATCATGTGTCCGAGCGCGGAGGTTCGCATGGATCCATTTTCAACCGGGGTCCGGACCTTGTCAATGAAACGAGGGAACTTCGCATTCTTGAACGGGCCCGTGTAATCCGCTAGGAGCCTGTCCGACATT
>DIHJ01000073.1 GCA_002420105.1 Nitrospira sp. UBA5699
CCAGAGAAACGGATCCCCGTAGCTTGCTACGGGGAATCACAAGGTGAACCTGCGACCTGCGGGTTCGAAGACTGATTAAATAGAAATTGCTAACTCCCTGTTTTGTGTTTGGTTTCCCGCTTTATCGCACAGTTTCCAGAAGTTAGGAGCTTTCTATTTGTTCCCGTCCTTTCTATTCTTTTTGGTCTCTTCGGACTACTTTTAGCATAAAATAAGCACAGCAAACGCAGATCAAATCTGCCAGGGTATTCGCTCTTCAGATTGAGAAAATATCCTTTCTGAAAAGGCAACCTTTGTAGCCGGCAGACCTGTGACGGCCTCTTCTGAAAGAAGAATGATCCTCCATGTAAGTCGATATACCGCGCTCTATCGAGATCTTTTCTAGCGATGCGCTTTGGTTAGGCCACTCTCAATCCCGTGACTGACCAGTCTTCCGATGAGCTCACCGATTTTCGTATGGGTTCCGCTATAGCGAATTAGCGGTCCATTTCCATTTACAACAACAACGGCGTCCGTTCCTGTCCCGGTCGCGTCGGCACGGCCGGTCCAACTGGGGATACGATTGGCCAACAGTACCGCAGCCTTACTTTCTGTCGCCACTTGCACCGCCGTCACCATTGCAGACACCGTCAGTGCCGCATTGGTAATAAGGACAACATTGATCGTCCCGGCCTTTTGCGGGTCGGCAGATGGCGTGGAATCGATTGATTCTCCAGCCCTGACCGCATTGGTCACGCCGACCGTAAAGAATCCTTCGACCCACAGATCATCCGCCTGCTCGCGAAGGACCACGAGGTTCTCGAGCGGGACTGCGGTCATGAGCCCGACGCACGGTTGAGGCGCACGAAGCCTCCTGGCAACATCACCCAAATATCGTGCGGGATCACTCCATGTCCGTTGGCGGGAAGCACCTGAGCCGCGCAGGGGATGTCCGGGAACCTGATGGTTGATGATGGAACGGGCATGGCCCACACCGCCCCCTCGCGGGGCCGAAGACAGCACGCGCCGACGTTCAGGAAGGCGGATCAGGAGCGAACGATCTCGCACCAGGTATCGAGTCAGGAAGGCATCGACCAGCTGGGTAGGCATGTTCATGACCGCTGCAGGAGGGCCTCCAAAGAACGGATCAATCGATTGTTTTCTCGCGGGGTCTTGATGGCCATTCGAATCGACTGTGGAGTGAGTCCTGGGACAGTGGAACAATCACGCACGAGAAGAGCAGAGTTACGAAGCTGTGTGATCACGTCGGAGGCCAAAAGAGGAGCCGGCAGTTCAACGAGGAGAAAATTGGCCGCCGACGGAAAGACGCGCATTCCGTCAATGGCGCTCAACGCGGCACTGAGCTTTGTCCGTTCTTCTGAAACTAAGGCCAGGCTCTTCCGTCGATGGCCGGAATCTCTGAGCGCAGCAAGCGCCGCGGCTTGAGCCAATGCATTAACCGACCATGGAGGCTGCCATCGACGC
The DNA here is from genome assembly GCA_002420105.1 of Nitrospira sp. UBA5699. Taxonomy (GTDB): domain Bacteria; phylum Nitrospirota; class Nitrospiria; order Nitrospirales; family Nitrospiraceae; genus Nitrospira_C. Next base: position 1,465 of record DIHJ01000073.1, read on the forward strand.
ACGTGTTCGACGACTTCGGGTTGCCCGATCAGATATCCGATTCGAAGGCCGGGGATGCCATAAAACTTGGTGAAGCTCCGGAGGATTAACAGACGTGGATATGTCGGTAACTCCCGGAGGAGTGAATACTCTGGGGCAAACTCGATGAATGATTCGTCAATGATGACCCAGGGGCTCCTCTCGGCCACAGCATCGATAAATCTCAGGAGATCATATTTCGCCACCGGTTGACCGGTAGGGCTATTCGGGTTGCACAACACGACAGCATCGTAGGGTGCTCGAGCCGTCCGGATCTGGTCCCGCGTACGCTCGATTGGCGGTCGATACTCGGCAGCCCGATCCGCCATCACATACGTCGATATCCCGCCGGCTCGACCAATCGCCGTTTTATACTCTGAAAAGGTGGGTCCGATGATGAGTGCGTTCTTGATCGCCAGCGCCATGGGGAGCAAATACAGTAGCTCGGCCGACCCATTTCCCACCAGATAGCAGGACGGACTCAAGCCGGAGCGCCGGCTCAGCGCCGACACCAATTCGTGCGCCTGAGGATCGGGATAATGTCGGATGGCCCAGAGTCCCCGACGCAAGACCCGCAAGACCGACAACGACGGCCCCAATGGGTTGATACTGGCGCTGAAATCGACAAGATTGGACGGATGACATCCCTGTTCTCGGGCCGCCTGATACAGGTTGCCTCCGTGCGTATCGCTCATCGACACCACACCGCCCCCCATGCAAGCCCCGCTGCCAAGACGGACGCGATCCACATGACCGCAACACTTTCAGCGATCCGGTCGCGAGTCAGCGGCTGGTCCGCCGTGCCGATGCTCGGCCGCACTTCAGCCGTCCCGTCATAGACATTCACGCCTCCCAGTTGAACCCCCAGCGCGCCCGCCATCGCCGCCTCCGGTCTCCCACTGTTCGGGCTGCGGTGTTTGCCCCCGTCTCGCCGGAATACGACCCAGGCGTCATGCACCCGTGTGCAATTCAGAAATCGTATACCTGCCGCACTCACAATGAGCCAACCGGTCAAGCGAGCCGGAAGCCAATTCATGGCGTCATCAAGACGGGCTGAGGCCCACCCAACGTCTCGATAGGGATGTTCGGGATGCCCAATCATCGAATCGAGCGTATTGACGGTTTTGTACGCCCACGCCAATGGGGGACCGCCGAGCGCCAGGAAGAACAGGGGCGCGACGATCCCATCGCAGGTGCTTTCCGCGACTGTTTCAACAGTTGCCCGTACCACTTCCGGCTCCGGCAATGCGTGGGTATCCCGTCCGACGATCCGCGCAACCGCGCTTCGAGCCTCGTTGAGGGACCCGGCATCGAGAGCTCTCCACACGGCCCACGCGTGGTCTGCAAGGTCTCGTCCCGCCAGTGCCAAAAATGACCACAGGATTTCAAGGATCGGGCCCAGCGGTGTCGAAATCTGGTCGGCCACGTGAAGTGAGCCCCACACGACGGTGAAACTGATCATGGGAAACCCCACGGCCACACCGATCCCGACCAGTTTCGCCCTGAGAGGATGCTGAACCAGCATGCATACGCCGCGCTCGATCCAGGCGATGACTCGTCCGATCCAGCGAACGGGATGTGGCAGCCATGGAGGATCTCCCACCATCGCATCGAGCAGAAAGGCGGCCACCAGAGAACTGGCAATCATCGCATCTCCAAGCAGAGCGGTCCCGCGACCAGAAACGCCACTTCCGCAATCTCGTTCATCATTCCGAACACATCGCCCGTGACTCCACCGCACAAACGGAGTGAAAGGGCGGTCACGACCCGTATCACGACAGCCACCAGCACCAGGATGCTCAGCGTCCCGATTGGGCCGAACCACCAGATGAGCCATACCGCTGGTACGGCCGTCGCCATGAGCACGTGCCTTCCGGCGAGGTGTGCAAGAAACGGGTGCGCCAGGCCCCCGTCGGCCCTCGCGTAGGGGGCGGCAACACCGCCGACGACCATGGCCCATCGCCCGAGCAGCGGCATGGTGGCAATCATCGCCCACCGACCTGAGTCAGGCAGGCCGAATAAGCCGGCCTGCCGAAGGCCTAGCGCCAGCACAAGTCCGATCGCCCCGAAGGCTCCGATCCGAGGATCACGCATGATCTCCAGCCGCTCTTTTGACGTGCGCCCCCCAGCCCAGCCATCAAGGGTGTCGGCCAGGCCATCCAGGTGAAGGCCCCGCGTGAGCAGGACGAGCAGCAGGATCAACATCCAATCGACCACATTTCGCGGCAGGATCAGATCCAGCGCCGTCGCAGACGCGGCAAGCGTCAGGCCGATCACCAGCCCGACGGTGGGAAACCACGCCATGGAGTTCGCGAATTGCTCCATGGTCGTAGCCTGGTGGCGGCGGGTGAGTGGAACGGCGGTGAGGAAATGCCAGGCCAGGAGGAAGGCACTCACGACCGATCTCCCGCTCGACTGGGGCCAGAGACCGCGGCTTCCTCGAACGTGGCCATCTGGGTGTATAATTTCAACGCCGCATGAATGAGACCGATCCCCAGACAGGCTCCTGTGCCCTCCCCGAGTCGAAGCCCGAGATCGAGCAGCGGGTTGAGCTGTAAGTGACTGAGGATCGCTCCATGTCCGCATTCAACCGACTGGTGCGACGCAATGACATAGTCCCGACAAGCAGGCGCCAGCCCGACCGCGATTAACGCGGCCGCTCCGGAGATGAATCCATCCAGAACCACAGGGACACGCGCAGCGGCCCCACCGAGAATCAGACCGGCGATCCCCGCGATTTCGAAGCCGCCGACCTTCGACAGCACGTCCAACGGGTCCTGCGTATTCGGATTGTGACGGGCCAGCGCGTTCGAGATGATGTCGACTTTTCGCGCGAGCGCATGATCACTGATCCCTGTGCCGCGACCCGTCACTGACGCAACCGATTGAGCGGTCATCACCGCCGCGATCGCCGTACTCGACGAGGTGTTGCCAATCCCCATATCTCCGGTTGCCAGCAACCCGAAGCCCTCAGCCGCCGCCTCACGGGCCAAGGCGATGCCGATTTCAAGCGCCTGGATCGCCTGGGACCGCGTCATCGCCGGCCTATGGAGAAAATTTCCGGTGCCCGGCGCAATCTTCCGGGAAATCAAGCCGGGGAGCGGAGGAAAGTCGAACGCGACACCGATGTCCACGACACGCACTTCAGCCCCGACATGGGCGGCCAGGACATTGATGCCGGCTCCACCGCGCAAGAAGTTGAACACCATCTGTGCGGTCACTTCTCGTGGATAGGCACTGACACCTTCGTCCGCAATCCCATGGTCCGCCGCAAAGGTAAAGACGGCCGCGCGAGGGCATTCTGGCTGCACCTTGCCGATCGAGGCGGCATAGTCGGCGGCGAGTTCCTCCAACCGGCCGAGACTCCCCGGCGGCTTGGTCAGGCGATCGAGGCGAATCTGCACTTGCCGATAGACACTCCGGTCAGGCGGGACAATCGCGCTCCGTACCTCCTCAAGCGTCATGTCGCCCGTTTCCTCCTTCGTGTCGCGCGACCCGGCTTGATTCGAACAGGCAGACCGCCAATGACGGCATAGACTTCGTCCGCCTCTCTCCCGACCAGTTGATTGACTTCGCCGGCCAGTTGCCGAAATGCCCTCACGGCCGGATCTGCCGGTACCAGGCCCAAGCCGAGTTCATTGGTCACGATAATCATTTTGGTAGAAGCCTGCCGAACGGCAGACAACAATATGGCGACCTGATCGAGCACGGCCTTCGACGATCCGCCCCGCCCAACGAGGTTCGATATCCAGAGCGTGAGGCAGTCCAGGACGATGACGCCATACCGCGCCCCTTTCTCCTTGACCCAGTTCGCTACGGTCACCGGCACTTCGGCCGTCTCCCATTCCGGGCCGCGACTGTGCTGATGTCTCCTAATGCGGTCCGCCATCTCAGCGTCCAGCGGCTCGCCGGTCGCGATGAAGGCTTTCGACGTGGCCGATCCTGCGAGCGAGAGCGCGAACGCGCTTTTCCCGCTGGAGGCGCCTCCAATCACCAGCGTGAGCCAGGCATGCTTTCTTCGACGCTGCGTCGGTGTCACGAGAGCCCTTCTTCGATAATGGCTTCAACCGCGGCCATATCAAGATGCCGGGCGACAAACTCTGTCCATCGGTCCAGCCTCTCGTCGCGCGAACCCTGGCACTCTCCTTCCTGGGGCAAGGAGAGTGCGTCGCCCGGCACTCGCACCCGACTCAGAAATGCCCGGGTAAATTCAGGCCCGTCAAAGAGGCCATGGACGGAGGTGCCGATCACACGGCCATCCGGTGACACGGCTCCTTCCCATCGCGTGGTCTGATGATCGTTCGTGTGAAGCTCCAGAAACGGCTTCGCGTTCAAACCGGCTTGGGCCTGGCCCATGTGAATCTCGAATCCGGAAACGGGACTGCCGGAGTCGAGATGTCGGCCCGCTACCTGGACAGTCGTCTTGTGTCTGGCGAAGACCGTGATGATATCGAGCAGGCCCAATCCCTTCATCTCGCATTCGGACGACTCCACCGCTTCCGGGTCGAGAATGCGGCGGCCTAACAGTTGAAACCCTCCGCAGATGCCCAGCACGGTTCCGCCGGCCTTCCAGACCTGCCGGGCGACGTGATCAAGTCCCTGCGCCCGCACAAACTTCAGGGCATGGGCGGTGTTCTTCGTGCCAGGAAAGACCAACAGATCGAGCCGCTCGTTCGTCGGCCCGTCGATGCAGACCATCCGGACTCCCGGCGTACGGGCAAGCGCTTCCACATCGGTGGAATTGGAGAGGTATGGCAGATTCGCAACGCCGATCGTCACCTCCGCCAACGTCGAGGCTGATCGGCGGAAGACCGACGGCCACCCGACGGAATCCTCCTCAGGCAGCGAAATCTGGTCCCACATCGGGATGACCCCAAGGCACCGGACCCCGAGCCGACGCTCGAGGCCGGCAGTCCCTGAGTCCAGCAACGATCGTTCGCCGCGGAATTTGTTGATGATGAACCCTCGTACATGCCGTCGTTCCTCCGGCTCCAACAGCGCATGAGTACCCACGAGAGAAGCAAATACCCCGCCTCGCTCGATGTCGCCGACGAGCAGCACCGGCGCCCGAGCTGCCTGCGCCATGCGCATGTTCACGATGTCATGATCGCGGAGATTGATTTCCGCCGGGCTGCCAGCGCCCTCCAGCACCACGAGATCGAACTCCGTTGCGAGCCGCTCGAAGGCTTGGCACACCGTCTGAAAATGCTCGCGTCTCAGGCGTCCCCACTCACTCGGCGTCATGGTCCCTGCCACCACGCCGTTCACCACCAATTGAGCCTGGCGGGGCCCGGAGGGTTTGATAAGCACAGGGTTGAAATCCGTTCTGGCTGGAACGCGACAGGCTTCGGCTTGCAGCCCTTGGGCCTGACCGATTTCCTTCCCGTCCGGCGTGACGCAGGAATTATTCGACATATTCTGGGCCTTAAACGGCACCACGCGGCGCCCCCGTTGAACGAACCATCGGCACAACGCGGCCGTGATGACCGACTTGCCGACGTGGGACCCGGTGCCTTGAATCATGACCGTTCGAGCGCGCCGCATGTCTGTCACACTCCTCCCTCCGGTTGCTTCCAGGTTCATGAGACCGTGGCTCCCGGTCTTTTCGTGTCGACCAGCGCCCCGTAACGCTGCCCCCATCCTTCATGGTGAATCAGGCGATCCACGGGAAGTCGCCGCCGCCAGTTCACGCGCTCAAGATCCGGCTGGGATGCGAACTCCGCCACGTATCCCAGGCACAGATACGCCACCACGGTGACGGACCGTGGAATGTGCAAGACGCGCTTGAGTGCGGCATGATCAAGAATGCTCACCCATCCGACTCCGATGCCCTCCGCGCGTGCTGCGAGCCACAGATTCTGGATCGCGCAGCAGGTGCTGTAGAGATCGGTGTCCCGCACCGTCGCACGGCCGAGGACATGACGGCCCCCGCGTCGGCGCGTGCATGTCACGCAGAGATTCACCGACGCCTCTTCAATGCCTTCGAGTTTCAACTTCCGATAGAGCGCCGCACGTCCGCCCGTGTAGTGGTCGGCTGCTTCGGCGTTGGCCCGGTGAAACAGGCGCTTCACCGCCCGCTTGGTCGCCCGTCCACGGATGACGATAAAATCCCACGGCTGCATGAACCCCACCGATCCGGCATGATGCGCCGCATTGAGCAATCGTCCGATGACCTCCTCTGGGATCGGATCCGGCAGAAAGTTTCGACGAACGTCCCGGCGTTCAAAAATCGCCCGATACACCGCCGCTCGCTCGGGCTGAGAGAACTTCCCCCCAGGCTCGACAGCCCGTTTGGCCATGCCCGAGGCCTGGGACAATAGACGAGACTGAGGCGGGCGCCCCCGTTGCGTGATGGGTCGAACAGACATGCCCTGCTCCTGAACAATTTCGATCAGACCGACACACCCCTGGCACGCCCTACAATCTTGCCCCCGCCACTAGGTGGAGGTGTTGAGGCGTTCAGAGAATGCCGCATACACCTTCCCCGCACGGCATGCCACATGAATGACGCCCGCGACACCAACATAGAACATGAAGGAAGAGAGGGATCGGGGGAAGTATCCCGCGAATCTCCCAGCGAATTCCTGCACGCTCGTCTGCTCGAAGCGTCCGGACAGAAAATAAAAGCCTCCGCTCGAAACCAGTTCGCAGACGGCGGTCCCGAGCAGCACGCTCATCGCCAGCGGGAACAGGGTCGCCGCGGCGTCGCGGTGATATCCGGCATACCAACGACCGGCGTACCAGAGTGCACCGTACGCCGGCAGCAGAAAGCCGTAGGCCGGACTGACGCAGAAGTTGCTCACCCCTCCCCAGGTGACGGCGGCCACATCGAGCGCCGCCGCCTCGGCCAGCAACGCGGGAAAGACCCAGAGGGGCCGCAGATATACGCCGGCAAGGAAAAACGCGGCCCACGATGCGCTCGGCAGGTGATTGAGGGTCTCGAAATGATGGCCGCGTGTAGCCGCGATGAGGACGGCCAGCGCGATGCCGATACTGAGCTGTGTGCGAGAAGCGAGAATAAGCATAGTTGTACCCTCCATCCGATCAAAATGAATAACTGACTCCGCATCCCTTCCCTGAATCCGAGGCGCTTACGACTGATCGCCTCCCGCGCATCGAGGCCCCTCTTGTCCCGTCCGGACGAGGTGCAAGCAGGCGGGGCAGAGACAGTCCCGAAAACGGACCTCGATCCAATCCATTTGCGCCTCGGTGATCTCCACCTGTCCGCACCAACACCGATAACCGCCGCACTCGAAGGTCTGCCGGCAACGCTCGCAGGTTTTGATGACCGGGCCTGTCATGAGCCGACCTCATCACTGTGAACTGTTCTCCTGCCGGTCAGAACTCGACTCCTCGCTGGGCGGTGATGCCTTTTCGGAAGGGGTGTTTCACCTGTTTCATCTCAGTGACCAGATCGGCCTCATCCAGCAATTCCGGCGGCGCTCCCCTTCCGGTCATGACCACATGCTGCATGGCCGGGCGTTGATGCACGACCGGCAGGACATCGGTCAGACTCACGTACTCGTGATGCAAGACAATATTGAATTCATCGAGGATTACCATGGCGTACGAGGGATCACAGAGAAATTCACACGCCTTCTCCCATGCGCGCTGCGCGAACTGGCTATCGCGTGCACGATCCTGGGTGTCCCAGGTGTACCCTTCCCCCATTCGGAGAAATGTCACACGGTCGCCGAACGACTGTAGCGTCCGCTCTTCCGCCGTATCGATCGCACCCTTGATGAACTGCACCACCGCCACGTTCATCCCATGCCCGATGCACCGGACAGCCATGCCGAGTGCAGCCGTGGTCTTTCCCTTACCGGCCCCCGTATAGACGATGAGCAACCCTTTCTCCTCCTGTGCAGCTGCAATCCGACGATCCACCGACGTTTTCAGCCGCTGCATCCTGGCTCTGTGCTCAGCCTGGTCCGTCATGGCGCACCTCCGAAATGGCTCGACCCCCGCGCAGCCGTTCGATGTGCGGCCGCGACCAGCGCCCTCGCGACGTGAGGCTGACTGGCAAAATGCAGATGGGTGTAAAGGGCCACGGTATTCCGGACCATGAGCCCGTCGTGGCCTTTCGGTCTGCCTTGCGCATCGGCCAGCGTGCCGGCGTAGTGCAATGCCCCGTGAGGTTCGAGTGTGGAATAGTGGAACTCATGCCCGCGCACGGTGAGGCCGGAATCGCCAAGGATGCACGGGGATGCCAGCCGGAGCGTTCGGTATCCCAGCGTGAGTCCGGGCTTTCGCATGACGGCGTCCGCCGGGAACAATCCGACCATCTCATGCGACGTGCCGTCGAAATCCCGGATCGCCTCCGTGAGGTACATCAGGCCGCCACATTCCGCATAGATCGGTCCGCCTCGTTCGGCAAAGGTACGAATGGCCTGTCGCATCGGCATATTTGCAGCCAATGCCTCGGCATGCAGTTCCGGATATCCTCCTCCCAGATACAGCATCTCCACATCCGGCAAGGCCTGATCGGTCACTGGCGAAAATCTCACGAGTTCCGCCCCCTCGGCTTCAAGCAACTCAAGATTGTCGGGGTAGTAAAAACAAAAGGCTGCATCCCGGGCGACGCCTATCCGGACGATCCGCTTCTGAGGCGCTACAATGGACACACGTGGCCCCATCGGCAGCTCGCCGGCTGATCGGGCAAGAGCTTCCACGTGATCAAGGTCAATCGTCTCGATGGCTGCATGAGCCAGCCGATCATAGAAGTCCGTCGCCCCCTGCTCATGCGCCGTCAGGAGCCCAAGATGCCGGTCCGGAATCGAGAGGGTAGGATCCGGCTTCAAGTACCCCGCGACGGTCAGGTTCGTTTCCGCTTCAATCGCCTGCTTCAACAGTCGGTAGTGTCCGTCGCTCCCGACCCGGTTCAACAGGACACCCTTCACAGGAACGGCAGAGGCGAAATTGGCATATCCCCATGCCATCGCTGCAGCCGATCGCGCCATGGCGCTGGCATCGAGCACGAGGAGAACCGGCGCGGCGAGTTGTTGGGCTAACCCCGCGGTGCTGCCTGTCTCGTCGACCGCGGTGCTGCCGTCATACAGGCCCATCATTCCCTCGATGATCGACAGCTCTGCATCGGCGGCGGCAGAGGTCAGGATGTGTCGGTTCGTCTCCGGGGCGAGCATCCAGGTGTCCAGGTTCCGTGCGACCCGACCGGCAGCCCGCGCATGGTGACCGGGATCGATAAAGTCCGGACCGGCCTTAAACGGCTGCACGCGGCGGCCCCGAGCTTTCAAGGCCGCCAGGAGTGCCAGCGTCACCGTTGTCTTCCCCACTCCGCTGTGAGTCCCGGCTATGACGAGGCGTGGATAGCTCACGGGTCCTCTCTCCGCCGTTAGTTGTACGTCACCCGCACACCGGCGAACACGGATCGGACTGGTGTGCCGAAGTTGAGGATTTCCTCGTATTGCTCATTGAACAGATTTTCGGCGCGCACGTAGGTCTGGACCCCTTTGACGACCTCGTAGGTCGCCGTCAGATTCCAGACATCGAAGGCCTTCAATTTCTGCAGGTTGTTCACGTCATCAAACCGTGAGCCCACGTAGCGGCCTTCCAACGTCACTCGCAGTGGCTCAATCGGCTGGTAACCGAGGATCAGGCTCCATTGGTCCACCGGCATACGCGGCGCCCGATTTCCCGCCTGCTGCAGCAGATTACGAGTCAGCGTATTGGTATATTGCACCTGCAGCTCCAGGCTCTTGATGCCAGGAAGGTCCCGCAGCACCACATACTTGACGCTGGCCTCCCACCCCTTGTTCCCGACGAGTCCGATATTTTGTGCGCAGAAGTTGGGGCCGAATGGTCCGACCCCGCAGACCGTCGCGCTCTGTTGGGCCACGATTAAATCCCGATACCGGTTCCAGAAGTAGCTGGCGCTGAGCGTCAGCCGGTTGTCCAACAAATATTGATCGACCCCGGCATCCATGCTTTGACTGCGCTCCGGCTGGAGATTGGCATTGCCGAACCCGGGGAAAAACAGCTGATTGATGGTGGGGGTACGAAAGCCCGTTCCATAACTGGCCCGAATTTTGGTCCCGGTCTCCTGATGGAGGTAGCCGGCAGTGGCCCGGTAGGTCGTGGCGGTGCCGAACACATTGTAATCGTCGACCCGCACGCCGCCGGTCGCAAACACGCGATCCCACAGATTCAGCTGGGCCTGGGCAAATCCCGCATGACTCGAGACGGTTTTATTGCTAAACGTGGTCGTGTTCATGCTGGTGTTGAGGTTCTCCCCCTGTTGATCGCGAAACTGGTATCCGGCGGTGAGCAACAAGGGTTTTCCGACCTGGAAGTTATGTTGCCATTCCACGCGATTGGCGAGCGTATTGATCTCCGAGCGGCTGCCGAACGGAGTCGACATCGCTCCGGTGAGCACGTTGCGCTGGGTGGTCCCGGGAGCCGATTCCAGAGTTTCCGTTTGACGAGACACGGTCAGCGACTGATTCCACCAATTCGTCACCGGCTGCTGATACGAGGCTCCATAGACAAATTGCTGGCTGTTGCTGAAAGCGCCCAACACGTCGAAGCCGGGCGAAAACCCGTTGTCAAAATCGACCCGCCCCTGCAGCAGGCGGAAGGTCACATCGAGTCGCCCGTCATGAGGCAGTGCCACGCCGATTCGCGTGGACGCCTGCCAGTTGTGAAACCCGTCTCGCTCCGACGCGCCACGGCGATAGTTCACCGCGGAGAAACCCGTGTAGTCCCATCGCGAGAGAGCCGCCGACACATCCACCGGTCCTTTCCGGCCGGACACCTGCGCCCCTTCTCGTATGGAGGAGAATGAACCATACTCGAAGAACCCGCTTGCCGACGGTGTCGCACCACCCTTTTTCGTGGTGATATTGATCACACCACCCATCGCGTCCGCTCCCCACAGCATGCTCTGGGCGCCACGCAGAATTTCAATTCGTTCGATGTTGTCCGTCGTCAGGTTGGCGAAGTTAAAACTGCCCAACGTGGCGCTGTTCATGATGGCGCCGTCGATCAGCACCAACACTTGATCGGCGTTGCTCCCCCTGATGCGCACCGTCGTGGACGTACCCGGGCCCCCGTTTGAGAAGACGGTGAGCCCTTGACTGAGCCGGAGCGCGTCCGCCACCGTCTTGATCTGCCGACGCTTCAGATCTTCTTCCGTGATGATCTCCACGGCGCTCGTGACGTGAGACACCGGGACCTCGGTCTTCGTGGCGGTCACCACGACCTCCCGAGTTTCGAGCGGCTCGTCCGCCGACGCCAGGACTTGAGCCCGGGCTTCCATGACGCCATTCCCAAACCACACGATCGCACACACCACGACACACCCTTCCCATCGCAACATGCTCGCCTCCCTTATGCTCGAAGGGCTGAGCAGATATGTCCGTCGGCTGGGTCTCCTGACTCGCGGATCATCGCGCGTCCGCGCCTTCCCATGTGCCTCGGCACACAGTGGCTCTTGTGCGGACTCACTCCCCGCTTACAGTGGCGGCACCGTGATGGCTTTTCACCATCTTCCCCGTCCCCGACGTGTACTCTGCGTGACTCCTTCCAACTGTCATAGCGCTGTACCCTGACGGCACGACAGGAGGACTGGGTACAAATCCGACCTGTTCCGATGATGACCGTTGCTCATTGGCACGACTGATATTGCGGCTGACGAAACGATCCCCTGATTTGCCCAGGCGATGATGTTCAGCCCGGTTGTCGAATCGCACGTGATCAAGGAGATGAAGCCGACCGCATTTGCTGCATCGATCGGCTTGAAGACAAGTTCGTGGAGCCGGATCCCTCCCCTCAAGATGCAGGACGAGGATTTCAGGACCGAAATCTGTGGACCTGGTGTTGGGACCACAAGCGAGGTGCGGCGGACTCCAACCGGGAATGGCGCAAGACCGCGCAGCGGTCGATCAATTCCTCGTGGAATCGGCTTCTCCGCGAGAGTCGATATCGATGATCTTACGGGCGTGGGCGTATGAAGAACGGTGATCGTCTTCTGAAAGCGGTCGACAAGGGCTCGTTGGGGAGCGGCGACGATTGGAGGAACAGAGGACGCGACCACCCTCGCAGAGAGCAGTCCGGAAAAGAGAACGCAACGCGGGAAAAGCCGGGTGCGGGACAAAGAAAAAGCCCTCGGGGTCTACAAAAAAAATAAGACCCGGAGGACTGCACCCAGCTCCTTCATCCTCGCCCCATTCCCCACCCCACGGGGGAACAGTGGTCTTGCTCTCCAGCCAGGTCTTCTGACTTCTGGATCACCCGACTGCCCGCGTCTTCCCATTCGCCCATGGCGAACAGTGACATTCTGGCGGGCGTCGTCCCCAGTTACAGCGGCGGGACCGTGAGGGATTTACACCCTCTTCCCTTCGACCGGAGTTGCTATGTGGGCGGGACTCTAGAATGGAACGGGAAGGCTTGTCAAGCACGGCAGCATCGGCATAATCTATGCCTGTGGTCTGCCGATACCGGTGGACACGCTCCTCTCGCTCAGTGATTGACAGTAGATTTTCCCTTGACGTCTCCCCCGAAAACGACGGCAACGGAAAACGAGAGTGGAATGACAGCTTCGGCGG
>DIHJ01000012.1:0-30239 GCA_002420105.1 Nitrospira sp. UBA5699
GATTATTGGATGACCGCTGACACGCAGGAGCTTCTGGAGCGAGCGGCGGCCGGCCAGCGTGAGATTGGCCCGATGGGAGAGCAGCGTGTAGCGCTGGCCCGTGATGAAGGCCCGGTCCTTCGCGGCGACGCGTTTGTACTCGGCGCGGCGGACCTGATCCATCGCGTCGGCCAGATGACGCAGGATGTGGAACTTGTCGAACAGGATCTGGGCCTGCGGCGCATGGGGCTGCACCGAGTTGCGGAAGGCCTTCCACATGTCCATCACCGCCAAGCGGATGCGGGTGGTCTTCTGCGGCCCCAGCTCGAGAAAGAACCGATCCAAGTCAGCCTCAGTCCGTCCCTGCCCCCCGACCCAGATGGGGCGTCCACGTTCCAGGTCGCTGACTACGATGCGATACGTGTGGCCCTTCTTGATCGACAGCTCATCCACGCCGATGACCTGCGGGGCCGGCTGCGGCGTCTTGGCCAGCCAGGCCTGCATGTACTGGGTGTCCAGGTCCTTGACCGTGTGCTCATGCAGGGGCAGCACCTGGGCGACGGCCTTGTTCGACATGTCTCGGCACAAGGTGCCGACGTGGCGGGCGAACCGCTGCGTATAGCGCGGATTCTGGGCCAGCCAGTCCAGCCGCTCCACTTTCCCCCCCCCTGACAGCACGAGCAGGCCACTCGCCGTTGCTCAAACGACAGAGAGAGGCGCCAGCCCGCCGCATCGGTATCCCGCACCCGGCGCGTCTGGCGGTCGTAGAAGGTGCGGTGCCGCATCCCACACCCGGAGCACACCGCAGTGTTTTTCGCCGAACCAAGGTGACCAGCCGGGCGTGGGGATCGCCAAAGATCCCTTGCCGCCGACTGCGGGCGCGGAATCCCGGAAAGGAGAACAAGGCGGAGAGCGTCTGGGGCTGTTTCATGGTTCCTCCCGGACCAATGCCGCCAGGAGTCTGCCACAGATCTCGAACAAGATTCGAGGTCTCGCCGCCCTGGACCACACACCGACTGGCTGCGGAGTTGGGGGGCTTCACGCTCGCTCATTTACCCACTCCAATCTGCGGAGAGCCGGAAAAGTAAAAGAGTGAGGTGTTGCAACAGTTGGCAAGCATGAGTATCTGTTAGTAGACACCATGTGCTGATTTGCCTATACTTCGATCGCTGTTCGCGCCGTAGCGAGGAGTCTAAGTCGTGAGAGAGTCGTCCCAGCCGGGTGCTTCTCGGTCAATTCTTGCGGTCGGGCTCATTCTTTGTTTTCTGTTGCTCAGTAGTGTGATGCATCCGGTCACTCTGCTGGACGCGCACGATCACTCGCACCATCATCCAGCCTCCCATAGTACCTTCTCTTGTTTCTTGTCATGCGTCGCTGGCCAGGTCGTAACCGAGACTGGCTGGATTTTCGGTCCTCAGTTTGTCCCGGTTGCGATCGCCTCAGTTGTGACCCCGGTCGAACGGGATATTGCCCTTTCCGGGACCTCATTCTCGCGCGGTCCTCCCGTTCCCTCCATCTAGTTCATCTCAGAGACAGTCAGGCCGAAGGTCGATGTGCTGTATCGGGCTAGGTGTACCATGTGGTATGCCGCAGCCGTATTCCTGCATGACTGAGCGAATGACCTTTTCTGGATAGGTATTAATCATTTGATTTGAGGAAGAAGCATGGATGCGCTGAAGACTGTCGTGGATGTAGGGGTCATCGGCCTGCTGAGCGCGTTGAGCCTCTGGGCAGTCGCTATCGCCGTAGAACGCTGGTTGTTCTTCCGCCGCGTGGACATGTCGGCGTTCCCCAACCTCCAACTGTTTGAGATCGCCTTGACGAGACGTCTGGTCGTGATCGGCACCGTCGCAGCCAATGCTCCCTATATCGGGCTCCTTGGAACTGTGCTGGGTATCATGTTGACCTTTCACACAATGGGCACCTCGGGGACCATGGCTGTGAACACGATCATGATCGGCCTGAGTCTGGCCCTCAAAGCGACTGCGGTTGGCCTGCTCGTGGCTATTCCGTGCGTGGTGCTCAACAATGCTCTGCGCCGTCGTGTCAGCGAACTCGTGACACTCTACAAGGTCCGTCATGGAACGTGAGATCGCGCAGATCAACGTAATTCCTCTCGTCGACGTGATGCTGGTCTTGTTGGTGATCGTCTTGACGACCGCCACATTCATTACGACCGGCACAGTTCCGGTCGATCTGACCAAGGCCAAAGAAGCAGGAGACCGGCAGGATGTTCCCTTGGTCATCACGCTGACCGGTGAAGGCAGGCTCTATCTTAACGATCGACCAGTGGCAGCGGAAGGATTAGAGCCTCTGCTGAGCTCGCAGCCGCGCGAGTCGCTCGTCGTGGTTCGCGCGGACCGTGTCACTGTGCTGGAGCGGTTTGTGCGGCTTGTGGACGAGGTCCGCTCACTGGGTTTCAATCAGGTCAGCCTGGAGGTGATTCGATTATGAGAGTGTTGTCGTGCAGGTTTCCATGGAGAGCTCAACGAAACCTGATGAACCTCGCGGTGATGGCTGTGGCGATCCTGCTGCTTGTATCGGGCACGGCTTGGGCGCAGGCCAAGGCAGATAAGGCGGATCGGTTGTTCTCGGCGGTGATCACTGATGTCCAAGGCGTCGAAACCGAAGTGAAGAACCTTATCTTTTACTGGGAAGAAAGGGTAAGCGAGACCGCTTTTGTGCCGCATGAACTCAAACATCTGCCCGTCAAGCGAGGGACCGCCACGGTCAACGTCAAGTTCGACACGATCAAACAGATCGTAGCGCGACCGCAGGGAGAAAAGGATCTGCCGTTCGTCACAATATCGCTGACGAACGGCAAGAGCGCGGAGTTCGTGGCGGCGATGAACGGGAGTTTCCGCGGGGAGTCGGATTTCGGACAAGTCGATATACCCGTGAACGCGATCTCCAAGGTGATCTTCAAGTGACTTCGGACCTTCGACTTGATGTTCAGGCGTGGGTCATCTCGGGGGTGTTGCATGGCCTCGTGTTGATCGCGGCGTTCGCTCTCGTCAGTCAAGTGCGACCGCTACGCTCGCAAGATACGTTTCGGTGGGAGGTGTCACTGGTCGAGGCTACGAAGGTGAAGCCGGACGCGCAGCGGATGGAGGCCTTGCCGACATCGAGCCCGCCGACGTCACCGGTCAAACCACAGGTCCGGGACGCGGTCCCCCAGATGATCACACGGCAAGTGGACACTCAGGCGTCTGGAGAAGTGGTTCGGAGGGATGTTCCGCAAGTCGTGGAGGCTCCCAAGCCGGTCGAGCGGACAGAGGGGATTCAGACCCGACAGAACACGGTGGCGCAACAAGTTCGCGACGTGCGGGCAGAAGACCGTCAGGCACACCGCATGGTGGAGCGGGTGCTTGAGCCGACCGTTCCGGCCGTGATGGTCGTGCAGGACACGAAGACCGCGGCATCGGATTCGGAAATGATCGAGTCTGCAGTGGCGGTGGGTGTGCCCTTAACCGAGTTGCAGGAGATTGTCCATAGACCTCTTAGTGGATCGGTGACGACGGGTCAGGAGTCTGTTCAGCGGTCAGTAATCGGCAGCGCGCGCATTGAGACGAAAGGGGATGTGCAATCCATCGTCAGCACGGCTTCACGTGAGGCAGCCGAGTCGGACCAGCATGGCGGCAGAACTATCATGGCTCTAACTGTCGAGCCACGGATGGTGTCGACTGCCGTGGAGGGTCATGCACTTGATCCGCAACCTGGGGCGTCTGTGGCGTCCAACCCGCTCGAGCATGCGTCTCAGAGCGATATGACAGCCACCGAGGCTCCACAACAGGTGGCGAAAGCGATGCACCCACGGCCAAAGACGCGAGCAGACTACGGGTGGCTGGCGGAATCGCTCTGGCGGCGGGTGGCCGAGATCAAGCGATATCCCAGCTCAGCGCGTCTCAATGGGTGGGAGGGACGGGTGGTATTGCGAGCGGTCATTCGCTCGGATGGTCACCTTGCAGCCATCAGTGTGCAGAAAAGTTCCGGGTACGATGTACTCGACAAAGCTGCGATCGAAGCGGTGCGGCTGGCCTGTCCGCTCTATATGAAACATGAGTTAGGTCGGCCGGAAGTGGCAGTGAGCTTGCCCATCGTCTATAGCCTCTCGCATTGAGGCGCCGAGGCACCGATGAGAAGGCCGCATAGGCGAGGGGGATATGGCATAGGACGGCATCTAGTCTTGCTCGTCCTCTTGATCCTGATCGCCACCCCTGCCCTGTCAGGGGACAAATCGGCTATCACGAGCGACGCGAAGCGACAGGCGCGCATTCAAGAACTACATCGTGAACAGGCGCGGATCGAACAGGAACTGCGCGAGCTGCGAGCGCAACCGGAGGGTGTGGCGCAATCCACCGCTCCCCGGAGCGAACTGACAGAGCAACCGAAGAGGAGTATGGAGGAATCGCTCGAGTCCCTGCCCGGAGTGAGTGCGCGCCAGGGGCCAAGCGGGCGTGACGTTCAGCTCTCCATTCGCGGAACCAAATGAGTGGGCGGCGATGATGCAAGGTTGGGAGAACAATGTTCGACGTTGCTGTGTTCCCGTGATGGTCGGTGTCATGCTCGCCGTCTCATCAGTCGGAGCGGTCTCGCCTGAAGGGGCAATCACCTTCGGCCCAAAGCTGGTCAGCACTCACAATGTGAGAAATCTCGTGGGTCCCTCCGTGCGGATTGATGACCGGGGTGTCATCTCATTGGCGTGGATCGAGGAAGACAAAGACACGCGCACCGTGTTCTACACGAGAACCGAGCAGGTGGGTGGCGGCTTGGAGTCGCCGGTCAAGGTGAATCGTCCGGAGGAGTCGCCTTATTCCCGGCAGGAGGCACCGGCGCTGGTTGTAGACGGCGATCATGTGTTCATCTCCTGGGCGCTGACGCATCCGAAGGTCAGCCCAGACACGCCTTTTGCCAACGAACTGCGCCTCAGCCGCTCATCGGATGGAGGACGCACGTTCGCGGCGTCCGTGCGGGTGAACGACGACGACCAGGTGATCCCGCACAGTTTCGATGCACTCCACCGAAGTGCAAACGGGACGCTCTACCTCTCCTGGATCGATGCGCGCGAAGGCAAGAAAGAGCCGGCGACGTTCGTGACACAATCAACCGACGGCGGCAAAACTGTTGAGCGTAACATGAAACTCGATGAGAATACCTGCATCTGCTGTCGCACGGCTCTCACAACCGGACCGGACGGGACTGTCTATGTCGCCTGGCGGAAAATATTTCCCGGCGATGTGCGGGAAACGGTCGTCGCGCGTTCGACCGATGGAGGCCGGTCATTTTCACCGCCGGTCATTGTCGGGCAGGATGGCTGGGTGTTTCCGGGCTGTCCGCATCGTCCGGCATCGCTAGGCGTTGACCGCCGAGGACGACTCTATGTCGTCTGGTATACCGAGGGGGCAGATGAGACGCCGGCCATCTACCTGGCTTACTCGGATGACCGCGGCCAGACTTTTTCGTCCAAACAGAAGCTGAACGTTTCGAAGGGAACGTTTCCCGATCATCCGCAGATGGCCGTGGATCCGACTGGGCGGGTGATCGTCGTCTGGGAAGAGCAGTCGCCGGTTCGGCGCGAGGTGGTCGTGCGCCTCTCGATGGATCGCGGCCGGACCTTCACGGTGCCCCAGAAGCTCAATGAGAAGAAAGGGCAAAGTCCAGCCGTTGCCGTGAATGGGCAGGGACTCGCCGCGCTGGCCTGGATGGAACATGCAATGCCGGGGCATAAGCTGGTCGTGCAGACCTTGCAGCTCCCAACCGCAGCGGTCACGGCGAATCATGCGACCCAGTAAGGTTGTTCGCTGCGAAAGGCAGGTTCTTGGCGCCATGGTGGCTCTCCTGGTGGGGGGTCTGCTCTGGAGCGAGGCCGTTCCGATCAATGCATGGGCTGCAGGCAGTGAAGCGTTTGCTGCATTGAAGATGAGCCGGCTACCGGACGGCATGGCCATGGTGCCGTTTGAGTTGCACGCGCTCGATGGCTCGGTGGTTCGTTCCAGAGATCTCAGCGGCAAGATCGTCCTGATGAACTTCTGGGCGACCTGGTGTGGCCCCTGTAAAGAAGAAATGCCCACGCTCGCTCGGCTACAAAGGCGCCTCGATCCAGACCGGTTCGCGCTCGTGACCATCACGACTGATCTGCAACGTCAAGGGATCGCACAGTTCCTCGCGCGGCTAGGGATCACCCTTCCGGTCCTGTTCGACGAGGATCAGGAAGTCTCGCGAGGCTTCCTGGTGCGGGGCTTGCCGACCACGGTGTTGATCGGGCCTGATGGCATGCTGCTCGGACGGGCCGTGGGCCCTCGGGCGTGGGACAGTCAAGAGGCAGTGTCCCTGATACGAAAAGTCATGGAGGAGGGTCGGTGAGAAAGTTGGCGGGGCCACTCGCCGCGCTGGTCGCGACGCTTTATTTTACCTTATCGGTGAGCGCGGCTGCCTGCCTCCTCACGCACACGACACCCTCACGCACCAGTCACCATCATCATGACAGGAGCGGAGTCGCTCATTCCGCCCTCTGCCTCTGGGTCTGTCAGGCCCAACCGACGGTTGATCTGCCGGCCACGGCGCTGCCGGCCACTTTTCTTCACGTGGTCGCCCTGCTGGTCTTAAGCGGTGGGGTCCTGTTTTCGACTCTGTTCAATCCGCCTCGCCAGTCTCGCGGGCCTCCTTACCGGTAAACCCTCAGCCAACGCAACGTCGAGTGAATCAGGCGCCAGGCTGGCGTGACCTGTTTTCGTCTAGGTCCGCGCCGGCATGAATTGCCTGGTTACTCTTCCATTGATCATGGGGACGAGTCAGGAAGGAGTGCAAGGTTATGCCGTGTTGGAAGGAATGCATCACGTGGTACGGGATCGTCGCAGTCGCTGCCTTTGTGAGCGGACTGGGGGCACCCGCTATCTGCACAGCCCAGGAGGCCTCGGGACCAGCTGAAGGAAGCACCACGCAACGCGAGCAAGAACTGCGTGATCAATTGAAAAGTATTCTGCAAGAACTGGAGGAACTCCAGAAAGCGCGTGAGGAAACCGTGCCCGCCACCAAGAGGCCGAGCGTGGTGAAAGAGCAGATCGAGCCCAAGGGCCCGGAAGAAGTACCGAAGGTCGAGCTTTCCGATATCAGTATTGTCAGCACGCGCGTTCAGAAGCGGCCTGAGGGGATTACCCTCTCGGCCACGCCCCGGTCCGAGTACGACTCTCAGCCGGCGAGACACATGAAAGAGTCCCTCGAGTCGCTGCCCGGCGTCATCGTTCGCCAGGCGAACGGACCGCGCGACTTCAGCATTTCGATTCGCGGCTCGGGAACGAAAACCACCTTCGCGATCAGGGATCTGAAACTCTATGAAGATGGGATCATCCAGACCCAGTCCGATGGTCTTTCTCGCCTTGACATCCACGACCCCTGGTTCATGAAGAGCGTGGAAGTGACGCGAGGGGCGTCGTCATCGCTCTATGACAATTATGCGCTCGGTGGGATGGTCCACTTCCGGACTCGTCGCGGCAGCGACATCAACGGATTCGAGTCGTTCTTTAGCGGCGGGTCGTACGGCTATCAGAAGTACGCGTTTGCCGTCGGACAGCAGACCGACACTGTCGATATTTCGATGTTCGCCAGCCAGGTGGCGGAGGATGGATTCATCCGGCACAGCAACTACAACACCCAGACCCTGAACTTCAATTTCCGCGTCAAGGTGGATGACAAACAGAACCTGTACTTCAAGGCCATCACGAACTGGCTGAATGCAAACGTGCCTACACGGCTCACTCAAGCGCAGTTCAATGCTGACCCCAGGCAAGCGGGTGGAACGAATCCGTTCAACAATGCGGTGCAACTTGCGCAACGGCGCCTCGACCGGCGAACCATTATCGGAGGGTTGTACGAACGGCAGATTGATGCGAACACCGTGCTGACGATGGAAGCCGACTACGACGTCAAGGATATCAACCAGACATTTACGCAGATCGGTGACGCCATCAATCCGAACTACAAACACTACACGGACCTGCGGCACGATGGCCGCCTGTTCGACATGCCCCTCCGGAGCTACGTGGGATTTTTTGTCAATAATATGGAACAGGAATCGAATTCGTTCAGGAATCTTGGCGATTTTCAGGGGACACGGGGTACCCTCGCGCGGAATAGTCGAGGGACCATCCGGAACATCGGCGGACGAGTGCGTGAGGAGTTGGAGTTTGTGCCGAAATTCATCCTCGCCGGGGGCTTGGGTTTCGAGCAGTCGATGGTGAGTGTGCAGACCATCGGGTACACGGCAGCTGGTTCGGTCCAGAATCGGGCCAGTGCGGACCGGACCTTTTATAATTGGGCGCCTGAGCTCTCGCTCACCTGGAAACCGGCCGAGGGCTACCGCCACTGGGTCCGGGGTTCGACAGGGTATGCGATTCCCGGCTTCGGTAATCTGACCACCGGGCTCGACGGCTTGGCGGGCACCAACTTCGCGCTCAAGCCGCAGAAGAACGTCAATGTCGAGGTCGGAACGGATTCCAAACTGCACGACACCCTTTCGGTGCAGTTGGTCGGCTTCTGGGTGTTCTTCCGCGATGAAATCATCAACCAGGTGAACTCAACGACCGGTGGGTCGTTTGCGGTCAACGCCGATTCGTCGGAATACAGAGGGATCGAGCTGTCCTATGACTGGCGGCCGTGGCCAGGGTGGCGGTTTTCCGGAGCCTATACCCACATCGATGCGCGGTACATCAACTTCACCGATCAATTTGCGGTCGGCGGTGTTGGTCCGGTGACCCAAGTTGTCCAGGATGGGAAGAAGGTTCCCAACGTGGCGCGCGATGTGCTCAACTTCAAGGAGGAGTACGACCATCCGTCGGGATGGGGCGGCTGGTTTGAGGCGAGCTACTGGAACAGTTATTTCTTAAACAACGCAAATACCGTCGGCGCGCCGGCTTACTGGCTGTTGAACGCCAATATTCACAAAACCTTTGAGTTCAAGAATCGGTACGTCCGCTTTGCGAAGTTCTACGCGGAGCTTGATAACATCCTCGACAAAACGTACGTCGCCTCCGGGAATGTCATTGCCGACAGCACGCCGGACGCGCAGAAGACCCTCTACTTCGCCGGCTACGGTCGGGCGTTTTATGCCGGTGTGACGCTCGGGCTGTTCTGACTGTGCGTCGTGTGACGGAGCCGCGGCCGCAGTGTGAGCGAGATGCAGCCGAGTCACTGGCGCGTATGGGGAGAGGCGCAGGAGGTAGGTGATGAGCAAGGTGTTGTTACGGGTGGATGAGGCCGCGCACCTGCTCAATGTGAGCCGGTGGACCATCTACCGATGGGTGGCCGATGGGCGCTTGAAAGGAACGAAGATCGGCAGAGGGAGTTTGCGCGTGTTCAAGGATTCCGTGGAGGAGCTTGTAGACCACGGCCGGCCGGATTCGATGGGGCATGCGGGTGCTCGCGGGGGCGAAGTTCTCCGGACGAGGAAGAAGTCACCAGGACAGGGCGGTGGGTAACCGGGCCCGACACACAGCATATTTTCGTAGCAACTATCGGTAGCAGTCGGTAGACAGCCAACTTGTTGTTGGGTATGAAGGTAACTACCTGGTCGAGGTTCTTTCGCTTAGTGGACATGATGCCCAGTACTCGATTTCATCGATCTGCGCTCCTCGCGATCGGGGTGACGCTGCTGTATCTGACCCTGACGCTGTTTGCCTCCGCTTGCGTGGTCGGTCATGCCGTTCCGTCTGCCGGGCACCACCAGCATACCAATCAGCCGCTGCATTCCGCTCTGTGCGCCTGGGCTTGCCAGGCCAATCAGCAGACGAGCGTCGTGCCATCGCCGCAGCATTCGCCGCCCTCGTTGGTGGTGCTGAGCCCCATCCTGGTCCCATCTTTCCTGGTCCGGCTTGTTCCGTTTCGCTGCCTCCGTCTTCGAGGTCCACCGCAGTAATGCCTTCCTGAGCCGGCTGCACGACAGCCGGTGTCTGTTGCACCCAATCAGTCGAATCTTCTAGCGACGAGGCAGGTTGCCGCTCAATGGGCGGGCTCTCTGGCGCCTGACTGAGGGAGCACGTTCAACGAGATTCTGGATTCCAGAGGCCAGATGGTCTCATGTCCTGCATTGAGGACAGTGTGAGGTGAAATCCCAGGTCCGAGTCTGAAGGCCTCCATTCTCGGACCGGTCGGGGCGCAGGTTTGTTCCTCCTGGGCCTCCGCCCCGATCCCCTTCCCATATACGAGGAAGGCCAGGGATGCTAACGCGAGAAAGGAGACGGCATGAAGCGGGGAATGTTACTCGGTGCAATCGCGATGATGATCTGCCTCTACGGAAGTCCTGCGACTCAGGCGGATGATGCGCTTTTCTCCTCTGCGACTCAGCAGGCGCACGAAGTGGGCCAGACGATCCTGCAGATCGGCGGCCGGTTCTGCGAGTATCACCGGGCCGATGTCGAGGCGGCGCTCCGGCAGTTTGCATCCGTGCAAGGGGTGAAATTTCTCAATAACCATGGCACGGTTCTCGTGCAGTTCGAACCGACGCAGGTGCCCCCGGAACGTTTGGCCGCATCGATCGAACAGGTATTGGCCGATGGCTGGGGTTGTAAGACCTGGGTTGATCGGGGCGAGGCCGCCGCGCAACGTCACTGAAAGATCCGGACGGGAAGGCCCTGACTGAAGGCTTTTCGAAAGGGCGGGCCTGTCGTATTCCGCTGGCGCAGAAGGATTTCGTTCACCGGTACGATGAGTATTTCGAGAAGCGGGAACATCACTGAATGAGAAGATCGATGTGGAACCGGGGCGTGTGTCCGGCCTACCTCCGACGCATGCCTCGACAGGGGGAGTGCTGGATGTGGCGCTCCCCCGCCATATCTTTCCCTGAGGTGTGAAATGGAGATGGAGCAGCCGTTGTTGCGCGTCCATGAAGCCGCGCGACTCTTGAATGTCACGAAGTGGACAATCTATCGCTGGATTGAGGAAGGCCGTTTGCACGGTACGAAACTGGGGCGTGGGAGTGTCCGGATCTTTCCCGCCTCCATCGCGTTGCTGATCGACACATATCGGACAACTCCAGTCCCGCTGCTATCGACTGCGCCGGCCGAGGTCGTCCAGATGGA
This sequence comes from Nitrospira sp. UBA5699, assembly GCA_002420105.1. Taxonomy (GTDB): domain Bacteria; phylum Nitrospirota; class Nitrospiria; order Nitrospirales; family Nitrospiraceae; genus Nitrospira_C. The sequence goes on from DIHJ01000012.1 coordinate 11,052, forward strand.
TGCTGTGCGTGTGCGCAAACGGAGATGACGCTACCGCTGAATGAACACCATGACATGCATCGCGCGGGCTAATCCCATGATGAGCCCACGTGGCTCATCATATCGGCGGCTTCATGACGTGTGCCGCATGGAGGCTATGTCTATGTGATGGACAACGTCGTCGCGGTGACCGAGAGCCAGATCCAGGTGAAAGCGAACGGGGGGAGAATCGTCTCGCTGGAGGTCATGCCGAACAGGACCTGTCGAGGACACGGTATCGGCATGAGCAGTTCCACAGTCACGTTCGGCGATCGCGTGATCATCGAAGTACGAGAAGGCGGGCCGGAGCCGGTAGCCGGTGAAATCCGGTTCACACTGACGGAGCGGCGATAACCGTTGGATTGGCTTTTCGTTAAGACATTGGTGTCGGGTCCGAGTCAGGCGGCTGCCTTGCTCGGATCGATCCGGGGCGGGAAGCGTGACTGCCTCCCCCGCCCCGGTCCCTTCACCCATGCCAGGGAAAAATAGCGATGGAATCCAATGACTATGACTCGGGTCCGGGCGTTGCGCACTCTTCTCTCGGACCCTGCCGGGGTGGGATGGCGGCCTCCCATCCGCACCCCGGCCCTTCGGGGTGTGATGAGGTGACCGATGCCTGAAATTCTTGAGGTGACCGGCGCAGCGCCTGTGCGCGGGCAGAGCACAAGCCGCTTCAGCAGCGATCTGCTCAACGTTGTGATCGTTCGGCTGCTGACGGTGGCGCTTGCGATCATGGCGCGGCAGAAATCGGACCCAGCCCACAACATAGGGTTCGGCGTTCCGAAAGGCTATCGAAGCTGGCCGGCGATCGAGGTCGACTCTGGAACAGGACACACCTGCCAGCGCCTGAAGTTCTATATCTCCCCCAAGGGTGCGGCCACTGCTGACGACGAGCCCTTTCCCGTCGGCACTGCGTTGGTGATGGAAGCCGGCACATCGCCCGACAGCTACGGCGAACGGTCTCTGTCGGTCGTCGTGATGAAGAAAGTTTCGAGCATGGATGCATACCGCGGGAACATCGCTGATCAAGACGGGTGGGTCTATGCCCTGTACGATCAAGCGGGACGAATCCTCGTGAGCGATTCGGCGGCCTGCGGGATTTGCTGGCTGCAGCTCATGTAGGCCCTAGGCGGCGAAAAACATCATGGGCGGGACTTCAAGGGTTGGAGTGCGCTGGCCACGCAGGGGAGTCCTGAAGGAGGGAGACGCATGCCCATGCGTTTCCCTCGTCCCATTCTTTGAAACCTACTTCTTGTAGCATGCGTCGGCAAGGATCGGTTCCCGTCTATGGACGCCAGGCTTCGAGAGCCATATAGTCCCCCCCCCTCACACATTTCGTCTTGTCTACTTGAAGAGAGTCGTCGCGTGAAGCGAAATCTGACCTCGACAGGGATCGTACTCCTCTCTCTCCTCTACCTGCTCCTTGCCGAACAGTCTTTCATCTGTTCGCATGAGCGACCAACGCAACACAGTTCTGAACAGCATACCAGCGAGGGCGACGATCTAGATCTGATGTGCGCAGGGGATTGCCAGAACATTTCGTCGTTGGCCATTCAAGTTTCGCCGGACTTGAGTGCATTACTCCTCATATTGTGCGGCGTGGTCATTGTCTCCGCTCCGTTCCCGAATCCTGCCTCATTGCCGGCTTCGACGTCACGAGGGCCACCCATTTTCGATCTTTCCTGATCGCTCCATCTGTTTGCGGGATCAGTCTTAAGGAGGAAAGATTATGGTCAGGCGAAGTGGCCGGACAGGGGTCTGTCGGCTGATAGTATCGGTTGTAGTCGTTCTTGTGGTGGGTACCTTGCTTGGTGTGCCGTACGTCCAGGCAGAAGCAAGCGCGGAGGTGACGGAGGAGCCGCCAGCCATCGAGATGGATCCCATTCATGTGGAAGGCCAGCGGATCGAAAACATCGAAAGCGTCAAGAAGGAGTTTGCCAGACGGCCGGGGAGCAACATTCTGATTGAGGAGAAGCAAATCGTCGAGTCGCGCGCGCTGAATCTCAATGATGTATTGCAGTTCGCGCCCGGCGTGAGGTTTCAATCCCGTTTCGGGGCCGACGAAGGACAGTTCCAAATTCGCGGCACGTCGTTGCGGAACAATTTTCATCACCGGGGCATCAATATTCTCATCAATGGGATCTTCTTCGGCGACGCCGATGGATTTTCCGATTTCGAGTCCATCGATCTGTTGGCCTATGAACGGATTGAAGTCTACAAGGGCGCGAATGCACTACGGTACGGCGCCAACACGATCGGCGGCGCTATCAATTTCGTGCCTCGGACTGGATACAGCGCCTCGGTGCTCCAAATGCGCATGCTCGCCGGTAGTTTTGGAATGGTCAGCGGACAGGTCTCCAGCGGCAAAGTGACGGAGCCTTTCAAGGTCGGGAACATGAATGCGACGGCTGATTATTACATCAGTGTGTCCGGGAACCGACAGGACGGGTTTCAGGATCACAGCCAGCAGGCGAGAGAACGCATTAATGCCAACGTGGGCTTACAGCTTGGCAATCATCAGGAGGTGCGAGCGTATTTTCTTCAATCTCTCGTATCCGAGGCGATCCCGGGAGCATTAACCAATGAGCAGCTGTTTCAGAACCGGACGCAGGCGGGTGGGCAAACTTCCTTCCCGGTTCCCGGGTTCTTCGCATGCGTGACGAATAACCAGACCTGCAAATGGGGGCGTTATTACAATCTACAACGGGTCGGCGTCGCGTACCATAACGAATTCGCTCCCAAGCAGTTCTTCGAGATCATCCCCTACTTTTCCAATCAGTATGTCGATCATCCGATTTTTCAGACGCTCCGGCAAAACACGCAAAACGTGGGCGGCGAGTTTCGCTATGTGAATACGAACCAACTGTTCGGAATGAATCATTCGTTTGTGGCGGGTTTCCAACCGCGATACGGGAACCAGCATCAGACGAGGCATGTGAACATCAATGGAACCGCTGGGGCTCTGACCCAAGACTACCATGCCAGGACGACCTATTTCGGGGCCTATGCTGAAGACGCACTCGATGCGACCAAGGACTTTACGATCGTCCTCGGGGGTCGTTGGGACTATAGCGGGCGCCAGGCCAATATTCAGAACTATGGTCCGGCCGGCAATCCGTTCGATCCCACGATCCCATCTGCGCCGACCACTACGCAGCAGCCGCTTCGGCATTTCGATGCCATCAACCCCAAAGTGGGTTTAGTCTATCGCACCACGCCCACATCGCAGGTGTATTTCAATGCCAGTCGGGCGTATGAAGCTCCACTCAATGTGGAGTTGTTATCGGCGATCAATGCGGACGGGAGCGGCAATACGGGGTTTCTCAATCTTGATGCGCAGCGTGCATGGCAGTTTGAACTGGGGCACCGGGGCACCTCGGCCGATAAGCGCTACAGCTGGGATGTGACTGTCTACGACTTGGAGATGAAAAAGGAAATCCTTGCATCAAACATCAACAACCAGAGCACCTTTCAGAACGCCAATGGGACACGCCATACGGGCGTCGAAGCCGGGGGGGCCATGGTGCTGACCAGGGGGCTGTTTGCACAAAGCGGACGCGGCAAGGAGGATAGTTTACAGACACGGGCGGCGTATACCTGGTCTCGATTCAAGTTTACCGACGACGTGCGCGGCGGGGGTATCGGTGGGCCCAATGTGCTCATCGCGAAGGACGGCAATACGGTGGCGGGGGCGCCTGAGCACAATCTGAATCTAGAAGTCCGCTACGATCATCCGGCCGGCTGGTGGGTGGCGCCGAACGTGGAATGGTCGTTGTCGGGATTCTATGTCGATTACTTGAATACGGTGAAGAACCCGTCCTATTTCGTGCTGCACATGAAGTCGGGCTGGAATATCACGGACCGACTCACGCTCTATGCAGAAGGACGCAATCTGACGAACAAGACGTATGCTGGGTCTGTCGTAGTGAACGACTCGCTCAACCGCTTCGCCAATCCTGCCCAAGGCATTAGCGCCTATGCAGGGGTGGAATACAAGTTCTGAGCGCGGAGGGTGCTGGCTGTCTGATGTGGCTGCCACACCTTTGTGAAAAACACGAGGAATCACGGTGAGCACGCGACCAATCGTTAGAAGGCAGCGAGGTGTGCAGAATATTCGATCAAGTCCTCCAAGAGGAGTCCTGAGAACGATGGTGTTTGTCATCGCTGTGATCTGTGCGGCGGGGAATCTGCTTTTTGTGGAGGCGCCAGGGCGAGCGGCAGGACTGGCCAGCGCCCCAGCGTTCAAACAGTATGCATTAGTCAATGGTCGGTGGTTCAACGGCCATCAGTTTCAGGAAGATAGGTTCTACGTAGTCGATGGGCGTCTTACGCGCAAGCAGCCCGCCCACGTCGATGAGACTATTGACCTGCAAGCAGGGTTTGTCGTCCCGCCGTTCGGCGAAGCCCATAACCATAATGTCGAAGGGTTGTGGGATCTCGATGCCGTCGTGGCCCGATACCTCCACGACGGGGTGTTCTATGTGAAGAATCCAAACAGTATTCGAGAATTCACGGCACAGATAGCGCCGCGCATCAATAATCCGACGAGCATCGATGTGGTGTTTGCGAACGCCGGCCTGACCTCGTCCGACGGCCATCCGGTGCCGTTGTACGAGCAGGTGCTGAGAGAGTCCCGATATCGAACTGCCGTGGGTGAGGTGCCGACCGGCTGGTTCAACAACCGGGGCTATGTACTAATTGATAGCGAACTGGATCTTCAAAAGAAGTGGAGCACTCTCACAGAGGGGCAACCTGATTTCGTCAAAGTCTTTCTTGTCCATTCGGAAGATACGGCGCAGCACCGTCAAGCGGGTGGATCATCTGGCCGGAAGGGGCTTGATCCGGGGCTGGTTCCTTCGATTGTCGAGCGCGCACACCGTGCGGGCCTGCGGGTGTCGGCGCATGTCGAGACCGCCGCCGATTTCCGGGTCGCTCTCTCTGCCGGCGTCGATGAACTCGCGCACGTGCCTGGGTGGTTTCTCGATCAGGTGAGGGAGGCAGAACGGATGGTGCTCACGGAAGAGGACGCACGTCTCGCGGCCAAGGCCGGGGTGGTGATTACGACCACGACCGTTGCGATGAAGCCAGCGCCGGCCGCAGATGCACGTCATGAAGGGATTCATGATCCGCAAGGAGGACATGGGCAGAGCAAGCATGCCTCCTCAATGGATCCTGCGACATGGTCGCAGGCTAGGGATCTCCAGGCTCGCAATATACGGCTACTGCATCGCCAGGGCGTGAAGCTGGCGATCGGCAGCGATCATGCCGAGACCTCGCTCGCGGAAGCCCTCCATCTGCACGAGCTCGGCCTGTTCGATAATCTGACGTTGCTGAGACTCTGGTGCGAAGACACGCCGCGATCGATTTTTCCGGACCGGCGGATCGGCCGCCTTGACGAAGGGTACGAAGCCAGCCTACTCGTGTTGAGCGAAAATCCGATCGAACATTTCCAGGCCGTCACCCACATTGACTTCCGGATGAAACAAGGGCGGGTACTCCATGCAGGACGATGAGACCTCGAGTGCGCGCCTCGTGCGGGAAGTCGTCACCGAACACGCGGACTATGTGTAGCAAACATGTGTACGTAGCTGCACACGTCGGTAGACGCCAAAATCATGAGCATCTATAAGTGCGATGGCTTCGGGAGGTATTCCATGCGACTGAGAATTGGAACGGTTCTTGGAAGCTGCTTGCTGGCAATCAGCGTTTCGGCTTTTGCGCAGGATGCGAGCCTGGAGCGATTGCTCAGGGTGCAGGTCTTCAATAAGGCGTTCGAGGGATTCGACCACTATTCTGTCACGATTGAGGAGGAGCAGGCCCAAGCGGACGGTTTGCGTGAAGTCACGGTGGTGGCGAGCGGGAAATTCCTGGATCACGCCAAACGGTTGAAAGTCGTATTCCTGATCGTGGGCGATCAGGTGATCGGAGGGCAGGTGTTGGAGGGCACGGACTTGCCGCCGTGTCTGGCTCCGATTGAATCACGGTCATCGGCGCTCTAAACTGTCATTCTTCGGAAGGAGGAGGTCTTCTATGCTAACGAGGATTCAGGTGGGTATTGTCGTGGGTACGTGCCTCGTGATGGTGGGATCCGCCGCTTGGGCGCTGCAAGCGGGCGGGGTCGAGGTCGGTGATTTGGAAACCGGATCGGTCGTCGGTCAACCATTCAAAGAACTGGAGGTCGATGCTCAACTGTTTGCCATCGAGTTAGGGAAGCTCAAAAGCTGGTATCCTCCGGTCACGATTCTCGACTTTAAAGTCCGTCCGGGCCGACCGGTCCTCCTGAAGGTCACGAACAATTCTGCTGTCGAGCGGGGATTTCAAATGACGGACGCAGTGAATGCCGGCTCACCGTTCGTGCTGAAAGCTGAGGTCGTCTTGAAGCCAGGCGAAACCAAGTATATCGGCGTCCCGACTAGCGATCTTTTCTATGCCACCCAAGGGAATACCCTCACCTATCGCGATCACCTGAATCCGAAGGAACCGGGTGGCAAGCTCGTAATGATCAAGTAAGTCAGCCGTTCAATGTGCTCTTAGGGAGCGTTCAGTCCACATAAGGGATCAAATGGCGAGACGATGGCATCTGAACGGAGCCTGGGCTTTTGCGCGCACCCGCCAGAGTCACGAGCGGTAACTCGATTATGGTGCACTTCAGGTTCCCATTGGTCATTTTCTTACCAGAAGGAGGAGAAACCATGACACGAATTGGTCGGCTTCTTGCGGGCTTGACGTTGGCCGGTCTGATCGTCGGCGTGCCCGTCCTTGAGGTCTTGGCAGATAGTGAGGCCAGCCACGTTAACGAAACGATCAGGCATGCCAAGGAAGGAATCGCACACGAGAAGGAAGCGATCAAGCATCTGGAAGCATCAATCAAGGTCAGCGGCGATGCGCATGCGAAGGAAGCGTTGGAGCATGCAAAGGAAGCCATCAAACACGCTGAGGAATCTCTTGGCCATGCTGAACAAGCCGTGAACCACCAGCAGGGAAAGGCAAGTGATCCTCTTGCGACAGGCAAGAAAACGTTGCGGTGCGGCAATGGTTCGCCAGCCTGTTTCAGCCTGCGGCATCTCTGACGCTGAATTCTTCTAGTGTCCTGAGTCTGAAGTCATGGGTATAAGTCGTGCATTGGTTATGTCCTCACGAGTCATCTCACACCGGAGGACACCGATGCTGTCAATCATCAGCCGAAGTTGACCCTTTTATTCTGATGTGAACTTGACCCCTCCCCCGAGTTGAATCAGCATCTGATGGCGCTATGAATCCGAATGGGCCGCGGCCGTGACAGGGGACTTGAAGAGCCCCGCCTTCCGTTTCTCTCGCAATCGATAGCTCTCACCTTTAATATTGACCGTGATGGAATGGTGGAGGAGTCGGTCGAGAATCGCCGTGGCGATGACCGGATCGCCAAACACGTCGCCCCAGGCGCCGAGGCTCTGATTGCTGGTGAGCAGAATCGAGCCCTGCTCATAGCGCCGCGAGATGAGCTGGAAGAACAGATTCGCGCCCTGCCGATCAATGGGGATATACCCGATCTCATCAATGATCAAGAGCTGGGGTTGGGCCAACACTTTGAGCCGGTCCTCCAGCCGGTTTTCGGCGAGCGCTTTGCCGAGCGTCGCGAGGAGGCCCATGGCGGTCGTAAACAACACGCGGTGGCCCTGTTCACAGGCCGTGATGCCCAGGGCCACGGCGAGATGCGTTTTGCCGACGCCGGGCGGGCCGAGGAACAACGCATTCTCGCCCTGCTCCAGATAGCGCCCGGTGCCGAGTTCACGGATCAGTTTTACATCAATGGAGGGCTGGACCTTAAAGTCGAACGTCTCCAGTGTCTTCTGGAACGGGAACCGCGCCATCGCCAACCGCATCGCCAGATGCTTGTCGGTCTTGGCCTGCACCTCGCGCCGCAGCACCTCCTCTAAAAAGTCCGTATAGGAGCGTTCCGCCTTGGCCGCCTGCTCCAGTAAACTCGGCAGTTCCGCGGCGACTTGATAGAGGCGGAGGCGCTGACAGTGCGCCTGGAGTCGCTCAAGCTGGGGCGTGCTCATGAGGCACCGCCCGGTTCTGCCACGGCGGCATACAGGGCCAGATCTCGGACCATCACCTCGCCGAGGTCCCCATACCCCGGATCCCACTGGGGCGGCCGGGGCGTGGCGGCGGGTCCGCCCGCGCGCAGCAGCCCGCGATAGTGCGTCCGATCCATGACCACCGCATGGCGCGTGGACTTGGCATGCCGCGCAATGCAGACCCCGCCATGGAAGATTTCATAGTGGCGACTGCTCTCCTGCACGTGGACGGTCGTGCCGACATACTCCACCGGCACAGAATAGCGGGCGGCCGCGATGGCGACGAGCGCATCGGCCGGAACGCGTCGCAGACGCACCCGTTCATAGTGATAGGGGGAACGCGAGCCCAGCGGCGTGAGCGTCTCCCGTGCGAACCGCTCGATCGGCCGCTCATGCGTCGTCCCATGAACGCGCTGATCCGCGACCGTCACCGCCCACTCCTGCAGCCAGGCGTTCAAGGCGTCCCACGAAGCAAACCGGCGGCCAGCGAGGGCATTGCGTGTTTAGCGACAATTAGAATTGCGGGGTAACGACAATTAGATCTGCGGGGTGTCCGCGCCTCCTCACCGCCGGTCCTGTACCCTCTTCGCTCTATCAAGGGAGGGCGAATGGTCACCGACCGGCAAGTAAGGAGACTGATGATGGAACTTGGCACCGGCATACCACTTTCCACAGCAGCCATGCGGGCAGGGATGAGTGAGAACACGGCCCGGCGGTATCGGACGGGGCCACTCCCCAGTCAGCGGAAAGCCCCGCGGCAGTATCGGACGCGCCCCGATCCCTTTGCGGCGTTGTGGTCGGAGATTGAAGCGCTGTTGGTCCAGGCGCCTGGACTCGAGGCCACCACGATCTTCGAGACCCTGCGGGGACGGCCCGAGGCGCCCTTGACCGACGGCCAGCTCCGCACGTTGCAACGCCGGGTCCGGCGCTGGCGGGCTACCCACGGGCCCGAGCGGGAGGTGCTGTTCCCGCAAATCCACCGACCGGGCGAATATGCGCAGAGCGATTTCACGGCCATGGGGGCACTGGGCATCACGCTCAACGGCCAGCCATTCGATCACCTCTTCTATCCCTTCGTCCTCCCGTACTCGAACTGGGAGACCGGCGCAATCTGTGTGTCCGAGAGTTTCGAGGCGCTGATCGCCGGGTTTCAAGCGGCCGTCTGGGAACTGGGCCGGGTGCCAGCCCTCCACCGGACGGATAATTTGTCGGCCGCCACCCATGACCTGCGCGACGGCGGCCGGACCTTCAACGAGCGGTATCGGCAGGTGCTGGAGCACGCTGGGGTGCGGCCAGACGCGAACACGCCCGGCCGCGGCCATGAGAATGGCGATGTGGAACAAGCCCATCACCGATTCAAACGGGCGGTCGAGCAAGCGCTGCTGCTCCGGGGCCACCGCGACTTCGAGAGCCAGGCCCGCTATGCGCAGTTTCTACGGGCGATCCTTGCCGGGCGGAATCGAGGACGCCAGGCGAAGCTCCAGGACGAACTCCCGCACATGCGCCCCCTCCCAGCCCTGCGTCTTGAGGATTTCCGCGTGCTCCGGGTGATGGTCAATCGCTTCTCGATGATTCGGGTCGGTCACAACGTCTAGTCCGTCGCCTCGCGGCTCATTGGCGAGACGGTGGAGGTGCGGGTCTATCCCGAACGACTTGAGGTGCGGTAGGCCGGCGACGCGGGGGCGACGATCGACCGGCTGCGGGGGCGCGGGCAGGCCGCCATTGACTATCGGCATCTGATTGGGTCGCTGGTGCGTAAGCCCGGTGCCTTCGCCCGGTATCGCTATCAAGCCACGTTGTATCCGACCACGACATTCCGCCGGGCCTATGACGCGCTCACGGCCTGCCATGGGAGCCGGGCGGATGTCGAATATGTGCGCCTGCTCCAGTTGGCCGCCCGCACGAGTGAGTGCGAGGTGGAGACCGTGCTGGGGCGGCTGCTCGACGGCGGCACACGCTGGGATGCGATGCAGGTGAAGGCCCTCGTGCAGCCCGACGTGATCGCCGTGCCGCCGTGTGCGCTCACGCCGCCAGATCTCTCGGTCTATGACGCCTGTCTTGAGGCGGTGGGAGGTGGCCGATGACGACACCGACGATGACACTGCCGGTGTTGCTGCGCGCGCTCTGCTTGCCCACCTTTGCTCGTGAGTATGCGGTCGTGGCGACCCACGCCGCCCGCGAAGGGTTATCGCATGAGGCCTATTTGCAGACGCTGGCCACGCAGGAGGCCAGTGATCGCGCGGCCCGTCGGGTGGAACGCCTGATTGTGGAGGCCAAGTTGCCACGCGGCAAAAGTCTGGCGACGTTCGACCTCGCGCGACTGCCGCCCAAAGTTCGAACCGCCGTGGCGACGCTCCGAGAGGGCGCGTTCCTGGATCAGGCCACCAATGTGCTCGTGTTTGGCAATCCCGGAACCGGCAAGCCCCATCTCGTCTGTGGGCTCGGACTGGAGCTTGTCCGGCACCGGCGCCCCGTGCTCTTTGCCCCGACCTTCCAACTCGTCCAGCGCTTGCTCGCGGCCAAACGCGATCTCCGCCTCGCGGCCGAACTGAAACGGCTCGATCGCTTTGACGCGCTCATTCTCGATGACCTCGGGTATGTGCAACAGGACCGCGAAGAGATGGAAGTGCTCTTCACCCTGCTGGCCGAACGCTACGAGCGCCGGTCGGTGCTGATCACCAGCAATCTCGTCTTCAGTAGTGGGACCAGATCTTCAAAGATCCCATGACCACGGCCGCCGCCGTGGATCGGGTGGTCCATCATGCCGTGATTCTGGAACTCCCGATTCCCAGCTACCGAGCCCAAGCCGCGAAAGCGAGAAGTCAGGCGTCATCCGGCGCCGCCACGCCAGACCTGAAGAGCGGGGGAGACATGACCGTGCACGACGAGCGACCCGACGGAGCCCGGACGGCTCCCTAAACCGGAGGACGGCCCCTGCACTTCTAATTGTCGCCAGCCCTCAAATCTAGTTGACGCCAGACACAGGGCCTCCCTCCTGAGGGGATGCCCTGGTTGTGATGGGAGCGGGGCACGAGTGCCAGGAACGCCCGCCGATCGAGTAGCTAGCTCGACCGTTGCCCCGCGGTTCGCGGTCTTACGTTTTCTCAGGGCCTGAAGTCAATCTTTGCCTTACGCACAGCGGCCCAGTGTGGGTGCTGGCTCGGCTTGAAATACCATCATTTCCTAGCAGGCAGCATTGCACTTTCGATAACGCCCCCCTAGAATTGCCTTGCAGCGAGGTATCCATTGCACTTCGGGATTGGTCAGTTTCGTTGCCTTCCTATATCGGTTCCATTGCTCGCCCTCCTCTTGTCTGGGTGTGTGAGCAGCGGCAACCCCGCTGTTGCCGATCAGAACCGCATTGAACAAATCAAGCTCAACGTTTCCACCAAAGCCGACGTGCGCCGCATCCTCGGCCAGCCCAACTCCGTTTCCCAGCATTCTGGCACCTTCGCCGGATTCTATGGCCTCCCGGCTTCGACAACGCTCTCTACTGTAGAAATGTGGAGCTACACGCATATCAACATGGATGTAAACGCGGCGACATTCATTCCGATCGTGGGGCTGTTCGCGGGCGGTGCCACTTCCAACGTGAGTTCCTTCACCGTGATGTTTGATGAGCAAGGCATCGTCCGTCATATTTCTTCGACGCAGACGCAAAGCCATTCGGAGGCGGGAGCAGGAAGCGCGGTGCCCCCCAGTCCCGGCACAAACTGAAGATTTACAATCGTCCGTGATTAGGGGCTTCATGCGATCAGCGCAACCCCTTGAATTTCAAAGTTAAGCGCGTCGCTTAACGACGGTAGAAACGCCTGCCCTCCACCAAACCGCACTTCGTGTAAGCCGGCGGCTCTTTTGAGCCGTATCGTTATAGTCGCCGCCGGATAAACCCCTCCAGTGTCTGCTTGCCCTCGTCCTCGTTCGCTCATGCCGGCGACTCGGTCGTCGTTGAGGATTGCGGGCGAATTCCCTCAGCGATAGTGACGGCTGCGCCCCTTCTTCACTGACTCCCTTCCCATCCTCTGGAGTTTCTCCGCTCGCGTTGCTTACAATGGTGTCACTTGTGACGGAGGATTCGTGAAAATCAGGACCATCCGAGGACGCATCGTCGGGGCCATCGTGCTGGTGGGGTGTATCCCGCTGCTGATCGGACTCGTCCTCGCCTATGTGTCGGGCATGCGCTCGCTGCGGGACGTCATCGGAGGAAATCTCCAGGCCGTGGCGGTTCAAGCGGCGGATCGCGTGACGATGCTGGTGCAGAGCGAGGTGCAGGGGGTTCGGCTGCTCGGATCCGCGCCCTTGCGCGTGCGGCAGCCGGTCGAGGCGGCCAACAAGGCCTATCCGGCGGATCGCGAGAAAGCGCAATTGCTCATCGCCGACCGTATGCAGCTGTGGGAGAAGGGGGCCGGGAGCGCCGCCAGACTGTTGAATGCGGAACTCTCCCGCTTTCTGCTGGAGACCAAGGTTCGTGACGGCGACAAGGTGGTCGGGCTGTTGATCACGGACCAGTACGGCGCTCTCGTGGCGGCGAGTTCGGAGCCGGACCATTTCTCGTTCGGGAACGAGCCCTGGTGGGAGCAGGTCCGCGCGGGCGGCACGGATCAGGTCTATGTCAGCGGATTGATTCCCGCTCAGGAAGGCTCATTCCGGACACCCGAGGAAACGATCGACATCGCGGTGCCGATTCTCGACGACCGGCAGCATGCGGTCATCGGGGCGGTCAAAGCCTCGTACCGGTTTGACACCCTTTTTGCCATGATCAAACAGATCCGGATCGGACAAACCGGCCATGCCATGCTGTTCGACGCGGCGGGCAATCCGCTGGTCTGTCCCATCCTGCCCCGGCAGGCTCACAGGATTCCCGGCCAGCTGATGTCGATGATCGTGTCGTCGGAGCCCGGGTGGGGGATTGCGGAGGACGATGGCCATGGGGCGATCGACACGGTGGTGGGTTATGCCCCTGTGCGTGGGCTCACGCTGCCCGATAACCCGTGGCACATTTTCGTGCGGCAACAGCCGGTGGAGAGTTACGCGCCGATCAGGGATCAGCTGAGAAATCTGGCCGCCATCGGGTTGGTCATGCTGGGGCTGCTGTGGGCCATCGGCCGCTACGTCGCGGCCCGGATCGCCAGCCCGATTCAGATTCTGCGAACCGGTGTCGAAGCGATCAGCCAGGGCACCTACGACCGTCCGCTCAATATCCATACGGGCGATGAATTCGAGGAGCTGGCGGCAGCCGTCCATCGGATGGCCGATCGGCTGAAGACGTCGCGGGGCGAACTCGAGCGGCTCAACGAGGATCTGGCCCGCCGCGTGGAGGAGAAGACCCGGGAGATCACCAAACACATGCAAAGCCTTGAGCTGGCGGAGCGTCTTGCGACGCTGGGAAAAGTCGCCAGCGGCATCGCGCACGAAATCAACAATCCGCTCGGGATCATTCTGAATCGCATCGAGTGCATGGAGACCGACGCGGCGCGGCTTCCGATGCCTGCGGAAGTGAGCCGGGACCTGACGACGATCCGGTCGCAAGCCGAGCGCATTTCCCGGGTGACCAAGAGCATTCTCACATTTTCGCGCGGGACGGTCTCGACGCTGAAGCCGGTGGAAGTCAACGCCGTGGTGCGATCCTGCGTCGGAATTGCAGGGGAACGGCTGTCGGCCCTGTCTGTCCGGCTCGAATGCGCCCTGGCGCAGTCGCTGCCGCCCGTCATGGGCGATCGCGACCGGCTCGAAACGGTCATTCTCAATCTGGTCAACAACGCCATCGATGCGGTAAGCGCGCAGGGGAGCAAGGGCCTGGTGACGGTCGGCACGACGACGGTGCAAATGGACGGCCAACCGTGGGTTCAGGTCACCGTATCGGATAACGGCCCCGGCATTCCGAACGAGATTATCGCTCGCGTGTTCGATCCGTTCTTCAGCACCAAACCGGCCGGGCAGGGGACGGGACTGGGACTGTTTCTCACCTACGGAATCGTCGCGGACCACCGGGGGAAAATCGAGGTCGGCAACGGGGAGCCGGGCGCGTTTTTCTCGGTGATCCTGCCGACGGTGGGGCGCAGGACCGGCATGGAGGAAGAGGCGAGATGGGAATCGCAGGCAAAATACTCATCGTAGACGACGAAGAAGACGCGTTGGAGAACTGCCGGCGAATCTTGAGCCGCGTGCCCTACGATTGTGTGGCGGCATCCGATCCGGGGCAGGCGCTGGAGCTGATCGAACGGGAGCGTCCGGGCCTCGTGTTGACGGATCTCCGGATGCCGAAACTCGACGGCATCGAAGTCCTGGCCGCCGCCAAGCGCATCGATCCCGGCGTGCAAGTGGTGCTGCTGACAGCGCATGCCACGATCGAGACGGCCGTGACTTCGATGCGGTACGGCGCGTTCGATTACATCACCAAGCCGTTCACGGGCGCGGAACTGGTGCAGGTGGTGCGCCGCGCGTTCGAATCGGACCGTTCTGCCGCCGCCGTTGCTCCTCCGCCTCCGCTTCCCTCGTCGAGGAAGGCATCCCCGGGAGGACAGGAGGATGCGGCGCGGATCGTCGGGACCAGCGCGGCCATGAGAGCCGTGGTGGCCCTCGCGCGCAAAGTGGCTCCGACGGATTCCAACGTGCTGGTGTACGGAGAGAGCGGGACGGGCAAGGAATTGTTCGCCCGATCGATCCATCAGGCGAGTCTGCGGGCCGACCGTCCCTTCCTGCCGGTGGACTGCGTCTCGCTGCACGATTCTCTGCTCGAGTCCGAACTGTTCGGCCACGAAAAAGGGGCCTTTACCGGGGCCCATATCGCAAAGCCCGGGCTGTTCGAAGCGGCGGACGGCGGGACGGTGTTTCTCGACGAAGTCAGCGGGATGAGCGCCAATCTGCAAGCGCGCCTGTTGCGGGTGTTGCAGGAACGGCAGGTTCGTCGGGTCGGGGGGACCCGGTTCATCAAGGTGGATGTTCGGGTGATCGCGGCCTCCAACCAGAACCTCGAAGATTTGTGCGCGAAGGGCACCTTTCGCGAGGATCTCTATTACCGCCTGAACGTGATTCCCATCGCCCTGCCGCCGTTGCGCTCCCGCGAAGGTGATATTCTGCTTCTGGCAAACGAATTCGTGCGGCGGTTCGTTGAGCGGGTGCGTCCCGGGGCAGGAACCGTTCCAACGATCGAGCCCGCCGCCGCAGACCTGCTCATGCGGTATCCCTGGCCTGGCAACGTCCGGGAGTTGCAGAACGTGATGGAACGCGCCGCGGTGCTGGTCGAAGGGGCCACGGTCACGTGGGCGCATCTGCCGGAGCGGGTGCAGGCCCTGGTCGAGAAAGACATGCTCCCGGCTGACGGCGGTTCATTCAAGCAGGCGAAACAGCAGGCGGTGGAATCGTTCGAGCGCAGTTTCCTCCTGGACCTGCTCAAACGGAACGACGGGCATATGGGCCGCGCCGCGAAAGAAGCCGGCGTGGACCGCAAGACGATCGAGCGCATGGTGAAGAAACACGGGTTGCGCGATGCGTTCTAGCTAGCCGGTTTGATCTTCTCTCCCGATGGGGCGTCACCGCCCCATTCGTCTCTTCTTCTGGACAAACAGTCATTTCCGCAACATCAAGCACTTGCGAGCGGCTCTTCCGTTCGGATGGGGCGTCGGCGCCCCATCGTCTGGTCTGTCTCTGTGTCTGGATTGTCATGAAATCCAGAGAATTCGGCACAACGGCTCACGGGGGCGTTCGGGAACGACATTTGCTTTGCTTCCCGTCCGATTTCGTGCGTCGTCGAACAACGAACATGAATCTGACAACTGTCTGGCGGAGGAATGGGAAAAGATGGACTGGCCTCCTGATGATCCCTCCGATGAAAGTTGGCCTTCGCCAGACTTTAAATTGTCCGAGTCCAGGTGAGTTCCAGTGAACCGTATGTTGACCCGTTGATTGAGGAGGCTGAACCTATGGGTGCATCAAGGAAGTGGGTACGGGCGCGAACGGTAGGACTGTCGACCTGTCTCTGGTTGGCAGGGGCGATGCCGGCGCTGGCGGCCATGTCGCACGACGCGCATGTCCCGGCCGACGGGCATGCCGATCTGGCGACCCCTGTCCATGCGCAGGCCGGTCCGGTGTTGCAGGACAAGATGTCCAAGGCCATCGAGCAGATCGAGCGGGAGGTCAAGACGAAGGGTCCGTTCCAGGGGGCCGGGGCCCACGCGATGCAGCAGGGCGTGCTCCTCGTCGCGGAGGATCCGGAAAAAGTGCAGGTGACCCAGGGGGCCCGCTGCCCGGCCAACGCACCGGTCCGTTCCTACGACGTGACGGCGATGAACGTGGAAATTACCGTCAACCGGTTCGGCGATTTCTATCCGGGCTACATGTATGCGCTGACCGAGCAGGTGCCGGGCGTGCGCGAGGAAGAAGCGAAGAACAAGGCGGCTCGGGAGAGTGAAGACCCGACGTTTGCCGGCGGCGCGGTCTCGAACGGGTTGCAGGGCGATTTGATCCAGCCGCTGGTCATCCGGGCGAACCAGGGGGATTGCCTTCGGATCACCCTGCGCAACGAGATTGCCGGCGAACCGACGAACATGATCATCAACGGCTCGCAGATGCTCGTCGCGAGCACGGGCAAGCCGGCGACCGCCAATAACCCGGATGCCCTGGTGGCCTCGGGGAAGTCCGGCGAGTTCGAATGGTACATCCCCATCGATCTGCAGGAGGGCGGCCGCGCGTTCCATAGCCACGCGACCAGAGATCAGTACTCGCTCGGCATGCTGGGTTCGCTCGTGGTCGAGCCGCGCGGGTCCCGCTATCTCAGCCCCTTCACGGCGGAGGAGATGAAGAGCGGGTGGGAGGCCATGATCGATGTGGCGAACGGCTCCGACTTCCGCGAATTCGTCATCTTCTATCACGAGGCCGGTGACGAAACGTTCCGTCTGTTGGATCGCAAGGGCGACATGCTGCCCCAGCGAGACGCGCATACGGACACCTATCGGCCCGCCGCCCGCTTGCTGAACTATCGCAGCGAACCGCACGGCGAGCGGTTGGAGCTGCAGGCGCATCTGGTCGGGTTCGCCGACGAATCCCAGGGCTACGGCTCCTATACGTTCGGCGATCCGGCGACCACGATTCCCCGTTCCTATCTCGGCGATCCGGCCAAGTTCCGCATGATCGGCGGTTCCGAGATCGTGCACTCCCATCACCTGCACGGCGGGTCGATCCGCTGGGCCAGACAGCCGGGCACGAGCAAGCTCGATCCGACGCTCTCCAAGAACGGTCCCGTGAAGTTTCCGGCCATCAGCGATACGTCGGATCGGCTGGACGTACAATCGATCGGTCCTTCCGAAATCTACGACGAAGTCATCGAAGGCGGATCCGGCGGTTTGCAGGCCCTCGCCGGCGAGTTCGTGTTCCATTGTCACATTCCGCAGCACTATGTGACGGGAATGTGGGGATTCTGGCGCGTCTACAACACGCTACAGACTCCGGGCTTCCAGACCGACGTGATGAAGCCGCTGGTCGAACTGCCGGACCGGAAGGGCAAGATCAAGCCCGCCGTCAGCTCGGACAAGCTGGTCGGCACGACGGTCGATTGGTACGGGGGCAAGAAGTACGAAATCACGAAGGACAAGACGGATTGGAAGGCCAATCCGGTCAAGGTGTCGATCAAGGATTGGGTCGAATACATGCTGCCGCCGCAGGGCTTGCCCGGCAAGACCGAGGATCAGGTGAAGCAGGCCCAGGCCCACGATGCGACGGTCGTGAACTGGAAGTGGGACGGCACGAAGGCCCTCAACGAACCGGAAACGCCGCACAAGTGGGCGGACTATGTGTCGCCGACGCCGAACGAGCGTCCGGCGATCACTTTCGATCCGCAAACCGGCAAGCTGGCGTTTCCCTGGCTGCGTCCGCACCTCGGGAAGCGGCCTCCGTTCGCGCCGAATCACGGCGGGGCGCCCTGGCTGGAGCCCTTCCGGGTTCGCGAAGACGGGACCCGAAGCACAGAACAGGCGAAGCCGGGCGAGCAGGGGCCCTGGAGCCTCTGTCCGGAGAATGCTCCGCGGAAGTTCTTCACGATCCACTCGATCACGCTGCCGATCACTCTCAAGCCGGCGACGCCGAAGTCCGCCGCGATCGTGGACCCGATCGGCATGATCTACGTGCTGCACGAAGAGGAAGAAGAAGTCCGCAAGAATCCCAAGAAGCAGGTTCCCCTGGTGATTCGCGGCAACGTGCATGATTGCGTCGACGTGATCTTCAAGAACGAAATCCCGGACGATGCGCGGACGGGATGGGCGAACAAGATCAACCTCCATCCGCACTTCTTCCAGTTCGACACGAGTGCGTCGGACGGTCCGACGATCGGATTCTCGTACGACATGTCGTTGCGGGCCTTCACCATGCTGGAAGATCCGCAGCCGGACAAGGGTATGCCCCTCCCGGGCAACACGGTGATGACGGCGGACAGCAAAGCCGGCGCACGCAGCATTACGGTGAAGAACTCGTCCAAGTTCCACGTCAACACGGAGCTCGGCGTGGGCATGGACGATCCGAAGTACTTCGAGGTGGCGCGGATCAAGGAGATCAAGGGCAACACGATCACCTTCGATGCTCCTTTGAAATATGCGCACAAGAAGAACGACATCGCCAGCGTCGAGTTCATCCGCGAGCGCTGGTATGTGGACGCGGATCTCGGCACGGTCTACTGGCACGATCACGTCTTCGGGACGGATACCTGGGGCCACGGCCTGTTCTCCGCGTTCATCACCGAGCCGCCGCGCTCGACCTATCATGACCCGGTCACCGGGAAGGAAATCCGAAGCGGCCCCATCGCGGACATCCACACCCTGGAGCCGGTCTCGGCCCATATCCGGGGCAGTTTCCGCGAAGTCATGATGCATATCATGGACAGCAACGCCCGCACGGCGGAATTGATCAGCACCGACAATCCGCAGGCGCGACTGGGCGCGGTCACGGTCGACGGACCTCCGTCGCACCAGTTCCCCGATCGGATCAACAAGTCCGCGATGTGGTTCCTGAACGGCGGAGAAGCCACGACCGGCAGCGGCTACAGCATGCGTGTGGAGCCGTTGAGCGTGCGCCTCGCCAACAATCCGGACCCGTCGAAGCTCTTCGTGTCCGGGATTCACGG
>DIHJ01000012.1:30411-54069 GCA_002420105.1 Nitrospira sp. UBA5699
CGCGCGCTGGTCGGTTCCGCCAACGAAGTGCACACGTGGCACGTGACGGGCCACTGGTTCCCGATGGAACGGTACGGCACCACGGCGATGCCGCGCAGCACCATCCATCTGGCGATCGGCGAACGCTACGATCCGGCCATTCCGGCGGCCGGCGGCCCGCAACAGATGGCGGGCGACTATCTCTACTACAGCGGCCGCGCGTCCCACTTCGCGGAAGGCAGCTGGGGACTCTTCCGGGTGTTCGATGAACTGCAGGGGGATCTGAAGCCCCTGCCGAATCGCGAGCGGATCCAGAAGTCCGCGCCCTCGGTCTGTCCGGCGGACGCGCCGGTGAAGACCTTCAACGTCTCCGCGATCGACCAGACCATCCGGTACCATGAAGGGGCGCCGGGCGTGATGGAAGTGGATTTGGAGCGGAAGATGGTTTTCGGAAACGAGCAGGGGAAGATGTACGTGCTCGACGGCGATCGCGGGCGGGTCAAGTCGGGCGATTTGCGGCCGAGCCCGCTGACCCTGCACGTGAACGTCGGCGATTGCGTGAAGATCAATCTGAAGAATGAAATGGCCAAGGAACGGGCCGGTTTCCACGTCGATATGATGGCGTTCGATCCGAAGGATTCGTTCGGCGCCAACGTGGGGAACAATCCGGGCGACCAGACGGTCGCTCCCGGGCAGAGCAAGACCTATACGTACTATGCGCATCCGCAGTACGGAGAGCTGGCCGCCCTCATTCAGGACTGGGGCAACGTGGTGGAAAATCCGCGGAACGGCCTGTTCGGTTCCATCATCGTCGGTCCGAAGGGCTCGCGCTACCGCGACCCGATGACCGGCGAGGATATCACGATGAAGAGCAGCTGGCGTGCCGATGTGCTGGTTGACCGGTCGGTTCCGGGCAACGAGAACCGGAAGAACTACCGGGACTTCTCGCTGATGTTCCAGGACGAGGACAACATCGTGGGCGTCAGTTTCATGCCCTACATCCAGCAGGTGGCCGGCATCACGGCGGTGAACTACCGCTCGGAACCGACCGCCTGGCGGGCGGAAAAGGGCTGCGACGTGTCCGAGGTCTTCAGCTGCGTGAAGGCCGGCGATACGCCCACGACCCCGTTGCTGCAGGCGCATGTCGGCGATCCGGTGACGATCCACGTCCTGGGCGCCTTCAGCGAGCAGGTGCAGCTGTTCACGGTGGACGGCCACGAGTGGCCGCATGAACCCTACATGCAGGGCGCCGACCAGGTCAGCACCATGGAGTTCGGCGGGTCCGAGATCATCAACGCCCATCTCACGGGCGGCGCCGGAGGCCCGAACAAGATCGTCGGCGACTACCTGTGGAAAAACCAGCGGCCGGCGTTCGCCAACGCCGGACAATGGGGGCTCTTCAAAGTGCTGCCGGTCGAGGATCAACGGATTCTGCCGTTGACCCCTCAGGTTCCGCAGACCAAGACGGCTGAGCAGGAGAACGGGGGCGCGGTGCCCACCAGAACCTCCACGGCCGGTCGGTAAGACAGCGTCAGGCGGCGTCCATGCTTTGGCATGGACGCCGCGCAACAAGTGCAAAGCCGGTCACAATCACCCCGACCATGGGGGAGCAGGAATGCTCCCTCATCCATTTTCCAATGGTGGTGAACATGATAGTACAGACCAGTCGGTTCAGGAGCTGTTTCTTGAGCGCCGTTCTTCTGACGACCGGTGCGATCGTCCCGACGACGGCGCCGGCGTACGAAGAAACGGCGGTATCCAACGGCGGGACGGTCGCCGGGACGGTCCGCTTTACCGGCGACATTCCTGAACCCCAGCGGTTCGAGCTGCGTCGGTATTACGACCGGGCCTATTGCGGGGCGCTCTCCGACGGATCGGGTTATCGGTTGCTCCGTGAGGTGTCGGTCGGCGCGCAGCAGGGCCTCAAAGATGTCATCGTGACGATCGAAGGTGTCGAGAAGGGGAAGCCGTTCGACCTGCAGGAGACGAAGCTCGAAGCGAATATGTGTCAATTCGTGCCGTTTGTCTCGGTGGTGAGAAACGAACGGCCGCTCAGCGTGGTCAACCTGGATTCGGTGTCCCACGACTTGCAGATTTACGAACGGGAGCGGGAGCACATCTTCATCATGTTCCACCGGCCGGCTCTGACCAAGGCCGGGACGCGCGATACGATTCGTTTCACGGGCAATCGCCGCGGCGTCATCATGCAATGCGGCATGCATCCGTACATGCAGGGTCACGGGCTTGCCGTGGAGAACCCGTACTACGCGGTTACGGGAATGGAGGGGACGTTTTCGATCGGGGATCTTCCGGCCGGGACCTATCGGATCAAGGCCTGGCATCCGATCCTCGGGGAGAAGGAGCAAGAGGTGACGGTCACGGAAAACGGCAGTACGTCGGTGGCTTTTAGCTTTGAGGCGCGATAATCCGATGAACCTCTCGCGACATACGTTCGGGGTGATGGTGGCCGCTTTTCTCGCTGCCGTGGGGGCTGTCTGCGCCTTCGCCGAAACGGATCCGGTCCCCCGAGTGAGTCGTGTGGAGGTGGTGCTGGCCAATCAGTATCGAACCCAGGTGCCGGCATTGACCGAGGAATTTGCCCGGGCGGGGATGACGAACGTCCATTTCCAGTTCGCGCGGATGGGCCAACCGCCGCAGAACATCGGTTTGGGGCGCGAGGTTCCCGCGGACAAGGCGCGGGAGGTCATCCGGCTGGCGCTCAAGTACAATCTGGGAGTGGGGATCCTGTTGCCCGAGCGGTTGTTCCCGCCTCGGTTTGTGACGATCGCTTCCTCCAACTACGACGATACGGTGGAGTATCCCATCGACCGGGAGAATCTCGCCCGGCTCCAGGATCCGACGTTGACCACGGAAGAGTTCCATCGCGTGTATCGGGAACTCACCTCCTCGCGGATCGAGCCGCGCGGACGATACTAGGACGAACGAAGTGGATCCACGTCGGACCGGCCACAGACGCATTCTGCTCGCAAGCGTCTTCGGCGCGCTGGTTGCGGTAGGGTCGCCGCTCGCCGGACCGGCCGCCACCGGTCACGCATCGGCGGGAACGAGCCTGCGGGAGCAGAGCGACGGGCTGCTGAAAAACGTCGAAGAGATGGTCGCCCACGGCGGTATGGGCGATGCCCATGCCATCGTGCATCATTGCGGCGAGGCGGCGCGGCATGCCGAAGGTCTCTTGACGCAGCTGGCTCCGTCGGACCCCCGTGCGGCTCGGGTCATGCCCTCCCTGAACGAAGTCATCCATCATTGCCGTCGGGTGTCTGAGCTTGGCCGGCATGCGGATCCGGGACTGCTGCTCAATCCTGCCATCAAGGCCAGGACCGCGGCGCGTGAATCGGTGAAAGCGCTCGGGGTGGGTTCCGGCGGCGGGAGTTAAGCGACAGGGGTCCTTCCGTGATGGCCCGCTGCGGGCTACCTCCGGTACACCACGTCGACTTGAGCGAGGAAATCGGCGAGCGCGGCGGTCTGCCGCCGGATGACGGTCAGGTCTTCCCGGATGGCGGCCTGCTCCAGGGCTTCGCCGATCGTGCTGATCTGTTGAAACCCGTAGCCGCCGCCGTCTCCCTTCATGCGGTGTCCCAGCAGGCGCACGGTCTTCAGGTCGTGGCCTTGCAGCGCGGTCTCGAGCGTCACCGCGTCCTTCCGACGGTTCTCCAAAAATCCGGGGACGAGTTCTTCCAGGTCGGGGTCGACATACACGACGATTCGTTCCCTGCGCCGGCCGCCTTGCGCTGATGTCATGCCGCCCGATGTCCTTTGCAGGCCTGGAGCACCTGAAGCAGCGTTTGGCGCTTGATGGGTTTGGTCATGTGCGCGTTGCAGCCGGCTTCAAAGATCTTCTCTCCCTCTTCTTTCAGCGCGAGGGCCGTCAGCGCGATGATGTGAGTCTGCGGAAGATCGTGCTCCTGCTCCCATGCCCGGATGCGCTTCGTCGCCTCGTACCCGTCCATGACGGGCATGTTCATATCCATCAAAATCAAGTCGAAGTGTCCTTGCTTGAATTGCTCGACCGCGATCCCGCCGTGGTCGACCACGTCGAGCTGATAGGGCGTTTGTTTGAGATACGACCGCACCAGCATCTGATTGTCCGGCGAATCCTCCACCAGGAGAATGTGCAGGGGCCTCGACGATGACGGAGCGGGAGGCGCCGCAGGGGCCGGCGCGGCGGGCACGCCCCGGGTGCGATCGAGGGCGATGCTGACGGTCTGGAGCAGGTCCGAACGTCTGATGGGCTTGGTGAGGTAGCCGCCGAGGCCCATGTCGTAGGTGCGGGCGATGTCGTCGGCCCAGTGGTCCGACGCGAGCATGATGATCGTGAGGTCCTTCAATCCGGAGGACCGCTGGATCTCCTCGACCACCTGAAACCCGTCCATGCCCGGCATGCGGCAATCGAGCAGAAGCAGCCGGTAGGGCCGGGCGGATGCCGCCGCGCGCTGTAGTTCCGCCAGGGCGTCCCGGCCGTTGGCCGCGTCCGTCACTTTCGCGCCCCATGCGGAGAGGGTTTCCGTCAGGATCATGCGGTTGGCGGGATGATCGTCCACGACCAGCGTGGGCAGGTGATGCAGGTCGATCGGCGGGGCGGGGCGCGCGGCTCCCTGGCCCCTCTTCACGTTCAACCGGACGAGGCAGTGGAAGGTGCTCCCTTGCCCGACCGTGCTCTCCACCCAGATTCTGCCGTTCATGAGTTCCGCGAGTTGCCTGGAGATGGTCAGGCCCAATCCGGTCCCGCCGTACTTGCGGGTGATGGAGGCGTGGGCCTGGGTGAAGCTCTCGAAAATCTTCGCCAGCTTGTCGCGCTGAATGCCGATGCCCGTGTCCGTCACGGAAAACCGGATGGCGCCCGGCTCGGGGTGGTCCGGATCGTTCGCCACTTCGACGACCACGGATCCCTGGTCCGTGAATTTGATGGCGTTGCTGATGAGGTTGACCAGAATCTGGTGGAGCCGGTTGGGATCCCCGATCAACGAACAGGGAACGTCGGGAGCCAGATGGCACGCGAGTTCGATGCCCTTCTCGTTCGCCCGCATCGCGAGAATTTCGATGGACTTCTCGATCAAGTCGCTGAGATCGAAGTCGATCGATTCGAGTTCGATATGGCCGGCTTCGACCTTCGAGAGATCGAGGATGTCGTTGATCAGGTGCAGCAGGTTGCTGCCG
This sequence comes from Nitrospira sp. UBA5699, assembly GCA_002420105.1. GTDB lineage: Bacteria > Nitrospirota > Nitrospiria > Nitrospirales > Nitrospiraceae > Nitrospira_C. The sequence continues at coordinate 35,566 of DIHJ01000012.1, forward strand.
GCGCGCCGGAAAATGCGCAGGTATTTCCGCTGATCGGGAGTGAGGTCCGTGTCCCACAACAGATCCGCCATGCCGATGATGGCGTTCATGGGAGTCCGGATCTCATGACTGACGCTGGCCAGGAATTCGCTTTTGGCCCGACTCGCCACCTCCGCCGCTTCCTTCGCCAGGCGCAGCGCGGTTTCGGTCTCCCGCCGTTCGGCCGCTTCGAGCGCAAGGGTGGTCATGGTGGCCAGGGAGCTGATCACCTCTTTTTCATAGACGTTCCACCGCCGCGCCCGGCCGACGTGTTCCGAGCAGAGAACGCCGACGACCTGTCCCTTCTGCCGGATCGGGGCATCCAGCATCGCGCCGATGCGGAGGGGAGAGAGATACGTGCGGGCAAATTCCCTGGTTCTGGGATCCTTGTGCGCGTCATGAGCGGCGATCGCATGTTCCTCGGTGGCGAGCGCCCGGAAATAGGCGGGGTATTCCGACGACGTGATGACGAAACCGGCGCTGTGGCGGCGGCTCCGCGCTTCGAAGAGGTCGATCAACCTGATCGAGGCGCGTTCGGGATCGTACAGCCAGATGCCGGCCCGTTCGACCGCCAGGAGCGCCCCGCAGGCTTCAGTGATGGCTTGAAAGGCCCGGGGGAGGTCGCCGCTGTTGAGCGCGTCGCTCTGTGCGAGCGTTCGGAGCGTGTCCTGGTAGCGCGCCAGGAGCAGGGCCGGATCGTTCCGGCGCCGGGCCTTCCGGCCGGTCTTGGTTCGGGATGGCGTGAGAGATCGAGGCATGATCGGTGCGCAGCGGGGGCCGGCCGCCGACGCTTAGTCGTCGTCCGAGTGGGGAACAAGGGTGAGGATGCCGGCCTGCTTGGCCCGGTTGCGGCCTTCCTGCTTCGCCTGGTAGAGGGCTTGGTCCGCGGCCTTGATCAAATCGGTGGGGGAGGCGGTCCGGCTCGGAATCGTACTGGCGTATCCCACGCTGATGGTCATGTTGTCGCCCTCGGCGTGGGCGATACCGAGCGATTCGATGCGCCGGCGGAGCGATTCGGCGACCTGCGCTGCGCCTTCCGTGGTGGTGCCGGGCAGGACGACGACGAATTCGTCGCCGCCGTAGCGGGCCACGAGGTCTCCCGGGCGGTTCACGGCGCCGGAAATGGCGTTGGCGACCTGTCGGAGACATTCGTCTCCGGCGGTGTGCCCCTGGGAGTCGTTGTAGATCTTGAAGCGGTCGATGTCGAGCATGATCAGCGAGAGCGGTGTCGATTCGCGGACGGCGCGGCGCCATTCCTGATCCAGAAAGTCGTCGAACTGCCGGCGGTTGGTGATGCCGGTCAGGCCGTCGAGACAGGACAGCCGCAGGAGCATCTGGTTGGCTTCCTGGAGCTGGCGCATGACTTCGAGCAGTTCCTGCTCGCGGGCCCGGCGCCGTTCGATCTCGTGGACGAGCCGCAGGACCGAGCGGACGCGGGTCAGCAGTTCGATCTTGTTGATGGGCTTTCCGATGTAGTCCAGCGCACCGGCGGCGAAGGCCAATTGCAGATCGACCGGATCGGTCTTGACCGTGACCATCATGATCGGGGTCTCGCGGAATCGCTCCACAGCCTTGATCTGCCGGCAGGCTTCGATGCCGTTCATCTCCGGCATGATGATGTCCATAAGAATCAAATCGACGCGCGCGGCGCCGTGCTTGCCGCCGTCGAGTCCCAGGAGGCGGAAGGCCGTTGCCGCGGAGTCGGCCACGAGGATCTCCTCGTAGCCCGCAGCCGTGAGAATCGACTGAAGGAGGGTCCGGTCGTCCGGCGAATCGTCGACGATAAGAATGCTCATGGGGATAGCGCCTCGAATTGGTGCGGTAGTACGAGAAAATCCTAACAGCTAATCCTGGTAAACACCAGGGTAAAGCTTTTTGATGCAGGGCTGGCAGAGGCCGTGGCTGAATTCGGCTTCGGAATGGTCGCTCAGGTATTCCTCCAGTTGCTGCCAGAAGCCGCCGTCGTTGCGAATTTTTTTGCAGGAGGCGCAGATCGGAATCAGGCCGCGCAGGACCTTCACTTCGCGCAGCGCCCGCTGCAATTCTTCGTTGCTGCGGCGCAGCTCGAGTTCGCGGTTCTTGCGCCGGTCCATCTCGTTCTTCAGCTTCAGGGCCGACGAGACGCGTGCGAGCAACTCGATGCTGTTGACGGGTTTGCTGATGTAATCCGTGGCGCCCGCGGCGAAGGCATCCTTGAGATTGCTCAGGTCGTTCGCCGCCGTCACCATGATGATCGGAACGTCCTGAAGGTGCGCGCACGTCTTGATCTGCCGGCAGGTCTCCACCCCGTCCTGCTCCGGCATGAGCACGTCCATGAGGATCAGATCGATCTTCCGGGTGGGCGCGTCCCCTTCCAGGTTGAGCACCGCCGACGCGGATTTCGCCGAATCGGCGCCGACGACGTCGTGATGCCCGGCTTTGCCGAGAATGGAGCGGAGCAGCGCCTGCTGGTCCGGTGAATCGTCGACGATGAGTATGCTCACGGAAGTCCTACGTGAAGTGGCGTAATGGATGCGCCCGTGGCGCACGGCTCAAGTATAGCAGATGAAAAAGCGTGCTATTTCAGCCTGGAACGGACGAGGTCGCTGATCTGCTTGCCGTCCACCGGCTGGCCGGCGAGACGGGCCATGACGGCCTTCATGACGGCGCCCATGTCCTTGGCGGACCCGGCGCCGGTCTCGCGGATGACCGTATCGACGATCCCGGCAAGTTCTTCGGCCGAGAGCGCTTTGGGGAGGTAGGACTCGATGATCGAGATTTCCTGGCGTTCTTTGGCGGCGAGTTCGGCGCGGTTGCCTTTCTCGTACTGTTCCACCGATTCCCTGCGTTGTTTGATCATCGTGGTCATGATGCGGCTCATTTCCGCATCGTCGAGATCTTTTTTCATCTCGACTTCTTTGTTCAGCACGGCGGCCTTGATCATGCGGATGACGTCCATCCGCAGCTGATCGCGCGCTTTCATGGCCAGTTTGAGATCTTCGGTCAGGCGGTCGCGGAGCGACATCGAGTCCTCGCATGGTGGAATGTGCGGTGGCTGAGAATATCCTGTCGGTTCGGCCCAGTCAATCGAAGAGTCCGGAGGCGCGGCCACAGGTGGAGTTGGAAACGGACGAAGAGTATGATGGGACGCGCCGTCAGCTGTTTCTCGCAAGGAGGGGACCATGAGGGATCGCAAGACCGTCGGGGGAGTCGTGGGCAAAGGGATCGTGATGCTGGTCGCCGGCGGGCTGTTGGCGGCTTCGGCCGCCTGCACCAAAGAGCAGCCGAAACCGCTGGCCCAGCCGACACCGGATCAGGTGCGAAGCCATGCGGACCAGACGTTCGACAAGCTGAAACAGGAAGAGCGGGAGCGAGTGGTTCAGCCGCCTGCTGCCCGGTAGGGGGCCGTCTCCCTACTTGCAGGCCCGGGACAGAGATCCCGCCAGCAGTTGCGTGAGGGGCTTGAGCAGGGGCAGCTCCCGCAGCAGTTCATGCGGGGCTGCCCGTTCGACGGAACGCGCCTCGTGAAAGGTTCGAAGGAGGCCGGCCGAGACCAGCAACCGCAAGACCCCCGAGATGAAGAACACCAGCGGCAGGTTCGATGTAAGTCGGAGCGAGAGGGCCGCGGTTTCGATAGTGGCGGGCAGCGTGTCGACCAGCCGGCTTCCCACCAGTGCGCCAAGGCACCAGCCCATCGCGTTGAGCGTGCTGGACGTGGCCACGGCCTTCGCACGATCCTCCGGTCGCACGGCGTCGAATACATAGTTTTGCAGCCCCAGCGCCAGCCCGCCCCAGGTGACCCCGCCGAGAAAATTCACGACCAGGAGAAAGCCCAGGTTGGCGCTCACGAGGTACAGCATCGGAAGGAACGGCACCATGAAGCCCGTTACGGCCAGGAGCGCCTTGTTACCGAAGCGATCGCCGAACCGACCCCAGGCTCCGAGCGTGACCAGTTGTCCCAGAATCCCGGCTGCCAGCCAGGCGCCGTAGACCAGATAGGACCAATGCAGGTCCCGCAACATATAGACGACGAAGAACGGCCCGGCGATCAGCACCGCCGCGTGCATCAGGCCGGAGAACAGCAGAAACCGGCGGAAGCTTCGACCGGTGGTGCCGAGAAAGCTGCGGAAACTTTGGCGGACATGGTGTTGCGCGGGATGCCGGATGTCCTGCACGCGGGTGACCGCGAGGGCCGAGAGCCATCGCGCGCCGCCTGCCGCGGTGAAGATCAGCGCAAACCCGATCCAGGCCAGGGGATGCTGCTGCCACAGACTCAGCAGCATCCCCGCGGCGCACAGCGCGACAAAGCTGAGGCCGGCCATGATTTTGGCCCGTTGCGCGAAGTACGCGCCCCGCTCATGCTGGTCGAGGTGGTCGGCGATAAAGCTGTTCCACGTCGGCGTGGTGAATTGCGTGCAGGCGAAGTAGAGCGCGGCACCCAGAATGACGAGCCAGGGACCGAATTCGGGGAACAGCAACGGCAACAGCACGATGGGAATCCAGGCCAAGGCTTGGGCGATGGTGCCCGCGCGGATGAGCGCCCTGCGGTCGGGGAACCGGCGCAGCAGTTTCACCGAGGCGACTTGAGCCCCCGTGCCGATCAACTGAGGCAGGGCCGACAGGAGGCTCAGCTGAAAGGGACTGGCGTGGAGGAGCAGCGCGAAGGCGGAGAGATATTGCTCCCCGCTGCCTTGCGTCACGGCCTGGCAGGCCCCGTCCCTGAGGCCGTATCGACGGCTCTCCTCGGTGATCTCGCGGCTGCGTGACCGGCTTTGGGACTCGATCGGGAAAGAGGCGGATTCCGGAAGACTCACGGTAATGACTCGTCGGCTCCGATGGGTTGCGTTTCAGCGTAACACAGTCCGCCGGGTTTCCCTAACGAACCGGTCCGGCAGGGACAAAGCCGGTTATTGACCCGTTTCCGAAGTCTCGTTACCATTAATGAAGACGAAAGGCCGGCGCAAGCCATGATGATGTCAGGGGCACAGAAACGGCTCCGGTGCCGGAGGCTGTTCGTAGGCCTTCTGTTGGCGTCAAGTCTGCCGGCCGGCGGCGGGATTCCGGCGGAGGCGAAGGATCTTGTCGTACCGAAAGAACAAACCACGACGGAAATCGATCCGACTCAAAGCCCTTCGTTTGACGACCAGAAGAAAGGGGTGCCGCAGTCCCTGTTTACCTGGATCAAGATGGCCAAGGGCTACGACGTGGAGTGGGACAGTTTCGGACGAAAGGGGTGGTACACTCAGGATCCGAGACTCAAGCCCGTCGAGCCGACGTCGGTTTTCACGCCGGACCAGCCGGCCGTCTATATTGTGTTCGAAGTGGCCCCGCTCGAGGACCCGGCTCAGTTCAGCGCGCAATGGTTTCTCGAAGGCGCCGGGGGAATGGTGTCCGCTGAACCGATGGGCAGAGACACGCTTGAAGTTCCCGGGCACGAGCGGTACGGGTTTCTCGAGCTCAAGCGGACCGGGGACAAGTGGCCGGTCGGGACCTACCAGGTCAAGCTGTTCATTACGCCGCTGGGACAGCAGCCGTTCCATGCCGCGAATCAGGTCGGAACGATGCGGTTTTCCATCGTCGAATCGATTCCGGCCGGCGGATCGCGAAAACCCTGAACGACAGTTCCTCCCGTCGAGGTAGATCACCCCATGCCCATATACGAATACCTGGCCGAACGATGCCGGCGGCAACCGCCCTGCTCCAAACGGATGGAGTACGTCCAGGCGGTTTCCGCCGCGCCCTTGTTGGAATGCCGCGAGTGCGACGCCCCGATTGCCCGGACTTTTCCTCGTTTGCCGCGAAGTCCGGGGCGGTGGGCGCTCCAGCCCCGATCCCACGCCGCTGAATGTCACGGGGATTCCGGCGCCTTCCCGGATGCCGGACGGTGAAGGGGGCGGGTGCGGGCACGATCATAGTCAGTAGTGTGGAGGGAACGAAGCGATGGGCGAGCGAGTCAAAGTCACGGATCCTGAAAAACTGACGCTGTTGTACGAGCGGTTTCGCGACGTCTGTCTGGTCGAGAAAGAAGTCTGGAAGGAGATCTTCATGCCCCGGGACGTGACGGCCGGGCCGGTCAGGACGAACGTTCAGGACCGGTATGATGTGGAGATCGACGATCCCGCGATTGAGGAAACGCTGGAGGCGAACATTCCCCGAGGTTCGGCCGCGTTAGGCGCCGCCATTCAAGAATACCGCCGGCACATCAGCTTCTACAAGCCGGGGTGACGGCCGGGCGTTAGGGCCGACCGTCCAGCACTCGTTCGACTTCCTTGACGATTTCAGGGGAGAGCGGCTTGGTTCGATGGTGAAAGCGTCCCACCACATTGCCTGAGCGATCCACCAGGTACTTCTGGAAATTCCATTCCACTTCGCCCGGGAAGGGGCTCTGCTCCGTCAGGTACCGATAGAGCGGATGCTTGTCCGAACCCTTGACGCTGATCTTGCTGAAGAGGGGAAAGCTCACGCTGTACTTCGTGAGGCAGAAGCCCTTGATCTCCGCGTTCGTTCCCGGTTCCTGCTGGCCGAAGTTGTTGGCGGGGAAGGCGAGCACTTCGAATCCCTTGTCGCGATACTGCTCGTAGATGGCCTCCAGGTCCGTGTACTGCGGCGTGTTGCCGCAGAAACTGGCGGTGTTGACCAGCAGCAGGACCTTGCCTTTGTACCGGCCCAGGCTGACCGGCTTCCCGTCGATATCCTCCATCGTGAAATCGTACAGACTCGTCGTTTTCGCGGCCATGAGCCGTCCTTCCTGTTCCGCCCGGGTGCCGGGGAGGCCGATCATGAAACTGCTGCCGAGCAGGAACAACGACAGAGCGGCGACGAGTTTCGGCATGAGGACCTCCCCGGTTCGATTTACAGTTGTTCGAGCGCCGCGATCCGCGCCTCGATCGGCGGGTGCGTCGCAAACAGATGCATGACGCCGGACGTCTTGCCCGCGATTTTCATCGTCGCGAGCGCATCCCGGTTGGAGTACTCGAATTGCGTTCGATTGACCCATCGGTCGATGCCCTGGAGCGCTCCGATCATGGCCTGCTTGCCGTACACTTTCGCGGAGAACGCGTCCGCCGCATATTCGCGCCGGCGCGAATGCCAGCTGACGACCAGCATCGCCAGGAAGGACAGCACGATCTGCAGGAAGAAGTACACGACCATCGCCAGAATCGGATTCCCGGCGCCGCCTTCCTCCCGGTCCTGGGCGGAAGGCTGTCCCACGATGTTCGCCAGGAAGTTGCTGATGTAATGCACGAACGTGTTCATGAGTCCCGCCAGGACGGTGGTCGTGAACATGTCGCCGTTGTAGACGTGGCCCATTTCGTGGGCCAGAACGGCTTTGACCTCGTCCTCTTTCAAATTCTGAAGCAGCCCGGTCGACACGGCCACCATCGAGTTATTCTTGCTGGGGCCCGTCGCAAAAGCGTTGGGGTCCGGAGAGTCGTACACCCAGACCTCGGGCATGGTGATGTGCAGCCGCCGGGCGATCTCCTGGACGGAGCCGTAGATCACCTGCTCGGCATGCGAGCGGGGTTGAGTGATCTGCTGGCAGTCGAGCATGGCGCGCGCCATCTGCTTGGAAAAGAGCAGGCTGATAAAGGCGCCGCCGAAGCCGATCACGAGCGACCAGACCAGCAGTTGCTGGCTGAAGGCGCCGCGCACATCGATGCCGAAGGACGGCAACACGACGTTGATCAGGATGTTGGCGGTAAACGACAGCGTCAGATAAATGAGAACGTTCGCGATCAGGAACAACCCGATACCTTTAAGCCACTTCATCGACATCCTCCTTCAACCCTGCCTGATCGTCCGATGAATCGGACGAATGTTGCTGCACGACATTATAATACAAGGCGCCGCGCGTTGGTTTCTACAATAACTCCTCCCGGCGAAAGGTCAAGGCGCCGGAAGTCCCCGAAAATCCAGGGCGACATTGACCGCTTCCCGTCCTTCCTGTTAGAAGTTTCTCATCCGGGGAGGCGGCCATGCGACGACTTCGTGCAGCGGGAACCACTATGATGGTGCTGTTCGTGCTCGGCGTGGCGACCGTCCGGGCGGCGGAGCCGGCTCCGCCCGCCCCTCTGTTCGTGGTGCCGGTCGCCGCGGACGGCGTCCAGCGGGCCACGGTCGTGCTGGACAGCTATTCCTATCAACCGGCGCATCTGATCGTCGAAGCCGGGAAGCCGGTCGAGCTGACCCTCACGAGCGTGACCACGATCACGCCGCACAATTTCATCGTCAAGGAGCTGGCTGTCGAGCAGGATGTCGGCGCCGGCAAGACGGTCGTCGTCACGTTCATGCCGACGCAGACGGGAACGTTCCCGATCTATTGCGACAAGCGTCTCTGGCCGTTGCCGAGCCATCGGGATAAAGGGATGGAAGGCAAGCTGGAAGTGAGATAGGTGTCACCACGAGTACCGACGCCGCCAGACAGGAACTCCTTCGCAATCTCCTCAAGCAGGTTTCCCGGCTCTTCTACACGACGCTGGCCGTCGTCCCGTCGAACGTGCGGGATCAGGTCAGCCTGGCCTATCTCTTCGCCCGCGCCGCGGACACGATCGCCGACACCGACCTCATCGACCGGCCGCGCCGCCTCGACTACCTCGGCCAGCTGAAGGCGCAGTTCGTCGGCGATCAGGTGGCCTGGGGGCAGGTGCGGGACATTCAGCAGGCGTTGGGGCCGCTGCAGCAGGACTCCGCGGAGCGGGTGCTGCTGACCCGCCTGGAGGATTGCTTCCGGCTGTTCCAGGCGTTTCCCCCCGACGATCGCCGGCGGGTGCAGCGCCTGATGACGACGCTGACTCAGGGGATGGAGATGGATCTGAGCGTGTTCCCCGGATCGTCCGCCGACGATCTGACCGCGCTGAGGACGATGGACGATCTGGACCGCTATATCTATTATGTGGCCGGCTGCGTCGGGGAGTTCTGGACCGATCTCATGTGCGCCCACCGGCGTGCGTTGGCTTCGTGGAACGTCCGCGAGATGTCCGACGTCGGCGTGCGGTTCGGCAAGGGGCTTCAGTTGACCAACATCGTCAAGGACGTGGCGCACGATCTCCGGAGGGGCCGCTGCTACGTGCCGGAGCCCCTGCTGTCCGAGGCCGGCTTGAAGCCGCGCGATCTGCTCGACCAGCGCAATCTGGCGCGGTTCCGGCCGGTCTTGGGGAAGCTGGCCCGCATGGCGGTCGAGCATCTGGACCAGGGGTGGCTCTACACCATGGCGATTCCGCGTTACGAAACCAGGCTGCGACTGTCCTGCATGTGGCCCATTCTGTCCGCGGGCGAATCGCTCAAGCTCGCCATGTTGTCGCCCGATCTGTTGAACCCCGCCGTCAAAGTGAAGATCCCGCGCAGCCGGGTCTATCAGATCATGGCGCTCACCACCTTCACCGGCGCCTGCGGCTACATCGGCACGGCCTACTGGGCTCGGCTGAGGAAACAGATCGTCTGAACAGGCGGCAGTGCGCGGACGGGACGGTTCAGCCCACCCCGCCTACTTTTGTTGCGGCTCCAGCAGCTTGTCGCCCTTCCTGAAGACTCCGTAGATCGCCTGCGAGGGGCAGGCATCCAGGCAGAGGCGGCAGCTTTCCAGACAGCGGGACGGATCGAACTTGTACGGCGGCGTCGAAAGCCAGGCGCTGGTCGGGCAGATGGGAATGCAGATGCCGTTGTGCGTGCAGCGGTCGGGATGACGGACGAGGTGATCGCGAATGACCATCATGGGCTTGACTCCTTCGAAGAGACCTTGCGAGAAGATCTCGAACATGTTTTTTTTCGGGAGACTGCTCACTTCCACTCCTTCACGAGGGCTTTCAACCGGTCTTTCAATTCGGGAATCTGCTCCAGATTGTTCTCGATGGCCCCGACGATCTTTTCCAGGCGGGCCGCCTTCAGCGCCTCCTTGTCCTGCCGGACCAGGCGGTCGTACTCCACATAGGCCTGCTGATGTTTGGGTTCGAGCAGCCGGCGCGCCGCCGCCAGGGTCTCGCCCAGTTCGTAGGGTTCGGTCGCCATCGGGGGAGCGACGGTAAAGCTGCCGTCCGTGAACACGATCGCCGCCGCGCCCTGTTTGCCCTTGAGCGGAATCACCGCCTCGACGGTTTTCCCGGCCAGCGTCTCCCACCGGCCCAGCAGGCCGGGAAACTGCTTCATGAAGGCGACCTTCTCCAGGTTGGCCTTCCATTTATCTTCTGCGGCCATCTCGTCCTTGCGGCGTCAGGAGTTCAGGGGAGGGAGTTTCGCGGGGGCCGGATGATCGGGCATGACCAGTCGGGCGACGACTTCGCCGTTGATGACGTGCCGTTCCATGATCTCGGTGACGTCCGCTTCCGTTTTCACGCTGTACCAGACGCCTTCGGGATAGATGACGATGCTGGGGCCCTCGGCGCAGTGGTCCAGGCAACCCGCCTTGTTCGCGCGGACGATGTTTTTCAGGTTCAACCGCTTGGCTTCCTGCTTGAAGTGCGCGTGCAGGCCTTCGCTGCCGAGCTTCGAGCAGCTGCCGCGCGGATCGTCGGGACTCCGCTGGTTCGTACAGACGAATATGTGTCGTTTGAAGATCGACAAGGTGGTTCCGGCGCGGTCAGGCCCGCATGGCGGTCGTTTGGAAACGGTCGATGAGCAGCGCGACGTCGGGGGCGGCAAGAAACGGCGACTGCCCTCCCGTGCCGCCGAGGATCGCGGCGATCTCGCGTAGCCGGATCGCGGCCCGCTGGAACGTTTCGGCTGTGGAGAGCTCCGAACTCTGCCCGGCGCTGAGCTTGTCGAATTCGGCCCGGATGTCGCGGAAATCGCGTTGCAAATTCTTCTGCATCGAGCACTGGGGACAATACCACTTGGGGCTTTGATCGGCGGAGGGGGAGAGCCGGTCGTACGCCCGGCCGAAGAAGTCCTTGCCCAGCGAGAGTTTCATGAGGGTGGTGCCGGCGGCACCGCAGGCGTTGCACGATCCCGTTGCTGCATCCATAAAAGCCCCCTCCGTCTCGACCGGCCCGTCACAGCGCGGCAAATCTTACACCAGGGTCGCGCGCACTGTCCACCGCGCGCCGCGCGGCCGGAAACCGGCTCGGTTCAATTTTCTCCGCTTTGCCGATAGAATGAAAGGCGGGTACGGCAATGCACCGGGATGAGAGGGACGGCGATGGTCATCGGAATTCCCAAAGAGATCAAAGATCATGAGTATCGGGTGAGCGTCACGCCGGACGGGGTCAAGGCTCTGCGCGAGGCCGGACACGAGGTGCTGGTGGAGTCTTCGGCCGGGGCCGGCAGCGGCTATGCGGACGGGGAATATCGGGCGGCGGGGGCGGCGATGGCTTCATCGAAAGAGGACCTGTTCCGCCGGGCCGGCCTGATCGTGAAGGTGAAGGAGCCACTCGTGTCCGAATGCCCGCTTTTCCGCCCGGGGCAGGTGCTCTTCACCTACCTGCATCTGGCCTCGTTGCCCGAACAGACCAAGCTGCTGCTCGAAGCGGGCGTCACGGCGGTCGCCTACGAAACGATCGAGGCCAGGGACGGCACCCTGCCGATGCTGAAGCCCATGAGCGAAATCGCCGGACGGATGGCGGTGCAGATCGGCGCGCGGTATCTGGAGAAAACGCAAGGCGGGCGGGGCATCCTGCTCGCCGGAGTTCCGGGCGTCGAACCGGCCAAGGTCGTGGTCCTGGGCGCGGGGGTGGTGGGAAGCGCGGCGACCAGGATCGCCGTGGGGATGGGCGCCCAGGTGACGGTGATCAATCTCGACATCGAACGCCTGTGGTATCTCGACGACCGGTATCAGGGGCGGGTGGTGACGCGCGCCTCGACGCAGGCGGCGATCGAAGAAGCGGTCCCACAGGCCGATCTGCTGATCGGCGCCGTGCTGGTTCCCGGTTCCCGGGCGCCGAAACTGGTCTCTCGCGCGCTGGTGGCGCAGATGAAGCCGGGCTCCGTGATCGTCGATGTGGCGGTCGATCAGGGCGGCTGCATCGAAACGACCAGGCCGACGACCCATTCCGATCCCGTCTTCATCGTGGACGGGGTGCTCCATTATTGTGTCGCCAATATGCCGGGCATCGTGCCGCGCACTTCGACGCTCGCGCTCACGAACGCGACGCTGCCCTATCTCCTGAAACTGGCGTCCGCCGGAGTGGAGGCCGCGGCGCGTGCCGATGCGGGCTTGGCCAAAGGTGTGAACATATTTCAAGGGAAAATTACCTGTCGGGGAGTGGCCGAAGCTCATGGCTTGCGTTTCGACCCCCTGATGTAAGACAATCCCCCCCTCGCTTCGTGAGAGGCATCCCCGGTCGGGGCGTAGCGCAGCCCGGTAGCGCACTGCGTTCGGGACGCAGGGGTCGAAGGTTCAAATCCTTTCGCCCCGACCAAACCGCACTTCGTGCGTACCGCGTGCTCTTCATCGTAATATCGTAATTGCTGCACGCGGATAAACGCCTTCAGCGGTCTCTCTCCAATTCTGATGCTCGCTCGTGCCGGCGCCTCATCGTCGCTGGCCATGTTTTCTTTTCGCTCCTTGCGCTCACCTCGATCTCGCTAGCCGTCTCTGCGCGCGCATGGAATTGCAAATCGCGTGACGCGTTTCTCCAGGTGTGAGAGTATCCCCTCGGTGAGGCAAACCTGACGCGGCTGAACGATGACTGAAGCGGGTGAGGCGACCACCGTTCGAGCCAGGATCTCCGTCTCAGGGAGAGTGCAAGGCGTCGGGTATCGGGCCTTCACGGTGCGCGCCGCGACGGAGCGCGGGCTGGTCGGCGGCGTGAGAAATCTCGAAGACGGGCGTGTGGAGCTGGAAGCGGAAGGTCCCAAGGATCGCGTGCTGTCGCTCATCGACGCGCTGCAAATCGGACCGCCGGCCTCGCGTGTAAAGTCGGTGCAGGTCGAATGGGTGAAGGCGACGAGGCGGCAGACGGAATTTCATATCTGGTACTAGAAGCGGGTGGAGTGGCAAGCACACGTATGGCACGAGGACAGGAAGACTACGTGGACGAGAGCGAAGCCCGGAGGCATCTCGAGGAGCGTGACGAGGACGACGCCCCCGAGACCGCGGAGCGCGACGAGTCGCCGGCCGACGAGGACAAGTCGCGGGGCCGCTCCGAAGGGCTCGACACGCTCAAGAGCTATCTGCGGGAGATCCGCCGCTCGACGCTGCTGACGTTCAAGCAGGAGCAGCAGCTGGGCAAGCGCGTCATGGCGGGCGACGAGCAGGCGCGCCAGCAGATGATCGAATCCAACCTCCGCCTCGTCATCAGCATTGGCAAACGCTACATCCACCGCGGGTTTCCGTTCTCCGACATCGTCGAAGAAGGCAATCTCGGGCTGATCAAAGCCGTCGAAAAGTTCAACTACAAGCGGGGATTCCGGTTCAGCACCTATGCCTCCTGGTGGATCAGGCAGTACATCGAGCGGGCGATCATCAATCAGGGCAAGCTCGTGCGGCTGCCGGTCCACGTCGTCGAGCGGCTGAACCGCTACCTCAACCGGGTCGAGGCGCTGGTGCAGGAACTGGGGCGCGAGCCGACCGCCGAAGAAGTGGCCAGAAAAATGAAAACGACGGAGGAGGAGGTGCTGGACCTCAAGCAGATCGTCCGCACCACCTGTTCGCTGGACAGTCCGATCAACGATCGGGCCGACACGTTCCTGCGGGACGTCATCGAGGATCCCATGTGCGTGTCGCCGGCCGATACGGCGGAAGGGGTCATGCGGCGCGCCGAGATGATGGCCTGGGTAAAGGAGTTGCCTGAGAAAGAGCAAACTGTTATTGTGTCGCGGTTCGGGCTCGACGGGAGCGAGGCGAGAACGCTGGAGGAAATCGGCCGCGAGATGGGATTGACTCGCGAGCGGGTCCGGCAGATCGAAATGGCGGCGCTGAGCCGTCTCCGCCACACCATCGAGCAGAAAACGCTGACACGATCGGATTTGCTCTGAGCCCATGACCGCTGCCGACTACCGCTCCCTCATCCGCGAAGTGCCCGACTTTCCCAAGCCCGGCATTCTCTTTTACGACATCACCACGCTGCTGAAGGATCCCAAGGCCTTTTCCTCCATCGCCGACGAGCTGACCGCCTACTATCAAGGCCAGCGGATTTCCAAGGTGGTGGGGATCGAGTCGCGGGGGTTCATCTACGGCGGCGTGCTGGCCCAACGGCTGCAGGCGGGATTCGTGCCGGTCCGCAAGCCCGGCAAGCTGCCCGCCGACTGTTTCGAGGTGAAATACAGCCTGGAGTACGGGGCCAACTCGCTCGCCATCCACCGGGACGCCATCTCGATGGGGGAACGGATCCTGATCGTGGACGATCTCCTGGCCACCGGCGGCACCGCGGCGGCCACCGTGTCCCTCGTCCGGCAGTTGGGCGGCGAGATCGTCGGGCTCGATTTTCTCGTCGAACTCAAGGGGTTGAACGGCCGCGAGAAACTGGCCGGGTATCCCGTGCATTCCACGATCCTCTATCCCTAGGGGAAGCGTCTCCTCCGTCCTACAAGCCCTTGTCAAAGGTCAGAGTCCCGTGCTATGAATGCCGGACTTTTTTCCGGCCGTTCGGCGTTCACCAAGGAGAGGACGACGCTATGGCAACTAAAACTCCACCGAAGAAGAAACCTGTGACAAAACCAAAATCCGTCGCCAAGCCCGCTGCAGCCAAACCCGTCGCCAAGAGCCAGCCCGCCGAACCCGTGGTCGAGAAACCGGTCAGCATCGCCGTGTCGCCGCTTGCCGCGAAGCCCAAGGAGTCGGCGAAGGAACGCGAAGCGCGCGAGCGCCGGCGCGATGCCCTGCAGCAGATGCTGTTCCGGAAACGGCAGGAGATCATCAAGGAGATCGAGGGAAGCCTCGGCCAATCGTTGACGGAGGATCAGCAGCGGCGGCTGGAGTCCGCACGCGATGTCGGCGACCAGGCGCTCATGGATCTGGACCGCGAACTGGGCATTTCCCTCATGGAAATGCGTAACCGCCGCCGCCAGGCGATCGACGAGGCGCTCGTGCGGCTGACCGAAGGCACCTACGGGATCTGCGCCGAATGCGGCGTGGAGATCAGCGAGCGCCGGTTGGAAGCCGTGCCGTTCGCCAAGCTCTGCGTCGAATGCCAGTCGAGAGAGGAACTCCTCGAAAAGATCGAGAAGGAAGAAGATCGCGACTAGCGCGCTACCGGCTTCCGCTCCCTCCGTTCCCCTGCCTCCCTGAACCATCGAGCCGTTCTTCGACGACCGCCGCCATCCGGGCGTCGGGACGAGGGGCTGGCGTTCCCCGCGTTCCCCTGATACCGTAGCCCGACCGCCGTTCAGCAAGGACACATTCGATGACAGATGCGCGCGCAGTGGTGCTGGCCAGCGGAGGCCTCGATTCCACCGTGACGGCGGCGATCGCCAAGGCGGACGGGTGCGAGCTCTTCTTCCTGACGATCGACTACGGCCAACGCCATGCCGTGGAAGTGCAGCGGGCCCGTCAGGTCGCGGCGGCGCTCGGCGTCGGCGGCCACGTCGTGCTCTCGATCGAGCTTCGGGCCATCGGCGGATCGGCGCTGACGGACGAGATCGACGTGCCAAAGGACCGGGAAGGGGCGGCGCGCGGCACCGGCATTCCGGTCACCTACGTTCCGGGGCGGAATCTGATTTTCCTCTCGCTGGCCGCCGCCCATGCGGAGGTCGTCGGCGCCTCGCGGATCTATTTCGGCGCCAACGTCCTGGACTATTCCGGCTATCCCGATTGCCGGCCGGAGTTCATCCGCGCCTTCGAGGCGGCCGCCAACATCGGCACGAAAGCAGGCGTCGAAGGCCGGAGTCTGAGCGTCCGCGCTCCCTTGCTGACGATGACCAAGGCGGACATCATTCGAACGGGCCTGCAGCTGGGGGCGCCTCTGCATCTCACGCACAGCTGCTACGATCCGGTCGGGTCCCTGGCCTGCGGACGCTGCGACAGCTGCCTGATCAGGCGCGAGGGATTTACGAAGGCGGGAGTTGTAGATCCGATTCAATATGCGCTAAGTTAGGCCCATGTCACCCGAAGAATTTTTCATGTACCTCACCATCGGGCTCATCGTGATCGCGCCGATCGGCGCGCGGATCTACCGCCGCATGACGCTGCAGAAGACGCAGGCCATGTTGCGCGAGCAGTTCGGCGAGCCGGGCCGGAAAGACGGGGGGAGCGCGCGGATGAGCCGGCCGGCGCACTCGCGGCTGCATCTCCTCGTGATCGGGGCGGCGCTGACCGCCTTCGTGGCCTGCGATTCGTCGCAGCCGAAACCGGCCGTCGGCGGAGGGCCCGTTCCCGCCGATCTGCAGGCGGGCGAAGCCAAGTTCAACGCGAACTGCGCGGCCTGCCACGGTCGGGAAGGCGTCGGCACGCAGCAGGGCCCCCCGCTCGTGCACAAGATCTACGAACCGAACCACCACGGCGACGCGGCGTTCCAGCGGGCCGCGGCCAACGGCGTGAAGGCCCATCACTGGGAATTCGGGAACATGCCCAAGATCGACGCCGTTACCCCCGCCGACGTCGACCAGATCATCCAATACGTCCGCTGGCTTCAGCGCCAGGCAGGCATTTCCTGACCCCCCGGTTCCCGCTTTTCGAACGGCCCGTCGGCTTCTCCCCGGCCCTCTCCTTGCAGCGAACCGGCCCGTCCGGCCCGTTTGACATTGCTCGATCCCTCTTCGTAAGGTGTTTTCCAGGTATCCAACGGGGGCCTGGCACGTGCCGGCGCATCAATCGTACCCTCGATCACGAGGGAGATCACAGGAGGATCCTATGAATGGCATCGGCGTTCGCGTCCTGGGGACGGCAGGGGTGTTGTACATGTTGGCGATGGCCGTCGGCTGCGTGGCCATCGAAGCGGGTCATGAAGGCGTGCTCGTCGAGCAGCCCTTCTTCTTCGGGCACGGCGGCGTCGATCCCGTTCCCACCAAGACCGGCCGGGTCGTCGTCGCGCCGACCACCAAAGTCATCGACGTGGACATCCGCCCGATCCAATACGCGGAGCATTTCGACATCATCTCCGCCGAGAACGCGCCCGTATCGTTCGACGCCTTCCTCATCGCCAACGTCGTCGAAGGCCGCTCGCCCGAATTGATCGCCAAGTACGGACCCAACTGGTATCAGAACAACGTCAAGGAAGCCTTCCGCACGTTCGTACGCGAGGAAGTGCAGAAGTACCCGCTCTTCCAGCTGACGACCGATCCGACCACGAGAGCGAAGCTGCAGGACGCGATCGCGCGCGAGATCCAAACGAAGCTGATCGAGAAGCAGGGCATCCCCGTGCGGCTCAACCGCGTGGTCGTCGGGAGCATCCTGCCGCCGAAGGGCGTGGTGGAGCAGACGACGCAGACCATCATTCAGGAGCAGCGCAAGATCACGATGGTCGAGTTCCAGAAGGCGGAGGAAGCGCGCGAGAAAGCCGAGAAGCAGCGCGGCATCGCCGACCGGGCCTATCGCGAATCGCTGGGCCTGACCGCGCCGGAATTCGTGGACCTGCGCCGCATCGAAGTGCAGAAGGAAATCGTCCAGCACTCGCCGACGGCCCTGACGGTGATCATGGGTCTCGAGCGCGTCGGTATCAACATGCCGCCGCTCGCCGCGGAGAAATAGGCGGGACCGCGACGGCCGTCCGGGTCCCTAGGACGCGGCGCAACCGCTCTCGGAAGGGAGGGGCGCGTTGAGGCCTGTACTCCTGCCGCGCGCCGACCTCCTCCAGCACGATCACGATCCGCGAGTCGTTGAATGAGTTCCGGTCCGCCAGCCCGAAGCCGCGCACCAGGATTTTGCGCCCGGCTTCGAAGATGAAACGCTTCAATTCGAAGAGCTCCCAGATGTTGGCCTCTTTGCGGTGATTCAAGGTCTCTTGGATATGAGCCCGGAGTTCATGCACCGGCGCCGAACGGACATCGGCGCTCGGCTCTGGCTCCGTCTGCTGGAGTTGGCCCGTCAGTTCCAGGGCCTGGCGATTCATATGCAGTAACTGCCGCCTCTGTGAAAAGATGCGTATCCCCGGTTGCGAGTGCCAGGAAGTCCGGTCCGGGCCCGGCTCCCGGGAAGACACATTCGGTACGCTCCGCATCCGTGACGTATGGCCCTCTCGTTTCCCGGTTCCGTCGGTCATCATCGTGAAGACCTCCTTTTCATTGTCGCCCGTAAAAATGCATCGATGACGAATCCCTCCGTGCCCGGTGCATAGGTCGAAGCACGTGCCGGGCAGGAGCGGCCGCCCGTCAGAGGGCGTCCCAGCCTTTTGCGCGAGCGGTGAGGAACAAGACGCCTCCGTTCCTGAACATCTCATGGGGTTTCGACCGGGGCGCCGCAGGGGGGCGAAGGCGATTGGCGCGGACGACGGAGTCCTCGATGCTTCCGCAGTTGATGCAGCGCGTCGCCGGATACAAGCGGGCCGTTTCCTCTCTGAGGCTGTCGAAGGTTTCGGGAACGAGCAGCCCACTGCAACGTCGACAGGCC
This sequence comes from Nitrospira sp. UBA5699, assembly GCA_002420105.1. Classification (GTDB taxonomy): domain Bacteria; phylum Nitrospirota; class Nitrospiria; order Nitrospirales; family Nitrospiraceae; genus Nitrospira_C. The sequence goes on from DIHJ01000012.1 coordinate 53,978, forward strand.
ATAGGTCACCTCCCGGTTTTATGCCCAGCGCGATGAAGGCGCATGATCGCGCCGGCCGCCTCGCAGGTCGTGGATCAACCGATCGAATCTAA
>DIHJ01000022.1:0-1994 GCA_002420105.1 Nitrospira sp. UBA5699
CATTCCGGATCAGCTATAGAGCCTCGTCGCTGTCGTGGGAGCGTCGCTTGCGTTTTGTGACAGAGAGGGCTATAGAGGCCGATGAAATTACAAGGGGAGCCGGCTCTCGCACCGGGAGGAATCGATCCGATGGAAGCGAGTCGAGTGGAAGGACAGGGTGCACTCTCGCTGGTCGAGGAAAAGGCCGGAGAATTGGCCCGCACCCTGCTGGCTTCCGAACCCTGCGTGAAAGTGTTTGTCTTCGGCTCGCGGGCCACTGGTCGGTCGGTGACTCGATCCGATATCGACCTTGGCATCGATCTGGGGCACCCGATCGCTCTCGAGGTCCTCGTCGCGCTTCGCGAGGCGTTCGATGAGTTGCCGATCTTGCAGCGGGTCGACGTGGTCGATTTTTTCTCAGTGGACGAAACCTTCAAGACCATCGCGCTCAAGCAGTTCAAGAGTCTCTATGAGCGACAAGCTGCGTAATCTCCTACGCCTCCTGACCACGGCTCTCTCGCGCCTGGACCTCGCGTTGGCCCAGCCGGTCAACGAATTCGTCCGCGACTCCGCCATTCAACGGTTTGCATTCACCTTCGAGCTGTTTTGGAAGAGTTTGAAGGTGTACGCGGAAGAGTCGGGCCTCGAAGCCTTTTCACCGCGCGACAGCATGCGGATCGCGTTTCAGTTGGGCGTGATCCAGGAAAGTCCGGAATGGTTCCGCATGTTGGAGGACCGTAATCTCACCAGCCACACGTACAATGAAGCCACGGCCGACTCCATCTATTCCCATCTTCCGACGTATGCGCGCCTCGTGCGGCAGGCTCTGGAAGCATTAACCAGACGGGCGAAGGAATAACGCGCATTCTGCCGAGGTGCTCGATCGCGTCCCGGCGGGAGTGAGCACAATCGATTCATTAAGCTGTCGCGGATGCTGGGGGGGCGGTTGTAAACTGTTGAAAGAGAAAAGAAGGTTGGTTGCGGGGAGAGGAAACGGCTATTGGAGCGTAGAAAGCGGGGGGTTCGAAATCCGATCTGTTCGGTCAGCGGATAGTGACGAGGTCGGGATGCACACTCAGCACTCGGAAACGGTTCAGATTCTTGAGGCGGATCTGGGAGCTCTCTGGCGCGATGGCTCCGACGACGTCGTTCAAGACAACGTTTAACGAACGAGCGAGGGAGATTTGAGGGTGAGCGATTGCGGAGGAGCCGCGGGGCTATTTGGCGGGGCTCCACCCCAGATTAGGACATCGGGGCACAGGTCGGCTCCATTCGGCCAGACGACTGTTCCAGATTCAACCTTGACCTGACGAAACACAGAAGGGTCTTCTCGAATTGATTCGAACATCGGGCCGGTTAGGATGTCAGCGATCTCGCGCTCGATCGTCGAGCCATCTGTAAGCGTCAGTCGCAGGCGAAAGCCTTCCAGCGGTATAACGTCACGAATGCGAAGCCACAACACCGGCTTGTCTCCTTGTGCTAATCCAGAGGCGCAATGGGTAACGGGGTGCGCCCATTGCGTGCCATTTCCCAGTCCCGCCGCAGTTCGTCACGATGCAACACGGCCCATTCTATCACCAGGGCCAGCGCCCTGCGAGGCAATTCACCCCGTACAACGGCCAAGGTGCTGATATCAATCAAAGCCTCATCATCTCCATAGACTGCATGAAAATGCGCTGGGTCATGGTCATTGTAGTACATCCGGATAATGATGCCGAAAAACCGGCACAGTTCAGGCATGGCGCTCCCGATTGATCATGAAGGAGTCCTACGCCGATGATTCCATAAAATCAACGGGGGAGCATCGATCCGTTCCTCGCCTCGTGCGCCGTTCGGGGGGGCTGTCAGAGCCGAGTCGCTATGTCATATCCGGGGCTGCGCGGGGATCGAGGGTTTTGATTGTCTCTTGTCGGGGGCAGTCCGATCGCCTCATTGCATTGGTGCGGATGCTGAGAGGGAATCGGCTGTAAGCTGTTGAAAGGGAAAAGAAGGTTGGTTGCGGGGAGAGGATTTGA
>DIHJ01000022.1:2006-10765 GCA_002420105.1 Nitrospira sp. UBA5699
GAACCTCTGACCTTTGGGTTATGCATACCACTTCAGCTTTCGCTGCCCGGCATGACCGGTTTGTGGTCTGGACTTTCTCTTCACCCTCGGACCGGCAATAATGCCGCCGTTAGGGTGCCTGCCATTAAGTCTCTACACCTTCTCTGACAGCATGCTGCTGTTCAGAGCTTGGCTCGGGATTACCTTGCGACCGGCTTCCCCGAGTTTGACAGGTTTTCGCGCAAAAGTTTCCTTCTGCGCAGCCCCTTGCAGAACAGCTCTTCTTCTTGGGAAAGACGAACGAGCCATTCGGCGAATCGAGCCCAACGAGCTACCAGGCTGCTCCACCCCGCGGGCGGATACTAACAAAGCGTTGATCGCGAAGTCAAATTTGATCCTGACCGCCGTTGCTTTCGCGTTGCATGAATGCTAAAGCGATGTCATGCGTATCGTGTTCATGGGCACGCCGGATTTTGCCGTGCCCTCGCTCGAAGCTCTGTTGAAATCCGACGACGAGGTCGTCGGGATCGTCACGCAGCCGGACCGGCCGAAGGGCCGCGGCCAGGAGCTCGCGCTCTCGCCGGTCAAGCTCGTGGCCCTTCGCGAGCAGATTCCGATCCTGCAGCCGACGAAGATGAAAGATCCGGACTTCCTCGCCGCGCTCACCGGCTGGAAGCCGGACCTGATCGCCGTCACCGCGTTCGGCCGCATCCTGCCGCCGGCCGTGCTGACGCTTCCTCCGAAGGGCTGCGTCAACGTGCACGGGTCGCTCCTGCCCAAGTATCGCGGGGCCGGGCCGGTCCAATGGGCCATCATCAACGGTGAGACGGAAACCGGCATCACGACGATGTTGATGGACGAAGGGATGGACACCGGCGCCATGCTCCTTCAAGAAAGAATTCCCATCGCGCCGGACGATACGGCGGGAAGCCTCGCGCCCAAGCTGGCCTCATTAGGCGGGCGTCTGCTGGTCGAGACCATCGCCCGGTTGAAGGCCGGGACGATCGCTCCCATCGCTCAAGATCACTCGCAGGCCACGATGGCGCCTCTGCTCAAGAAGGAAGACGGCCTGATCGACTGGACCCTGCCGGCCCGTTCGATCGCCAACCGCATCCGCGGCCTCACTCCCTGGCCCGGCGCCTATACGTTCAGCGGAGCAGAACGCTGGACGATTGCCAAAGCAGCCGCCCAGGCCGAAAAGCCATCCGGGCAGCCAGGCTGCATCGTCGGCGTCACGAAGGACGCGATCCAGGTGGCGACCGGGGACGGGGTCCTCGCGATCACGGAAATCCAGCCGGCCAACAGCCGCCGCATGACGGTCGCCCAGTACCTCGCAGGCCATCCGATCCAAGCCGGATCGCAGCTCGGCGCTGCGGCGCAATCATAGCCGGCCCGATCCACGACGGTCCGAACGTCCATGCAGACCGGCCCCCGATCTCCTCAATCTTCGCCCCAGCCTCCGACGGCACGATCCGTCGCTCTCTCGGCGTTGGTCGAATCCGTCACGTCCGAAGAAGGGATCGACGTGATCCTGGACCGACGTCTCGCTGCCTCTCCCCTCGACGGCAGGGACCGCGGTCTGGCGGTGGAACTCACCTACGGGGTCCTGCGCCGCCTTGGCACGATCGACTGGCGGCTGGAACCGGTGCTCGACAAACCGCTGCCCCGTCTGCCCGTCATCGCACAGATGCTGCTGAGGCTCGGGGCCTATCAGATCCTCTTCCTCGATCGCATTCCACAGTCAGCGGCGGTGAACGAATCGGTCAACCTTGCGAGGGCGAACGCGCGAATGGTCGGCCGGGATTGGAGCGGCTTCGTCAATGCGGTCCTGCGTGCGTTGATCCGGGAGCCGCTCAGGCCCTGGCCTTCTTCCGATACCGACGCGGCGCAGGCCCTCGCGATCCGCCATTCCGTCCCCCTGTGGCTGAGCCGCCGCTGGCTCGACCGGCTCGGCGCGGCAGCGGCTGAGACAGCCTGCGAGCAGGCGGCAGGGATTCCGCCAGTGACCCTGCGGGTCAATCGGCTCAAGATCACCAGAGAAGCCTATCTGGAGCGCTTGCGTCAGGCCGGCCTTGCCGCGACTGCGACATCGGTGAGCCCGGTCGGCATCACGATCGAGGAGGGCGGGGTTGTCACGGCGCTGCCGGGTTTCGACGAAGGGCTGTTCTACGTGGAGGATGAGGCAGCGCAGTTGATTCCGCCCCTGCTCGATCCGCAGCCCGGTGAGACCGTTCTGGATGCCTGCGCCGCTCCCGGCGGCAAGGCGACCCATCTGGCGGAGCTGATGCAGGATCGGGGCGTCATCTATGCGCTCGATCGCAAGGGCGCGAGGCTGGATCTGGTCCGGGCCAACTGCGCGAGACTCGGGATCAGGAGCGTGCTGCCGGTCCAAGGCGACGTAAGGAACAGAGCCGAATGGTCCCGAGCCGTCGGAGCCTCGGCGACTACGGATGGAAGGCCGACGTTCGATCGGATCCTGGTGGACGCGCCCTGCAGTGGCCTTGGCGTGTTGCGCCGCCATCCGGAGGCGAAGTGGCGGAAGGACAGTGAATCGTTCGACCGGCACCGCACGTTGCAGCTCCAGATCCTCGATTCGGTCGCTCCCTGCTTGCGGCCCGGCGGGGTGCTGGTCTATAGTACCTGCTCGACGGAGCCGGAAGAGAACGAAGCCGTGATCGACGAATTCTGCCGTACCCATGCGGAGTTCCGGCGCGAGTCCCTGTCCGGTTCCCTTCCGGCTGCGGCTCGGGACTACCTCACCGGACAGGGCGACCTCTCGACGATGGGGAACCGCTATTCGATGGATGGTTTCTACGCCGCCCGACTCAGGAACGTGACGTAATGGCTCGACCGACCCTCATCGCCCCTTCGATCCTGGCAGCGGACTTCGCCCATCTGGCCGACGAGGTCGCAGCCGTGGAGCGGGGTGGCGCCGATCTGCTGCACGTGGACGTGATGGACGGGCACTTCGTCCCGAACCTGACCGTCGGTCCGCCGATCGTCGAGTCGCTGAAGAAAGTGACGAAACTTCCGCTCGACGTGCATCTCATGATCACCAACGCCGATGCCTACATCGCGGAGTTTGCCGCGGCCGGCGCCGATTATCTGACGGTCCACGTCGAGGCCTGCCCGCATCTGCACCGGACCGTGCAAGCCATCAAGGAGCGGGGGGTGAAGGCGGGCGTGACGCTGAACCCCGCGACCTCGCTCCAGACGATCGAAGAAATTCTCCCCGACGTGGATCTGGTCCTCATCATGTCGGTGAACCCCGGGTTCGGCGGCCAGAAGTTCATCGCCTCCTGCCTCCAGAAGGTGGCGCGGGCGCGGCAGATGATCGACCGGGCCCAGAGCCGGGCGCTCCTCGAAGTGGACGGCGGAGTCAAGGCGGACAACGCCGCTCAGGTGCTGGCCGCCGGGGCCGACGTGCTCGTGGCGGGCTCCGCCATCTTTTCCAGCCGGGATTATGCCGCCACCATTGCCGCGTTGCGGGCGGCGGGGCATCCGGCTCCTGTGCATCGATAGGCGATTCGGGTGGATATTCCTTCCCTCATCGACAGCCTGCACCCTCTTGAAATCAAGGTGCTGACCGCCTTCGGCGCGACGCCGGGGTCCGTGCTCGAAACGGAGCAGCTGGCCGCCGCGACCGCCCTGGAACCCTCTCAGCTCAGCATGGCGATCGAATGGCTGCTGGCCAAGTCGCTGCTCGTCGTGGACAAGGAAACCGTCACGCCGATCGTGTCGCTCACGCCGGTCGGGCAGGAGTATTACGAGAAGCAGGCGCCCATCGAACGGGTGCTGGCGGCCGCGCGGGAAGTGACGACCAACGGCCAGCGTCTGACGATTCAGGATCTGCAAGCGAAGGAAGGGCTCGATCCCTCCGACGTGAGCAAGGCGGTCGGTCGGTTGAAGAAGGAAGGCGTCCTCCTGATCGTCCAGGGCGGCTGCATCGAATCCACCGGACGGGCCAGTCAAACGGCCGAGACGGTCCGGACGCTGCTGCGGCAGCTGCACGGCGAGAGCCGGGAATTGCAGAGCTTCCAGGAATCGGAGCGGCAGGTCATTCAGGACTATGCGATCAAGCGGGGCAACGCGAAGGAACCGTTCCGGGTGGACGATCGCGTCACCCGCTCCTTCAAGCTCTCGCCCACCGGCGTGACGGCGGCCGAACATCTCGCGACGCAGGGCATCGCGGAGGAAGTCTCCCAGCTGAGCCCGGAACTGCTGAAGGACGGGAGTTGGCGGACCAAGCGGTTCCGGAAGTACACGATCAGCCTGCGCGCGCCGCGGATCGGCACCGGCAAGAAACATCCCTATCGCGAATTCCTGGATACGGTGAAGACGAAGCTGGTGAGCATGGGCTTCCGGGAGATGCGCGGCACGCTGGTCGAAACCGAGTTCTGGAACATGGACGCGCTCTTCATGCCGCAGTTCCATCCGGCCCGCGACATCCACGACGTGTACTTCGTGAAGGAGCCGACGCATGCCACGAAGATCGCGGAGCCGTTCCTCTCGCGGGTGACGAAGGCGCATCAGGACGGCGGCAGGACCGGCTCGACCGGCTGGGGCTACCGGTTCGACGGCGAGCGGGCCAAGCGGCTGGTGCTGCGGAGCCAGGGGACCGCCGTGTCGGCGAGGACGCTCGCCTCGTCGCCCGCCGTCCCGGGCAAGTTCTTCTCCATCGCCCGCTGCTTCCGCTACGACCAGGTGGATGCGACGCACGCGACGGATTTCTTCCAGGTGGAAGGGATCGTGCTGGGCCATGACATCAACTTCCGCACGTTGCTGGGCCTGCTCAATCTGTTCGCCCGCGAAGTGGCGCAGGCGAAGGAAGTGAAGTTCCTGCCCGCCTACTTTCCCTTCACCGAACCGTCGGTGGAGATGCACGTGCGGCATCCCCGGCTGGGCTGGATGGAGCTGGGCGGGGCCGGACTCTTCAGGCCGGAAGTGACGCTGCCGCTCGGGGTGACCGTGCCGGTGATCGCCTGGGGACTCGGGCTGGACCGCATGGCGATGGTGGCGCTGGGCATTCACGACATCCGCGAGCTGTTCACCGACAACCTTGAATTGATCAGGACGACCAAAGGATTGTTCTAGCTTCGTAGAGATAGGCCGCGATGCCCACGATCTCGATCTTCAAAAGCGATTTCGAAGCCCTCCTGAGCGACCGGAAGCGGACGTCCGTCCCGCTCGAGCAGCTGGAAGAATGGCTGATGCTGGTGAAGGGGGAGCTCAAGGGGCACAACCCGGAGACCGGCGAGCTGCGCATCGAGCTCCAGGACAGCAACCGGCCCGATCTTTGGTGTTGCGAGGGGATTGCCCGGCAGGTGCGGATCAAGCAGCGGGGCAAGCTGTCGGCTTATCCCTTCCTCAAGAAGAAGCCCAAAGCCGAACACAAGCTGCTGGTCGCTCCCGGCATGGACAGGGTCCGTCCCTACGTGGCGGCCTGTACGGCCCGGGGCTATCGGGTGACGGAGGAAGGACTGGCGCAGCTGATCCAGACCCAGGAGAAGCTGGCCGACATCTTCGGACACAAGCGCAAGACCGTCTCGATCGGCCTCTATCAACTGGCCAAGATCCGGTTCCCCGTGACCTACGACCTGGTCAAGCCGGACCAGGCCAAGTTCACCCCGCTGGGCATGGAAACCGTGATGACCCTCTCGGAGATCCTCATGGTCCATCCGAAAGGGCTCGAGCACGGGCACATTCTGGAAGGGCAGGACCGGCTGCCGCTCCTGCGCGACGCGACGCATCAAGCGCTCTCGTTCCCGCCCATCATCAACAGCCGCGAAGTGGGCGAAGTGCTGGTGGGCGACGAGGACCTGTTCGTCGAGGTGACCGGCACGGACCAGTCGATGGTCGTGCTCACGCTGAACATCCTGGCGGCGAACCTGGCGGATCGCGGCGCCGTCATCGAGCCGATCGAGGTCCGCTATCCCTACAAGACCCCGCTGGGCAAATCGGTCGTGACGCCGCAGGATCTGGGCAAGCCCCGCACGCTTACGGTCGAGACCATCGAGCAGGCCCTGGGCCAGCCGCTCGGGGCGAAGGCGGTGCAGAAGGCGCTGGAGGTGTACGGCTATGCCGTGAGCGTGGGAAAGGGCACGGTGAAGGCCAAGCTGCCGCCCTATCGCCAGGACCTCATGCATGCGATGGACGTGGTGGAGGACGTCGCGATCAGCCGCGGCTACGGCACGTTTGCCCCGGAGATGCCGGCGCAGTTCACCGTCGGCGGGCTCTCGCGGATCGAACAGCTCTCCGACCGCTCGCGGGAACTCCTGGTCGGCTTGGGATACCAGGAGATCATCTCGAACATTCTCGGCTCGCCGGAGGATTACCGGAGCCGGATGCGGCTCGACGGCACCGACTGGGGGCGCATGGTCGAAGTGGGCAACGTGATGTCGCTCAGCTTCTCCTGCCTGCGCCAGTGGATGATCCCCTCGCTGCTCCGCGTCGAGACCGCGTCAAGCCGGGCCTTCTATCCGCATCGGATCTTCGAGGCCGGCGAGGTCGCGATTCCCGATGCCTCGCAGGAGCTCGGGTCGCGGACCGATACGGTGCTGGGAGCCCTCTCGGCCCATGCGACCGCGCATTTTTCGGAGATTCATTCGAGCCTGGACGTGCTCTTCTACCATCTCGACCGGAGCTATACGCTGGTGCCGCTGGCCCATCCCTCGTTCCTGGAAGGGCGCGCGGGGGGCATCATGGTGGACGGGGTGCGGGTCGGCGTGATCGGCGAGCTGCATCCGGAGGTGCTGGAGCGCTGGCAGATTGCGGTGCCGGCGGTCGCCTTCGAGGTCAACCTCTCCAACTTCACGGAACGGGCGTGAGGGGGAGAGCGACGATCCGTCGCTCTCCGTTCCTGCTCACATCGGATTGAATCGGGAAGAAACCGGGGCGCCGTGCGGCTAGGCCGTCGCCGGCGTGAGGTGCTGCTTGGCCAGGCCGACCAGCTTCTCGAATCCGGCCGCGTCCTTGATGGCCATGTCGGAGAGGACCTTCCGGTCCAGCAGGACGTTGGCCTTCTTCAGCGCGTTGATGAAGCGGTTGTACGTCATCCCCTGGGCCCGCACCGCCGCGCTGATGCGCGCGATCCAGAGCGCCCGGAAATCCCGCTTCCGGTTCTTGCGTCCGGTGTAGGCGTACTGCTGGCCCTTGTCGACCGACTCCGTCGCCGACCGGAACAGCCGGCTCTTCGCGCCGTACTGTCCTTTCGCCAGCTTCAGCCGCTTCTTTCTTCTCGCCCTGGTTTTTGGTCCACCTTTTGCGCGTGGCATGACTCAGTACTCCTTGTTGGTTGCGATCATCGAATCCGTCGAACGCTATTTGTAGGGCAGCAGCCGGCCGAGGGCCGCGGCCTTCGTCTCGTCCACCACCACCGACCCGCTCAACCGCCGCTTGCGCTCCCGGTTCTTGCTGGTCAGGATGTGCCGCTTCCCGGCCTTTTTCCGCACGAACTTGCCGCTGCCGGTCTTGTGAAACCGTTTGCTCGCTCCGCTGTGTGACTTCACTTTCATGGTCTCTTATCCTTTGGTTAAACGTTCCCGACGTCCGACTGCCGTTAATTCTTGGGGGCGACGATCATGATGAGGCTGCGCCCTTCCATGCGGGGCGCGTACTCGATCGTGCCGGTTTCGGTCAATTCCGCGATCACCGAGTTCATGACCGTCCGCCCCATTTCCTGATTGGCCATCTCGCGCCCGCGATAGGTCAGGACCACCTTCGTCTTATTCCCCTCTTCCAGGAACCCCTTGATCTGGCGGATCTTGATTTCCAGATCGTGTTTGTCCGTCCGAGGGCGGAGTTTGATTTCCTTGACCTGCGTCGATTTCTGGTGCCGCCGGCTCTGGTGATCTTTCTTGCTCAACTCGTACTTGTATTTCCCGTAGTCCATGATGCGGCAGACGGGAGGCACCGAGGTGGGCGCGACCTCGACGAGGTCGTAGCCGTTCTCCTGGGCCTGTCTGAACGCTTCAGGGGTCGGGAGAATACCGAGTTGCTCCCCTTCCGGACCGATCACTCGAACTTCACGCACTCGAATTTCGCGGTTCACGCGCAGTTTGGGGACGATAGGCCACCTCTCATGATGTGGGTGAAAGTTGCTGCCCGGCCCGATTCACTTCGGCCCTGAGCAGATCCAATGCTCCTGCCACGGTCATGCTGCCGAGATTGGCGCCGCTGCGGCCCCTCACGGAGAGCGTGCCGCTCTGCACTTCCCGGTCGCCGACGACGAACATGAACGGCGTCTTGGCCTTTTCCGCTTCCCGGATCTTCAGCCCGATCTTTTCGTTGCGCAGATCGGCTTCGACGCGGAAGCCCGCGGCCTTCATCTCGGCCACGACCTTGGCGACGAACTCCCGCTGATGGTCCGTGATCGCCATGACCACGGCCTGCACCGGCGCCAGCCAGGCGGGGAAGGCCCCGCCGTAATGCTCGATCAGAATGCCGAAGAACCGTTCGATCGAGCCCATCAGGGCCCGGTGGATCATGATCGGCTGATGCGACTTGCCGTCCTCCCCGATGTAGCTCAACTCGAACCGCTCCGGATTGTTGAAGTCGACCTGCACGGTTGAGCACTGCCAGGAGCGGCCCAGGGCGTCCTTGATCTTGATGTCGATCTTCGGCCCGTAGAACGCGCCGCCCCCCGGGTCCAGATGGAAGGCGATGTTGCGGTTCTTGAGCGCGGCTTCCAGCGCGCTGGTGGCCAGCGTCCAATGCTCGTCCGCCCCCACCGATTCCTTGGGCCTGGTCGAGAGAAAGACTTCGAATTCGGTGAAGCCGAA
>DIHJ01000022.1:10892-18248 GCA_002420105.1 Nitrospira sp. UBA5699
ACGCCCGTCCGCTCGTACCGGTACACCGTCCCGAGCTCGCCGTAGCGAATGGGCAGGTCCCGGTAGCTGCGCAGATGGGACTTGTAGATCATGATGTGGTAGGGGCAGTTCATCGGCTTGAGCTGGTACTCGCTGCCCTCCAGCTTCATCGAGGCGAACATGTTCTCGCGGTAGTAATCGACGTGGCCGCTGGTCTTCCAGAGGTCGAGGCGCGCCACGTGCGGCGAATAGACCAGTTCGTAGCCGTCTTTGATGTGTTGCTCCCGCCAGAAATTCTCGATGAGCAGCCGGATCGCGGCGCCCTTGGGGTGCCACAGCACGAGCCCGGGACCGATTTCGTCCTGCACGGAGATCAGATCCAGTTCCTTGCCGACCTTGCGGTGGTCGCGCCGCTTGATTTCTTCCAGACGGGCCAGATGCGCGTCGAGTTCGGCCTTCGTAGGGAAGGACGTCCCGTAGATGCGCTGCAGCATCGGATTCCGTTCGTCCCCGCGCCAGTAGGCGCCGGCCGTGTTGAGCAGTTTGAATGCGCCGATATGGCCGGTGGTCGGCAGGTGCGGACCGCGGCAGAGATCGACGAAGTTCCCCTGCGTATAGGCGGAGATCGGCTCCCCGTCCGGGAAGCCCTGGATCAGCTCCACCTTATAGTGCTCTCCCTGAGCCTTGAAGAACTCGATGGCGTCCTGCTTGCTGAATTCCCGCCTGGTGATGGGAAGCTTCCGCTTGGCGATTTCCTGCGCGCGCGCTTCGATCTTTTCCAGATCTTCCGGGGTGAAGGGCCGTTCGTAGGCGAAGTCGTAGTAGAAGCTGTCTTCGAGCGCTGGGCCGATCGTCAGCTGCGCGCCCGGGAACAATTCCTTGACGGCCTGCGCCATCAGGTGGGTGCTGCTGTGGCGGTAGACTTCACGGCCCTCCGCGCTGTCGAAGCGAAGCGGTTCGATGAGCGCGTCCCCCGTCAGGACCGCCGAAAGATCGGTGGACTGCCCGTTGACGGAAGCGGCCAGCAGGTCCGGTCCCACGGGGATTCCGCCCGCGGCGAGCGCCTGGGCGACGGTCTGACCGGGCGGAACATCATAACTCGTTCCGTTTTTGAGGGTCACCTTCGGCACGAACGTTCGTTTCCTTCCTCGGACGCAACACGGACGATTTCACCGGACCGCTGCGGCGTACCACCGCAGATTCCGGTGGAAATCCACTGACTCGCGTCTCTCCAATCAGGATACAAAAACACGAAAGGCACCCCAACCGTCTCACAACGGTCAGATGCCGTCGGCGGGATGGTAGGCGCGGACGGTCTTGAACCGTCGACCTCTACCGTGTCAAGGTAGCGCTCTCCCCCTGAGCTACGCGCCTATCGTCCGAACGCGCATGCTAATATAGGGCCGCCCGAGGTGTCAAGAAACGCAAAAGAGAAGGGAGCGTGGTCACGAACGTGGCACGCCGCCTTCTCTTTTGACGAAACGGACGCTCCGGACCGTATCCGGCTGTCAGCGAACCGCCGACTTCAGGACTTTCCCCGCCGAGAACTTCGGCACTTTCGCCGCCGGGATCCGCAGGCTTTCTCCGGTCCTGGGGTTACGGCCCATCCGGGCTTTCCGCTTGGAGATGGTGAAGGTCCCGAAGTTCACCAGGGACACCCGCTGCCCCTTCTTCAGGGACGACGTGACCGCTCCCGTGAAGGCATGGAGCGCATTTCCTGCAGCCACCTTGGTGATGCCGGCGGACGCAGCCATTTTCGCGATCAATTCTTCTTTCGTCATCATCCCCCTCCTGTCGGTATAGGTTTAGGTTAAGGAACCGGCTTACTCGACCTGCTGCTTCGCGTTTCGCGCGCTGCGACTAGGCCTCGCGGATCTGCGCGGCCCTGCCCCGTTTCACCGGGATGTGCAACTCGTGGATCTTTTTCCTGAGCGTATTGCGGTTCAATCCGAGCAATTCGGCCGCTTGAATCTGATTCCCTTTGGTTTCCTGAAGCGCGCGGGCGATCAGCGGGCGTTCGATGGCGGAAATCAGCATGGGATGCAGGTTGCGCCCCGACCCGTTCCGCATCCCCTTTACGAAATCGCCCATCTTCCAGTCGAGATAATCTTCGAGCGACGGCGGAGCCGCGCCGTTCGAGGAGGCGCCTTTGGCCCGTACCAGGGTCTGCATGAATTTCGAGGCCCGTTTCAGGACCGGGCGGGATCCGGTGATCAACAGCGTATGCGTCAGATCGACGTGACCCGGGAGCGCCGGCGGGCCGCCCTGTGCCCCGGGTTTGGATTCCACGATCACCGCGTCATACGGGCGTTTGGCTGCGTCCCGCGGCAAGGCGGAGGCGTCTTTCGCCGTCGTGACGGCGGCATCCTTGAAGACCTGTTTGAACTGGCTTTGAAGATCCGTGTCGCCGCTCAGCAACAAGATACTGAAGACCGAAGAAGAGAGCGTCATGAAGATGTCACCAGGGAGAAGTGGGGCGGATTATTGCCCAGAGCCGATTTGATGTCAACGGAGAAATTGACTGACAGCGCGAGGTGCAGGGTGAGGTGCACGGTATCGAAACGCACCTGCCGGTGAACGACGAGCGATGACGCGCGCGATTGCGGACGCCGTCGCGCGTGCGGTGATCGACCATCGAAACGAGTCGCGTGAGCCGATCATCGCGAACGTGAGCGAGCCTTTGTGGTCTCGAGCATGAACGTGACTCGATCGTATCGGGATGAAGCAGAGGAGAACGACATCCGCTCGGTCAAAGGATATCGGAGCGGCAGGGCTTGCCGGAGAGTGGGCCCTTGACAGACGGAGGTTGGGGAGGGTAAAACTGTCTCTCTTCAATTCCGACCGGAATACTGTGATATGAAGGTATCTCTCAGAGCTACCTATGGAATTATGGCGGCGGTGGATCTTGCCATGCAGACGGGGGCCGCGCCGATCCAGGCGAAATCGATTGCCAGAAGGCAGGGGATTCCGGCCAGATTCCTGGAGCAGGTGCTCCATACCATGAAAAAGGCCGGCCTGATATCCAGTCAGCGCGGGGCCCTGGGGGGCTACGTGCTTTCCAAAAAGGCGTCGGACCTGTCGGTGGCCGACGTGGTGGAGGCGCTCGACGGGCCCTTTCTGCCTCCCGCCGGTTTCAACGGGCACGGCCCCGGGAGGCGCGCGTCGAAATCCGAGCTGCTCCTGGGCAAAGTCTGGGATCAGGTGCAGGAAGCCGAGCGTCACGTGCTGGAAGCGATTACCATCGAGGAGCTGGCCGGGCAGCAGCGCCGGCTCGAAGAACAACGGTCTTTGATGTACCACATTTGAGGTCAGCCATGAGCCCAACCGCTACGAACCACGTTGCCGTCAAGACCGAACCGATCCCGCCCGCGATTCTCGAAGAGATCGAAACCTTCGAGAAAGAGGCGATACGGATGCTCGCCGGTGAGATTGTGAGCGATCTCTTCAAACCGTTTCGGCTGCAGTACGGCATCTACGGCCAGCGCCAGGCCGGCGTGCAGATGGTGCGCATCAAAATTCCGTTCGGGGGCATTACGGCGAATCAGCTGCGGCGCGTCGCGGAACTGGCGGAGCGCTACACAACCGGCGTCGGACATGTGACCACGCGGCAGGATATCCAGCTGCATTTCGCCGAGTTGAAGGACGTGCCGACGATCATGCGCGGGCTCGCGGAAGTCGGGCTGACGACGCGAGAGGCCTGCGCCAATACCGTCCGGAACGTCACGGCCTGCCATCTCGCCGGGGTCTGCCGGGGCGAGGTCTTCGACGTGACCCCCTATGCCAAGACGGTGGCCTACCATCTGTTGCGGAACCCGCTCAACCAGAGCCTGCCCCGCAAGTTCAAGATCGCCTTCTCCGGCTGCGCGCACGATTGCGCCCTGACGCCGATCCACGACATCGGCCTGCTGGCGGCGAAGGCCGCGGACGGCACGATCGGCTTCCGCATGGTCGCGGGCGGCGGCCTCGGCTCGCTGCCGAGGATCGCGCAAGTGCTGCGGGACTTCACGCCGATGGACGAGCTGATCCCCAGCATCGAGGCTGTCATCAAGGTGTTCGACCAGCTGGGGAACCGTAAGAACCGGAACAAGGCCCGCATGAAATTCGTGATCGAGAAGCTCGGATTCGCCGAGTTCAAGCGGCGCTGGGAAGAGGCCTTCGTGGCGATGGGCCATGCCCGACCGTCGAACGGGCCGATCAAGCTGCTGCAGCATCAGGATGAAGCGCCCCGTCTGATCATGCCGGCTTCGACGAACGGAGCCAAGGCCGCAGCCCAGGGCAACGGCCATCCCAACGGCGGGCCGCAGGAGACCCCGTTTGAAATGTGGAAACGGACCAACGTCGTCCGGCAGAAACAGGACGGCTACGTCGCGGCGGTGATCAAGCTGTTCATGGGGGATCTCACCGCGCAACAGATGCTGCACGTTGCGGATCTGGCCGAACGGTACTCCAACGGCAACATCCGCACGACGATCAACCAGAACATGATCATCCGCTGGATTCCGGAGACGCAGATCGAGGCGCTGTATGCCGACCTGGCGGCGCAAGGGCTGTCCGATCCCGGCGCCGAACTGGTCGAAGACATCATCGCCTGCCCGGGGACCGACACCTGCGGCCTCGGCATCACCTCCTCCAAAGGGCTCGCGCGCGCCCTGGCGGAAGTGTTCCCGGCCGGGCGCGTCCCGGAGGATCTCAAGGACGTGAGCGTCAAGATCAGCGGCTGCCACAATTCCTGCGCGCAGCATCATATTGCGACGATCGGCCTGCACGGTGTCGGGAAGCGGATCGGCGAGCACACGGTCCCGATGTACGAACTGCACCTGGGCGGCAAGGTGAACGGCACGGCCAAGATCGGCCAGATGACGGTCAAGCTGCCGGCCAAGTCGGTGTCCGCCGCGATCTCGCACCTGATCGACGTATATCGGCGCGACCGTAAGGCGGGCGAAGGGTTGCCGGCCTTCATCGACCGCGTCGGCAAGAACGCGCTCAAGGACGAGTTGATTCCCTACACGATCGTGCCGGCCTATGCCGACGATCCGACCTTCTACTACGACTGGGAGGGGGAGGAGCCATTCGTGCTCGAGGATCTCGGTCCGGGCGAGTGCGCCGGCGGCGCGCTCGAAATGATCGAGAACGGGATTCTCGAAGCGGATCAGGAGCTGTACCAGGCGAAACTCCTGGCGGACAACCATCAGTATGCCGTCTCGGTGAACAAGTCCTACCGCGCCGTGCTGGCCGCCGCGAAGGCGCTGTTGGTGACGGAGGGGCTCGAGCCCTCCACCGACTCCGAAACCTTCATCGAGTTCGACGGCCGGATCGCGCAGAAGGGCGTGGTGCCCGCGATCTATCGGGAACTCAGCAGGAAGGTCGGCGATCTGGGGCCGAAGGACACGACGGCGGAATCGGCGCGGGAGAAGATGGCCTTCGCGAAGGGTTTCGTCGATGCCTGCCGCGCCGCGACGGATCAGATGGGGAAGGATTTGAAGTTGGCTCCGGCGGCGGAAGAACCGGCGCCGCCCGTGGCCGTCGCGCCGGAGGCCAAGCCGGCCGCGCCGGTGCCGACCGGGGCGCC
Organism: Nitrospira sp. UBA5699; assembly: GCA_002420105.1. Classification (GTDB taxonomy): domain Bacteria; phylum Nitrospirota; class Nitrospiria; order Nitrospirales; family Nitrospiraceae; genus Nitrospira_C. Next base: position 16,441 of record DIHJ01000022.1, read on the forward strand.
GGTGTACGACCTGCGGGGCGTCGCCTGCCCGCTGAACTACGTCAAGACGAAGCTCAAACTCGAAATGATGGACGCGGGGGAGAAGCTGGAAGTCTGGCTCGATGCGGGCGAGCCGATCAAGAACGTGCCGATGAGCTTGAAGAACGACGGGCATCTGGTCCTGCTCCAGGAGCCGCTGGAGCCGGAAGCGGCGCATTATCGGGTGCTCGTTGAGAAAGTTGAATGAGGGGAAGCGAACATCGCATGACGAAATTGCCGGTTGAAGACATTCAAGCCTGGGGCGAGTCGGTCGAGGCGAAGCAGCCGCAGGAGGTGCTGACCGCGGCGATCGGGCGCTATGCGCCGAAGATCGTCCTCGCTTGCAGCTTCGGCGCGGAGGACGTGGTGCTGGTCGACATGGTGCACCGCATCGATCCCTCCGTGCCCCTGTTCTATCTGGACACGGACTTTCTCTTCCCCGAGACCTATGCGACGCGCGATCGCATCATCCGGCACTACGACCTCAAGCCGGCGCAGGTGCTTCAGGTGAAATCGTTGCTGACGCCGGAACGCCAGGCCGAGCAACATGGAGAAGCCTTATGGTCGACCGATCCGGATCGCTGCTGTCAGCTACGGAAGGTCGAGCCGCTGACCCGCGCGCTGAAAGGATTCGACGCCTGGATCACCGGGATCCGGCGCGATCAGGCGCCGACCAGGGCCCATGCCAAGCTGATCGAGTGGGATGCCAAATTTCAACTGGCGAAGGTCAATCCGCTCGCGAAATGGACCTGGGGGGATGTCTGGACCTACATCAAGGTCTACGAGGTTCCCTATAATGAACTCCACGACCGCAACTATCCGAGCATCGGCTGCACCCATTGCACGAAACCGGTGATGCCCGGCGACGATCCCCGCTCCGGCCGGTGGCAGGGACTCGCCAAGACGGAGTGCGGTCTCCATAAGGCCTCCTGATGCCGATGCAAGAATTCATCGCAAAAATCGCCAAAGGGCAAAAGGCATCCAAGGACCTGACCTGGGACGAAGCCAAGCGGGCCATGAAGGCCCTGATCGAAGGCGAGGCCACGCCGGCGCAGGCGGGAGCCTTTCTGGTCGCGATGCGGATCAAGATGGAATCCGTGACCGAACTCGCGTCGTTCACCGCGGCGGCGCGGTCCTATGTCGCACCGGTGCCGATCCCGCGCGAGCTCGGCGTCGTCGATCTGCCGTCCTACGCGGGCAAGCAGGATACGTTTCATGCGCTGGCCGGGGCGGCGATCGTGGCGGCCTCCGCCGGGGCCTCGATCCTCATGCACGGCTATGACGGCATCCCCGGCCGCCCCGGCAATGCCGGGGTGCTGAAGGCGCTGGGGATTCCGATCGATCTGGAACCGAAGGCCGCCGCCGACGTGGTGACGAAGCAGGGCTTCGCCTACCTCGACATCGCCCTGTACCATCCTCCGCTGTACCGGTTTCTGGAGATGCGGCAGGAGCTGGGCGTGCGCAACGTCCTCCATCCCGTCGCACGGCTGCTCAACCCGGCTCGCGCCGCTTCGCAGGTCGTCGGGTTGTCCCATCCCCCGCATTTTGAAAAGACCGCCGAAGCCTTGCGGATGCTGGGCAGCGCGCGGGCCCTGGTGGTTCGCGGGGTCGAAGGCGATCCCGAGCTGTCGATCGCCATGGTCACCAAGGTGCTGGAATTGCGGGACGAGCGGATCGCTCCGTTGACGCTCGCGCCGAAGGATGTCGGACTGGCGCTCGGCGCGTCGCGCGAGATGGCGGGCTTCCCTCCCGATCAGCGGGACAAGGAGGCCGAACTGCTCAAGCGGATT
>DIHJ01000022.1:18425-44620 GCA_002420105.1 Nitrospira sp. UBA5699
GCCTGCGTGCCGCTCGCGCGTCGCGCGATCGACGAGGGGGCCGCGGCGAGAAAACTGGAAGCCTTGAGCCAGGAGCCGGTGGCCGCCGCCTCCTTCGGTCGGCTGGCATGATTTAGAGGAGCGACTCCGTGAAACACCTTCGTCAATTGGAAGACCAAAGCGTCTACATTCTCCGGGAAGCCTACAAGCATTTCGACAATCTCGCCATGCTCTGGTCGATGGGGAAAGATTCGACCGTCCTGTTGTGGCTGGCGCGCAAGGCGTTTTTCGGGCATGTCCCGTTCCCGTTGCTGCACGTCGACACGAGCTATAAGATCCCGGCCATGATCGAATATCGGGACCGGCTCGCCCGCGAGTGGCATCTGAACCTGGTCGTCGGGCAGAACAAGGAAGCGCTGGCCGCCGGCATGAACCATACGATGGGCCGCGTCGTCTGCTGCACGGCGTTGAAAACCAACGGGCTCAAGCAGCTGCTCGAACAGAAGGGGTACACCGGCGTCATTCTGGGGGTGCGGGCGGACGAGGAGGGCACCAGGGCGAAGGAGCGCTATTTCTCGCCGCGCGATAAGCACGGCGACTGGGACTTCCGCGATCAGCCTCCGGAGCTCTGGGACCAATACAAGACGACGTTTCCGCCCGGCACGCACATCCGCATCCATCCGCTGCTGGACTGGACCGAAATCAACATCTGGGAGTACATCAAGCTCGAGAACATTCCCTTCATCGATCTCTACCTCGACAAGGGGGACGGGACGCGCTACCGCAGCCTGGGGTGCGCGCCCTGCACCACACCGATCAAATCGACCGCCAAGAGCGTCGACGACATCATCGAGGAGTTGCGCCACACGACCGTCGCCGAGCGATCCGGCCGGGCGCAGGACGAAGGGCGAGGGATGGAGTTGCTGAGAAAAGACGGCTACATGTAGCGAGGATGATGAAAAAGCCCCCCAGCTTCGTTCTCGGCTCATCGAAATCCTCAACGTACCCCGGAGGGTGCGCCTCCGGTTTCGATTCGCCTCGGGCCTCGCTGGATGGTCTTTTTGATCATCCTCTATAAAGGCAGACTAACGACTATGGATAACCAAACCCAAAAGCCATCCGAGAATCTCAACATCGTCATCGTCGGGCACGTGGATCACGGCAAGTCCACCCTGCTCGGACGCCTGTATGCGGACACGGGATCGCTGCCGGACGGGAAGCTGGAAAAGGTTCAGGCCATCTGTCGCCAGCAGGGCAAGGAGTTCGAGTACGCCTTCCTCTTCGACGCCTTTCTGGAGGAGCAGGAGCAGGGCATCACGATCGACACCGCCCGGACCTTCTTCATCTGGAAGGGGCGGCAGTACATCATCATCGACGCGCCGGGCCACAAGGAATTCCTCAAGAACATGATCTCCGGGGCGGCTCGGGCCGAGGCGGCGCTGCTGTTGATCGATGCGCTGGAAGGCGTGAAGGAGCAGTCCAAGAAGCACGGCTATCTCCTGTCGCTCCTGGGCGTGCGCCAGTTTGCGGTGGTCGTCAACAAGATGGACCTGGTGGGCTACCGGCAGGACGTCTTCGAGGGCATCGAGAAGGAGTATCGGGAATTCCTGGGACAGTTCGGGGCGGTGCCGGAACGGATCATTCCCGTCAGCGCCAAGCTGGGCGACAACATCGCCAATCGGAGCCGGGCGATGGAATGGTACAAGGGCCCGACGGTGCTGGATACGCTCAGCCTCTTCAAGAAGGAAACGGCGCGGTCCGAGCAGCCGCTGCGGTTTCCGGTTCAGGACGTCTACAAGTTCGACGCCCGTCGCATCATCGCCGGCCGTGTCGCGGCGGGCCGGCTGAAGATCGGCGATCATCTGGTCTTTTCCCCCTCGAACAAGCGCGCCAACATCCGGTCGGTCGAGGCGTTCAACATCGAGCCGGTGCCCACGGGAGCGGAGGCGGGACAGTCCGTCGGGATCACACTCGACGAGCAGATCTTCGTCGAGCGGGGCGAAATCGCGACGCATCAGGATCAGCTGCCCCTCGTCTCGACCGCCTTCCGCGCAAATCTCTTCTGGCTGGGGAAGCGTCCCCTCGAAAAAGGTCGCAAATATCTGCTCCGCGTCGCGACGAAAGAGGTCGACTGCGAGGTGGCGGCGATTCACCGGATCATCGACACGATGGATCTGGCCCAGCAGCAGGGCAGCAGCACGGTGGGGCGCAACCAGGTCGCCGAGCTGACGCTCCGGACCAAGACGCCGATCGCCTTCGATCTCTCCTCCTCTTTTGAGGCGACGGGCCGGTTCGTGCTCGTGGACGAGTACGACATCGCCGGCGGCGGGATCGTGACGGAAATGGTCCACGACGACCAAGAGTTCCTCCGCGAGGAAGCGCGCCGGAGAGACTTCGCCTGGGTCAAGGGCGAGGTGGGGATCGAGGAACGGGCCCAGCAGTACGGCCACCGCGCAGCCATCGTGCTGGTCACCGGCGGGCGACATACCGGCAAGTCCTTTCTGGCCAAGAAGCTGGAGGCCAGACTGGTCGCCGACGGGCGGCATGCCTATCTGCTCGACGGGGAGAATCTGCGGCGGGGCCTGGATGCGGATCTCTCGGAGACGGAGCGGAGCCAGACCACCGAAATGGCCCGCCGCTACGGCGAGGTCGCCCGGCTGCTGGCGGACACGGGCCTCATCGTCGTGTCGACCACGAATCCCTTCGGGCTGGCCTATGTCGAAGCGGCGCAGGCCATCAGGACGCTGGTCCACCCGACGCCGGTCATCGCCGTGCACATGAGCAAGACGCCGGAGGAGGCGTCGCCCAATACGGATATCGTCCTGTCCGGTCCGACGGATTTTGATGCGGCCACCCGCCGCATCCTCGAGGAGCTGAAGAAACGAGGGGTGCTGGCACAGGCGATCGGCGCGAAGCCGACCTTCCAGTACTCTATCTGAGGTCCTGGCGGCTCGAGACGCGGATGCCCCCGTATCTGTTGGGTTCTTTCCCTATTGGCGGTTTGACTCTCCGGAAATCGCTGTGTTACCGTACCTGCTCCCATCCACCATCGCATGAACGGGGTTTGACCCATGGCTCCTGAAAAGGATCTGAAAACTATTCTCGGGAAGCTCCGGTACTCCGACGACGCCAAGGTTGTCCAGCAGATCACCGAACAGATGAAGCAGGTGCAAGCCCGCATGGCCGGCATCAAGCACAAGCTGGTGGTGATGAGCGGCAAGGGCGGGGTCGGGAAGAGCATGACCACCGTGAACCTGGCCCTGGCCTTCGCCCGCCAGAACGCGCGGGTCGGGTTGCTGGACGTGGATTTGAACGGTCCCTGCGTGCCCCGGATGCTCGGTCTTCACGGGCAGTCGTTGACGATGACGCCGGAAGGCGCCATCCCTCCCATCGGTCCCTTGGGAATCAAGGTCGCCTCCATGGATTTCTTTCTGGGTGCCGCTTCCCCGGTCCGGTGGAAAGGCCCGATGGATGTGAGCCCGGTCTGGCTGGGGCTGATGGAAATGAACGTGATTCGCGAATTTTTGGCCGATGTGGCTTGGGGGGAACTGGATTATCTGCTGGCGGACCTGCCGCCGGGCGCCGCCGCCGACAAGCCGCCGGTGATCGCCGGCTTTATTCCCGATCTGGCCGGGGCCATCGTCGTGACCACGCCCTCCGAAGTGGCCTCCGATGTCGTGCAGAAATCCGTGACCTATGCCCGCGACATGGGCATCAAGGTGCTCGGGATCGTCGAGAACATGAGCGAGTATCGCTGCCCCTCCTGCGGAGAACAGAACGAATTGTTCGAAGGCAACACGGAGGCCATGTGCGAGGTGCTCGATCTGCCGCTCCTGGGCCGCATCCCCTTCGACCGGAAGCTGGCCCGCACCTTCGACAAGGGTGAACCGTTGCTGGACGAGACCTATCCGACCATCCAGCGCTATCAGGAGATCGCCGGACGGATCAGAACCCTGCTGGACTATAAGAAGGTCCTGGCCGAGAAGTTATAACAACCGGCAAGAGGAACGCGGTACGAGGCACGTGGGAAAGAACAACGATCAGCGGTCTTCCCCACGAGCCCTGTGCCACTGACCTCGCGCCCCGGAGGACGATATGAAATTCGTGTGCCTCACCTGTGAAACCTATATGAATTTCGAGAAGGTCGAGAAGCCGGGGGAAGGCTCCCTCGGCGTCTTCTTCGGCTGCCCCTCCTGCGGCGCCAAATTCTCGATGGTCACGAATCCCGGCGAAACCCAGATGGTCAGCTCGCTCGGCGTGAAGCTGGGCGGACGAACCGTGGCGGCCGAGCCGTTCGAGATGACCCGCGGGACGCTCAAGGATGAAGCGCTCGCCGGCTCCGGCCAGATGGCGGCCTACCTGAACGAAAAGATTCAAGGCGGACAACCGGCGACGGCCTCGCCCGCGCCGGCTCCGGCAAAGGCCGGCGAAAAGTCGAGCGGGGGCTGTCCCTTCTCCGCCATGGTCGCCGAGATGGGTCTCACGTCGGGCGGCAAGCCTGCCGGCGGCGCGGGGCCATCCGAGTTCACCTGGTCTCCGGACGCGAAGGAAAAGCTCGACCGGCTGCCCGTATTCGTGAAACCGATGGTGCAGAGCAGCGTCGAGGCCTACGCCAGGAAGCAGGGGTATACGACCATTACGCTGCAGGTCATGGATGACTCGAAGAACGATTCGCCGAACGGCATCGCCTGGACGCGTGAAGCCGAACAGCGCCTGGACAACATCCCCGACTTCATCCGCCCGATGGCCCGCAAAGAGATCGAGCGGCTGGCGAAAGAGCGCGGCGTCGCGACGATTACGGCTCAAGTCATGGACGACGCCAAAGACAAGTTCATGAAGTTCATGTAGCGCCGTTCCCAGATCCAAGCTGGTCAAGGCCCATCCGGTTTACCGGATGGGCCTTTGCTTTGGACGTCGAATCAGAGATCCGGTTATGACCCTACCGCACTGCCGTCGCCTGTTGCTCGCGCTTCTGGCGGGGCTTTCCCTCTTGGCGATGCCCGCGATGGCGCCGCTGTATGCGCAACCGTCGGGGGATTCGCATGCGGGGCCCCACGTGGCGCCGGATCGCGGTCACGATCATCACGGGGGCGGGGCGGTCTCCGGTGCCTGGGAAGGATCGGCCGACGGAATCGCCTACTCCGAGCGGAATCACCATGTCGCCGGCTGGATGGTCATCCTCATGGGGCTGGCCGAGCTGAGCCATGCGATGCGACTGCCGTCGGTCGCCTGGGTGCGACTGCTGTTGCCCTCGGCGATGCTGTTCGCCGGTATCTTCGTCATGATCTGGAGCGATCACGAGGCCTGGCCGGTCGGTCGGCTCGGTTTCGCCGAAACGTTCTTCGGCCAGGATCACGAAATCATCCAGCACAAAATCTACGGTCTTCTGGCGCTGTTGGTCGGAAGCGTGGAACTGTTCCGGCGGCTGGGTCGCGTCGGGCATGCGGCCTGGGCGACGCCGCTGCCTCTGATGGCCATCGTCGGCGGGCTGATGCTGTTCGGCCATTCCCACGGGATCCATCCGTCCGCCGACAAGATCGCCATGCACCATGCCATCATGGGAACGATGGCCGTCACGGCCGGATCCAGCAAGCTCTTTTCGAGCTGGCTCCGTCCGGTTTCCCCTCCCGCCCCGACTCTGTGGGAATGGACGTGGGCCGGTCTGATTCTCCTGATCGGCGCGCAATTGCTGATCTATTCGGAGTAGCTCCCGCCCGGCCCCGTAATTGACACCCTTCCGAACCCTGTGCTACGAGTACCGGCTTGAGACCACGATTCTGAAGACGTGAGACGAGCCGCGGTGTTGGCGGCGCGTGAATGGAGTAAGCCATGGGTGGACATAGTCATTGGGCGACCATCAAGCGGCACAAAGGCGCCCAGGACGCCAAGCGCGGGAAGATTTTCACCAGGATCATCCGGGAGTTGACGATTGCCTCCCGTTCAGGGGGCGACCCCGACGGCAATCCCCGTCTGAGGTTGGCGATCGCCAAGGCGAAGGAAGCCAACATGCCCGGCGATACCATGAAGAAAGCCATCCAGCGCGGGACGGGCGAACTGCCGGGCGTGTCCTACGAGGAGTTCACTCTGGAGGGCTACGGACCGGGCGGGACGGCCATCTTGTTGGAGATTACCAGCGACAATCGCAACCGGACCGTCGCCGAGATCCGCAGCCTGTTCACCAAGAACCATGGAAATATGGCGGAAGCCGGCGCCGTGGCCTGGCAGTTCCAGAAAAAGGGGCTTCTGACGATCGACAAGGGCAAGATTGGCGAAGATGCGCTGTTCTCGCTCGTCCTTGATGCCGGCGCCGAAGACGTGAAGGTCAATACCAAGGACTTTGAAGTCGTGACGAATCCCCAGGACTTCGAAGCCGTGAAGAAGGCGCTCGCCGACGCCAAGATCGAGCCGACCCTCGCGGAAATCACCTTCATCCCGCAGAACACCATCCGGCTCGACGAGAAAGCCGCGGAGCAGATGCTCAAGCTGATGGAAGTGATGGACGAGCACGACGACGTCCAGAAGGTCCATGCGAACTTCGACATCCCCGACGAGGTCATGGAGAAGGTCGCCGCCGCAGCCGGGTAACGCACCGGGGTTGCTTCCGACGATGCCGGAGTCCCGCACGACCGACGCATGATCGCCTTACTGACAGGCCGATTGGCCTTCAAGGCGCCGACCCATCTGGTGCTCGACGTCCAGGGGGTCGGATACGAAGTCTTTATTCCCCTCAGCACTTTCTACGGCCTGCCGGCCCTCAACGACGCGACGACGCTGAGCATCCACACGCACGTGCGCGAGGATGCCATTCAGCTGTTCGGCTTTCTCACGCAGCAGGAAAAGGACGCCTTCATTCTGTTGACGACGGTATCCGGTATCGGACCGAAGTCGGCGTTGGGCATCCTCTCGGCCCTGCCCGTCTCGGACCTGGTTTCGGCGGTGCAGTCCGCCGACGTCGAGAAGCTCGAAACGGTGCCCGGGATCGGCAAGAAGACCGCGGGACGGATCGTCCTGGAACTGAAGGACAAGGTGAGCAAGCTGCATCCGGGGGCGGTCCATCCCGCCGAAACGGCCGTTCCGGGGCCGGACGCGATCTTCGACGACGCCCTTTCCGCGCTCACGAATTTGGGGTATCGTGCGCAGGACGCCAAAGAAGCGCTGAAGCAGGTGCGCAAATCCCGGTCCGGGCCGCTGACCCTCCAGGAGCTCATCCGCGATACGTTGAAGGACTTGGCAAGGGGGTAGCACATGATGGTGACGTGGAGACAACGCCTTTCCCGAACGGGACTCACCGGCCTGCTCGTCCTCGGCGGCCTGTGGCCGATGTGGCCGGCCCTCGTCTCGGCCGACGAGACGCCCGCGGAGCCGAAGAGCATCCGAAAAACCTGCGGGAAATGCCCGGAAGGCTATGCGACGACGGGAGTCACCGAGGCCCTCGAGATCTGCAAGGACGGGGATCCGACGCTGGTGCAATGCGTGCCGCTCGGCGCCAACATGCTGCCCGTCTGCGGTTCCTGCCCCGACGGCTATCGCGAGATCGGCAGTTCTTCGGTGCCGGCCCGTTGCGGCAATCTGGACGGAGGGCGGCTCTCGCAATGTCAGCTCGAGAAAATGGAGCTCAATCTTCCGGATCCGAGCAAAGGCGGCAGGATCTGTCCCCCGGACTGCGGCAGCACGCCGGCGCCGGGGCAGGGCGCGTTGCCCCCTCCGCCGAAATACATTCCCGCACCCGAAAAGCCCTGAGGCAGGGCCGAGAAAGACCCGGAACCCATGAGCGATCGGATCGTGAACGCCCAGCTGACCGACGACGAACGGAGCATCGAACAGGCCCTGCGCCCGCAGACGCTCGAGGAATACATCGGCCAGGAGCGGATGAAGGAGTCGCTGCGCATCTGCATCGAAGCGGCGAAGCAGCGGAGCGAGACGCTCGACCACACGATTTTCTACGGGCCGCCCGGCCTCGGGAAAACCACCATCGCGCATATCATCGCCCGGGAAATGGGCGGGACCCTGCGCGCAACCTCCGGTCTCGTCCTGGCCCACGCCGGCGACCTGGCCTCGATTCTGACGAACTTGCAGGAACGGGACGTGCTCTTCATCGACGAGATCCACCGTCTGCCTGCGTCGGTCGAAGAAGCGCTCTATCCCGCGATGGAAGATTTCCAGCTTGATCTGGTCGTGGGCCAGGGACCTGCCGCCAGGACCGTCAAGCTCGAGCTGCCGCGCTTTACTCTGGTCGGCGCCACGACGAAAGCCGGCGCCCTGACCTCGCCGCTTCGGGACCGGTTCGGGCTGGTCCATCGGCTGGAGTTTTATTCGCCGGCCGAGTTGCAGGTCATCGTGATACGGTCCGCCGGCCTGCTGGGCATTCCGATCGACCCGGCCGGTGCGGATGAAATCGCCCGCCGCGCCCGCGGCACCCCCCGGATCGTGAACCGGCTCGTGAAGCGGGTCCGTGACTATGCCCAGGTCAAGGCCGAAGGCCGTATCACGAAGACCGTGGCCCAGGAGGCGCTGGCCTGGCTCGGCGTCGACGCCGCGGGGTTCGACGAAATGGACCGCAAGATTCTGCTCACGATCATCGACAAGTTCGGCGGCGGACCGGTCGGCGTCGAATCCTTGGCTGCGGCGGTGCAGGAAGACAAGGCGACCCTGGAAGACGTCCACGAACCCTATCTCATTCAGGCCGGCTACCTCGAGCGGACCGGACGGGGACGGCAGGTCACCAAGGATGCGCTCGAACACTTCAAACGCCCTTCCTCCCTGCTGTATTAGCGGGGACGGCCCGGCTGCGGCCGTGGTCGTTCCGACGGCCGCCGGCGCCCCGGCTCAATCCCGCGCAAGTTCCTGAAACTCCAGGGGTCTCCTTGCATTTCGCGGAGCGCTTCCTGTATCATTCCTCTTCTTGCTCACGCCCGTCCTGCCTCTGGACGCTCGTCCAACTCATGGGGCACGGGTGGAGGGGGTTCGTGCATGCCCGGAGACCTTTCCGATTACCGGAAAGAGATTGACCGCATCGATGACGAGATTCTGCGTCTCCTCAACGAACGGTCGAAGAGTGTCATTGAGATCGGCCGGCTGAAGAAGCTGAAAGACGCCGATGCCAATCTGCACACGCCGGCCCGCGAAGCCGCCATTATCGAACGCCTGGTCAAGCAGAATCCCGGCCCGTTCCCTTCCGAGGCGATCCGTCCCGTCTATCGCGAGATCATGTCGGCCTCGCTGTCGCTGGAAGGTCCCCAGAAAGTCGCCTATCTCGGCCCCCGGGCCACGTTTACGCACATGGCCTGCACGCAGAAGTTCGGCTCCTCGGCCCAGTACATTCCGGTCAACAGCATCAAGGAAGTGTTCAGCGAGGTGGAGCGGGGCCGAGCGCATTTCGGCGTGGTCCCCATCGAAAACACGACGGAGGGGGTGGTCAACCACACGCTGGACATGTTCATTGATTCCAACCTCTTGATTTATGGAGAAGTCCTGCAGGAAGTGTCGCATCACCTCCTGTCGAAAGCCGGGGTTTCCGAAGAGGTGAAGAAGATCTGCTCGCATCCCCATGCCATCGCCCAGTGCCGCAATTGGCTCGAAACCAACATGCCGCACGTGCCCGTGTCGGAAGTGGCCAGCACGGCCCGCGCGGCGGAGATGTGTCTGGACGATCCGTCGATCGCGGCCATCGCCTCCGAATTGGCGGCCCAGCTCTACGGGTTGAAAATCATCAAGTCTCGGATCGAAGACAACTTGAACAACTTCACACGCTTCCTGGTCCTGTCTCAAAAGCCGCCCGAGCGGACGGGGAAGGACAAGACGTCCCTGATGTTGTCGATCAAGGACAAAGTGGGGGCACTCTACGATCTGCTCCGCCCCTTCGCCTCGCACGGCCTGAGCATGACCAAAATCGAATCCCGTCCGTCCAGACGGAAGGCCTGGGAGTACATTTTCTTCGTCGATATCGAGGGCCATATCGAGGAAGACCGGGTGAAAAAGGCCGTCGAGGAAATCACCGGCCGCTGCCTGTTTATGAAAGTCCTGGGCTCCTATCCGGCCCACAGTTGACACCATGCCATTGAACGTTCACCCCGATATCGCCGCGTTAAGCCCCTACGTGCCGGGCAAGCCGATCGAAGAGCTCCAGCGCGAGATGGGGCTGGCGCGGGTGATCAAGCTGGCCTCCAATGAAAATCCGCTGGGCCCGTCCCCCAAAGCGCTGGCTGCGATCGGCGAGGGTGCCGCGACGCTCCACCGCTATCCGGACGGCGGCGCGTTCCGGCTGCGCGAAGCGCTGGCCGGCCGGTGGAAGGTGACGCCGGACCACGTCATTCTCGGCAACGGGTCCGACGAAATTCTCGGCCTGCTGGCGCGCACCTTCCTGGCGCCGGGCGACGAAGCCGTGATGGCCGATCACACCTTCGTGATCTACAAGATGGAGGTGATGGCGGCGCACGGGAAGGCCGTCACGGTTCCGTTGACGCAGTGGCGGCACGATCTGCCCGCCATGGCCGACGCGATCACCGCCCGGACGCGGCTTCTGTTCGTCTGCAATCCCAACAATCCGACCGGGACGATGGTGTCGGCGGACGAAGTCGGGCGGTTGATGGCCCGCGTGCCCGAGCACGTGATCGTCGTGTTCGACGAGGCCTACTTCGAATACGTCCGGAGCGCGGCGTTTCCCGAATCGATGGCCTATGTGACGCGGGGACGGAACGTCATCGTCCTGCGGACCTTTTCGAAAATCTACGGCCTTGCCGGTCTGCGCATCGGGTACGGCGTCACGACGCCGGAAATCACGGACTATCTGAACCGGGTCCGGCCGCCGTTCAACGCCAACAGCATCGCCCAGCGCGCCGCGCTCGCCGCCTTGAGCGACGACGAGCATGTCGCCAGAAGCCGCGCGGTGAACGCGGCCGGGATGGAACAGGTCGGACAGGGGCTGCGGGCGCTCGGGTTCGCGCCGATCCCGAGCGAAGCGAATTTTATCTACGTGGACATCGGGCGCGACGGCCGGCAGGTCTTCGAGGCGCTGCTGCGCCAGGGGATCATCGTCCGGCATATCGAAGGACGCATGATCCGGGTGACGATCGGGCAGGCGGAGGAAAATCAGGCGTTCCTGACCGCACTCGCGCGGGTCTTACAGGCGGGTTGACCAAGGGTGAGGACATCATGATCATCGTGTTGAGGCCGGATGCATCGGAGCGGGAAGTCGATCACATCGTCGATCGGCTTCGCGAACTCGGGCTGAAATCGCAACTGTCGACGGGGCAGGAACGCACGATCATCGGCGTGATCGGCGACGACCGTATCCTCCAGAACCAGCCGCTCACGGCCCTGCCGGGCGTGGAGAGCGTGCTGCCGATCCTGGCGCCCTGGAAGCTCGTCAGCCGTGAATTCAAGAAGGACGCCACGATCATCGACGTCGGCGGCGTCAAGATCGGCGGGAACAAGCTGGCGATCATGGCCGGCCCCTGCGCGGTCGAACGGCTCGAACTGACCGTCGGCATCGCCCACGAGGTGAAGGCGGCGGGAGCCAGCATTCTTCGCGGCGGCGCCTACAAGCCCCGCACCTCGCCCTATTCGTTCCAGGGCCTCGGCCGGGAGGGGTTGGATTACCTGCTCGAGGCGAAGAAGCAAACGGGATTGCCGGTGGTGAGTGAGATTCTCGACACCCGCGACATCGAGCTGTTCCTCGAGAAGGCCGACATCATCCAGATCGGCGCGCGGAACATGCAGAACTTCGAGCTGTTGAAAGAAGTCGGCGCCTACGACAAGCCGGTGCTGCTGAAACGCGGATTGTCCGCGACGATCAAAGAGTTTCTCCTCTCCGCGGAATACATCATGTCGCGCGGCAACCGGAACGTCATGCTCTGCGAGCGCGGCATCCGGACGTTCGAAACGCAGTATCGCAACACGCTCGATCTCGCGGCCATTCCGACCCTGAAGGAGCTCTCGCATCTTCCCGTCATCGTCGATCCCAGCCATGCGACCGGCAAGTGGAATCTGGTGGCTCCCATGTCGAAGGCGGCGGTCGCCGCCGGGGCGGACGGCATCCTGATCGAGGTGCACTCGAATCCGGAATGCGCCCTGTGCGACGGCGAGGAGTCCATCAAGCCGACCAAGTTCAAAGAGCTGATGCAGGATATGCGCAAGATCGCGGTGGCGGTCGGCCGGGAGTTGTAAGCGGAACCCGGGCGCGCTTTTAGTTGCAGACATGGCTGTGCATTTCACACAGGTAGCGATAATCGGAGTCGGGTTGATCGGCGGCTCGCTCGGCATGATCCTGCGCCGGAAGGGGCTGGCCTCCCGGGTCGTCGGCGTCGGCCGGCGCATCGAGAATCTTAAGACCGCCGTGGAACTCGGCGCCATCGACCGCTACGTCGTCGATCCCAAGGACGGGGTGAAGGACGCCGATCTCGTGGTGCTCGCAACGCCGGTGGATACCTACGATCGCCATCTGAAAGAGTGGGCCTCCTGTTTGAAGCCCGGCACGATCGTGACGGATGTCGGGAGCGTCAAGGGGCTGTTGGTCGAACAGGCGGAGCAGGCGATGCCGCCGGGCGCGCATTTCGTCGGAGCCCACCCCATCGCGGGGAAGGAAAAAACGGGCGTGGCGGCCGGCTCGGAGCAGCTCTTCACCGGCGCGCGTTGCATCCTGACGCCGACGACGCGCACGAACCGGCAGGCGCTCGAGCGGGTGCGCGCGATGTGGGAGGAAACCGGCTCGATCATGCTGACGATGGACCCGCATCTGCACGACAAGATTCTGGGGGCCGTCAGCCACCTGCCCCATGTGGCCGCGTTTGCGCTGATCAACGCCCTGGTGGACATCCGCGCGCAGGTCCCCTCGCTCGATCTGGCCGGCCATTCGGGCGCCGGTCTGCGGGATACGACCAGGATCGCCGCCAGTTCGCCGGAAATGTGGCGGGATATCTTCCTGTGGAACCGCGACAACCTCGTGGCGTTCATCGACACCTACGAGCGCTCGCTGGAACGGCTGAAGCAACTGATCCGGGCCGGCGATGCGGCCGGGATCGAAAAGGAATTGGAACGGGCGAAGCAGGAGCGGGAGAAATTCCCCCCCCGGCCTGCCGCCCCGGCCTAGGCGACCATGGCATCGTTGAGCATTACTCCGGGCAAGCCGTTGCGGGGGACGATCTCCGTTCCCGGCGACAAGTCCATTACGCATCGCGCGATCATTTTGACGGCGCTGGCCGAGGGCGTCGGCCGGATCAAGTCGTACTGCCGGGGCGAGGATTGCCTCAACACGATGCGGGCGATGCGGGCGCTGGGCGTGACCATCGACGAAACGGTCGACGAGCTGCGCGTGCAGGGCAAGGGCCTGTGGGGACTGTCCGAGCCGGGCGGCATCGTCGATTGCGGGAATTCAGGCACCGGCATCCGCCTGCTCGCCGGCCTCCTGGCCGGGCAGGACTTCTTCACGGTGCTGACGGGAGATGCGTCGATCCGCCGGCGGCCGATGGGACGGATCGTGAAGCCCCTCCGTGAAATGGGGGCCGCGATCGCCGGACGGAAGGGCGGCGAGCTGGCCCCCCTGGCGGTGACCGGGACGACCCTCCGCGCGATCGATTATGCGTCCCCCGTGGCCAGTGCCCAGATCAAGTCGTCCCTGCTGCTTGCGGCTCTGTTCGCGAAGGGGACGACCAGGCTGTCCGAGCCGCGGCTGTCGCGCGACCATACGGAACGGCTCTTCCGGTTTTACGATCTCCCGCTGACACGCGAGGGCACGACGCTGCTGCTCGAAGGACGTCCGTCCGTCGGATGGACCGCCGTGCCGGAGCTGACGGTGCCGGGCGATCTCTCGGCGGCGGCGTTTTTCATCGTCGGTGCGACGATCGTGCCGGGGTCGGATGTCACGATCACCGGCGTCGGCGTCAATCCCACGAGAACCGGTCTGTTGGAGATCATGGGCCGCATGGGCGCCGATATTCAGTTGCTGAACCGCCGCGAGGAGGCGGGAGAGCCGGTGGCGGATCTCCGCGTGAAATCCGCCCCGCTGCGCGGCGTGACGATCGGGCCGGAGCTGATCCCGCAAACGATCGATGAGTTCCCCATTCTGTGCGTGGCCGCGGCGGTGGCCGAAGGGGAAACCGTCGTCACCGGCGCCGAAGAGTTGCGGGTGAAGGAAAGCGACCGGATTGCAACCATGGCCGCGGAACTCCGCGCCATGGGGACGCAGATGACCGAGAAGCCGGACGGGATGGTGATTCAGGGGCTCGGGCGGTCCGGGGAGAACGGACGATTGACCGCCGCGCATGGGCAGAGTCACGGAGACCATCGTGTCGCCATGTCGATCGCGATCGGCGGGTTGACGGCATCGACCGAAACGGTGGTGAGCGGCACGGACTGTATCGAGACGTCGTTTCCGGATTTTCATCGCAAGCTCTTGGATTTATTGACTGAATCCAGATGACCGTTATAATACGGCCCGATATTGTCGGGTCGGAAGCGAAGGGGGAGTCGACCGAGATGATCGTGGCAATCGACGGGCCGGCCGGAGTCGGCAAGAGCACCGTGGCCAAACTGCTGGCGTCCCGGCTGCGATATCTCTACCTGGATACCGGGGCCCTCTACCGGGCGGTCGCCTGGGCGGTGTTGCAGAACGGTCGGGATCCGGGCGACGCCGATGCCGTCGCCGCGCTTCTGCCGACCTTGACGCTGCAGATGCGGTTCATGCAGGAAACAGTCCGTGTGTCGGTCAATGAGAAGGATGTGACGGGAGAGCTGCGGACGCCGGAGGTGTCGGCGGCGGCGTCCGTCGTATCGGCGATCCCCGCCGTGCGGGCCTGGCTGCTGCCGGTGCAGCGGCAGATCGGCGAGAAGGGGTCGGTGGTGGCGGAGGGCCGGGATATCGGGACCAAGGTGTTCCCCTCCGCGTCCGTGAAGTTTTTTCTCGACGCCGATGCCGCCGTCCGCGCGCAGCGCCGGCACCGGGAACTTGTGGCGGCCGGCCATGGGGGCGCCATCGAGCAAACGAGCGCCGACCTGGCGGGGCGGGACAGCCGGGACCGTTCCCGCGCCGTGGCGCCGCTCGTGCCGGCGGAGGACGCGCACCATATCGACACATCGGCCCTGTCCGCGGAGGAAGTGGTCGATCGGATGATGGCTGTGGTTGCGGCCAAGTTGTGAGTTCGCTCGCGTACGCGCTGCTCTGGGTGCTCACGCGCGCCGTGGCCTGGCTCTGTTTCCGGTATCGCGTCATCGGCAAGGTGCCGAAGACCGGCGGGGTGCTCATTGCGGCGAACCACGCCAGTTACTTCGATATTCCGCTGCTCGGCTGCGGAATGACCAGGCGGGCGTGGTATCTCGGCCGCAGCGATCTGTTCACGTTTCCCGGCTCGAAGGCGCTCTTGCGGTGGTTGGGCTGGATTCCGCTGAAACTCGGCCGGCTCGATCGGAAGGCGTTCGATACGGCGACGGCGTTGATCAAGCGGGGCAAGGTGGTCGTGATTTTCCCCGAGGGGGGGCGGACCCTCGACGGTCGGCTCCGGGCAGCCAAGCCGGGGCTGGGGATCATCGTGGCGCAAACCGGCTGTCCGGTCGTTCCCGCGTATCTGAAGGGCACCTTCGAGGTGCTGCCCACGGGGGCCAAGCGGCCGAGGTTTCATCCGGTGAGCGTGAGTTTCGGGGAGCCGTTGACGTTTCCCCAGACCGGGGACGAGCGGGAAAGCAGGAAGTTCTATCATGAGGTCAGCCGAACGGTGATGGAGCGGATTGCCGCGTTGGGAGACGTGGCGCCGCCCGATCATCACGAAACCGCCGAAGCTCGCAATGCTGAGTGAGCGCCGGTGTCCTTCATCATCAGCACCCGACAGCAGTCGGAAGAGTAGGATCGCCCATGAGTACGGTTTCGAAATCCAGTGAGCAACAGTTGGACCGCGACGCCCTGGCCGCCCTGTACGAGGAGACGTTCAAGAACCTCGAAGAAGGCACGATCACGGAAGGGCGCGTCGTCGCCCTGACCAAAGACAAGGTCGTCGTCGACATCGGCTACAAGTCGGAGGGGATGATCCCCAGCGATCAGTTCTCCAACGAGGATCTCCAGAATCTCAAGATCGGCGACCGGCTCCAGGTGTACATCGAGGAGTGCGAGGACGCCGACGGCAATCTGATTCTTTCCAAAGAAAAAGCCGACAAGATGAAGATCTGGGAAGAATTGGAGAAGCTCTACAAGGAAGAAAAGAGCATCGACGGCAAAGTCATCTCGCGCATCAAGGGCGGCATGATGGTGGACATCGGCGTGAAGGCGTTCCTGCCCGGCTCGCAGATCGATCTGCATCCGGTGCGCGATCTCGACGGCCTGGTCGGCCGCACGTTCCCGATGAAGATCATCAAGATCAACCATCGCCGCGGCAACGTCGTGGTGTCCCGGCGCGTGCTGCTGGAGGAGACCAGAGACAAGAAGCGGCAGACGACGCTGGCCACGCTGAAGGAAGGCCAGTTGATTCAGGGGATGGTCAAGAACATCACCGATTACGGGGCGTTCATCGATCTCGGCGGGATCGACGGCCTGCTCCACATCACGGACATGTCCTGGGGGCGCGTCGGCCATCCGTCGGAAATGTTCAACGTCGGCGACCGCGTCGAAGTGACCGTGCTCAAGTACGACCGCGAGACCGGCCGCATCTCCCTCGGCCTCAAGCAGAAGTCCGCCGATCCCTGGACGAACGTGGCGGGGAAGTATCCGATCGGCACCCGCGTCAAGGGCCGCGTCGTCAGCCTGACCGATTACGGCGCATTCGTCGAACTGGAGCCGGGCGTCGAAGGGCTCGTCCACGTCTCGGAAATGTCCTGGACGCACGAAGTCCGCCACCCGTCGCGGGTCGTGGCGATCGGCGATCAGGTGGAAGCCGCGGTGCTCAACGTCGATCCGGCCAGCCGGAAGATTTCGCTCGGGATGAAGCAGACCGCGCCGAATCCCTGGGACATGGTGGAAGGCAAGTATCCGGTCGGGACCCGGATCGAAGGGAAGGTGAAGAGTCTGACCGATTTCGGGGCCTTCGTCGGTTTGGACGAGGGGATCGACGGGTTGATCCATATCTCCGACATGTCCTGGACGAAACACATCAAGCATCCGTCGGAGCTCTTCAAGAAGGGCCAGAAGGTCGAGGCCGTGGTGCTGCGGATCGACAAGGAAAAGGAACGGCTGTCCCTCGGTTACAAGCAGTTGAGCCGCGATCCCTGGGACGACGAGATTCCCAGCCGCTACCGGGTCGGGGATTCGGCGACGGGGAAAGTCAGCAAGGTGGCGGACTTCGGCATTTTCGTTGAATTGGAAGGCGGCGTCGAAGGCCTCATCCATATCAGCGAAGCCGGTCTCGATCAGAGCGTGAAGCTGGAAGAGAAGTTCAAGCTGCAGGATGACGTGACGGCCAAGATCATCAAGGTCGATCGCGACGAGCGGAAGATCGCCTTGAGCCTCCGCGATCACCAGCTGGATTCCGAACGCCGGCAGGTGGACGAGTATCACGCCTCGCAGGGGGCGATTGATCAGAGCCTCGGCCGGGCGGCGAAGCAGAGCCGCAAGCGGGGATCCGCGGACGACGAACGGTAGGGTCCGATTGGGCCGGCGCCGGGGACGTGACGTTCCGGCGCCGGTCACGGGCAACAGGCATGACGGACGAGACTGCACACAAGCCGCCGAAACGCTCGCTCTTCCGGAAGATCCTCATGATCCTGGGGGCCGGATTCGGCCTGCTGGTGCTCGTGAACCTGCTCTTCCCCGACCTCGATCTGTCGACGGAGGACCGGATCGCGCTGATCCGCGTCGAGGGCGTGATTCTCGATTCACAGTCGACGATTACGGAGCTGAAGCGATTCGGGGAGAATCCTTCGATCAAGGCGATCGTGCTGCGGATCGACAGTCCCGGCGGAGGCGTCGTTCCGTCGCAGGAAATCTATGACGCGGTCCAGCGGGTGCGGAACAAGAACAACAAGGCGGTGATCGCGTCGATGGGGACGGTCGCGGCATCCGGCGGCTATTACATCGCCGCGGCGACGGATCGCATCATTGCGAATCCCGGCACGCTGACCGGCAGCATCGGCGTCATCATGGAAACGGCCAACGTCGAAGGTCTGCTCAAGAAGATCGGCGTCGAAGGCATCGTCGTCAAGAGCGGCAAGTTCAAGGACGTCGGGTCGCCGTTGAGGAAAATGACCGAGGAAGAGCAGGCGCTGCTCCAGTCGGTGATGGACGATGTGCACAAGCAATTTATCGACGCGGTGGCCGAAGGCCGCGCGCTGGAAGTCTCGACCGTGCAGGCTCTGGCCGACGGCAGGATTTTTACCGGGCGGCAGGCGAAGGAAGCCAAACTGGTGGACGAACTGGGGAATCTGGACGACGCCATTCAACTCGCGGCCGATCTGGCCGGCATCGAGGGCGAGCCGAAGGTCGTCGAACCGCGCCGGCGGTTTTCGTTCAGGGAACTCCTCGAATCCCGGTTGTCGGTCCTCTTCCCGAAGCTGGATTTCTACTCCGGAGTCAGTCTCAAATATCTCATGGCGTTCTAAGTCGTTCGGATCGACGAGTGAGCCGCTCGTCTAGCGAAAGGGGAATCGGACATGACGAAGGCCCAGATTATCGAGCGAGTCTCTGAGCAGGTGACGACGTTGACGAAACGACAGGCCGAGATCGTCGTGAACACGATCTTCGACTGCGTCAGGGATTCGCTGAAGAACGGCGACAAGACGGAAATCCGCGGATTCGGCAGCTTCCGGCTCCGGTCGCGGCGGATGAAAGAGGGGCGGAATCCCAAGACCGGCGCGACGGTGGCGGTGCCGGCCAAGAAGGTTCCGTTCTTCAAAGCGGGCAAGGAACTCAAGGAATTGCTCAACCAGTAACGAGTAAAGGTGCCCCATGAGTGCATCAGATTCCGACGACGCAGTCGTCACTGAAGTCCGGTGGACCGAAGGCGCATTGAAGCGCATGGAACGCGCCCCGATCTTCTTGCGCGGCATGGTCCGCCGCTTGGCGGAGAAGAAGGCCCGTGAGCTCGGGTACGCGGAAATCACGGAGACCACGCTCGACCAGTTCAAGAGCCAGATGATGGGCGGCATGGGCGGGGAGTCGGGCATGGCGGAGGCGGCCGAAGCGATGGCGCAGGGCCGCCTGCCCTGGACCGCGGCGGCGAAGGAGCGCCTGAATACGGTGCCCGAGTTCATGCGCGGGATGATCAGACAGATCGCCGAGGAGGTCGCCAGAGAAGGCGGCCATATGGAAGTCAACGTCGAGCTCTTCGACAAGGTCGAGGCGATGGGGGACATGCGCGAGGCGCCCGGGGCTCCGCTTCCCTGGACCGAGGGGGCTCTCGCCCGGCTTCAGGACAAACTGAAGCAGTCCCCGCCGATCGCCGTCGAGTTCGTGACCGACATGCTCAAGCATGACACGGAGGACATGGCGCGCGAACGGGGAATCGCCCAGATCGACGAGGAGGCGCTCGTGCTGCTCTGGGATGCTCCGCAGGAACGGATCGCCTGGACGGACGAAGCTTGGAAGCGGCTGCAAACGTCCCCCGATTTCGTGCGCAGCGGGATTCGCAAGGCGGCCGAGCGGCGGGCCCGCAAACTCGGCTTGAAGGAGATCGACTCGGAGCATCTGACCGGGTTCCGGAATCAAGCCATGATGAAGGCCGTCAAACGCATTCGCTCGTTCGGGTACAACGAATTGACGTTCGACGCGTTCGATACGGCGCTTGAGAAGACCAAGCGGCTGCAGGGCAACGAGCAGGCGGAAAAACGGTTGCGGGAGATCCGCGGCCACTTCGCGGATCCGGAAACGAAGAAGCCTGAAGGAGGAACGCTGGGCGCCGAGTTGATGGACCGGTTCCGCCGGTATCTCAAGGGGGAAGGAACCCTCTGAGCGAGCCCGCCATCGGGAATCACCGTTCGAGCGGAATTCACCCATGCTGACCATGCCGCCCGTCCGGGCGGCATGGTCAGTATGATTTTGGCCGGTGGTCGGGCCGCGAGGTCAGTGGGCTGCGGTCTGTTGCGGCCAGAATTTGTGACGAATTTGCGGGAGCGGCTCGTTGTCGAAGTTAGGGATGTCGTACAGGCAGCGGTCGATCAACGCGACTTCCTCTTCGGTCAAATCCAGCGTGACCTTCTTCTTCCAGAACTGGTCCAGCGTGAAATAGTCGCCCGACTGAGGCTTCTCAGCCAGCAGGGCCTTCATCTTTTCGAACCCCGCCGTGTCCGTGCCCGCGATGCGGCCCTTGTTGCGATCATGGCACCAGTGGAGTACTTCGGCGATGCCATACATGGTGGTATCGATCCTGACGGTCTTACTCATGGCTCCTCCCTCCCAAAGAAAGCCAGTCTAACCCAGAACGTATCCGATTTTCAAAGGCTCACCCCGCTCGGGCGGTTGCGCGCTGCCGTTCTTCCTGCTGATCCGCCGGCCCCCGACGCGATTGCCAGGACAGAGCGGGCATCGGTATACTTATGGAATTTTTACGGGCAGGGACGATGGGACCGGCGCGTCTCCCGCTCTTCCTGATCTCAGGCGCAATCGGATGTTGGGAGCTCGGTGATGACGCGATCCGGAAAGTGCGACACCCCCCGCCGGGCCGGCCGTTCGGTCCTTCTGCTCGGCATCCTGGCGCTCTGCGTCACCGCGGCCTGTTCAAAGCAGGACCCATACGTGCCCCCGGACCTCTTTTACTACTTCGCCAGCTACAAGGTCGGCAAGAATCCCACGACCGTGACGCCTTTCGATATCAATCAGGACGGCATCACCGATCTGGTGACGACCAATATGAGCAGCAACACCCTTTCGATCCTGACCGGGAACGGCGACGGATCGTTTCACGATCAGGTGCAGCTCCATGTCTGCCAGGAGCCGAGGTCGCTGGCGAGCGGACAGTTCAACGGCGATGCGTTCCCCGATATCGTGCTCGCCTGTTCCGGCAGCGATCAGATCGCGGTGCTCTTCGGGCGCGCGGACGGCAAATTTGAAGAAGGGCCGCAGTACCCCGTGCACCGTACGCCGATCGCCGTTGCCAGCGACGACCTGAACGGCGACCAACATGCCGATCTGGTTGTCGCGCTGCGCAACGACAAGGTCAAAGTCTTTCTCGGTTTGGGCAACGGCGAGTTCCGGCACGGAGCACAGTACGAGTACGGCGACACGCCGACCTCGGTCGCGCTGTCCGATCTCAACGGCGACGGGAAGGTCGATCTGGTGGTCACCAACGGGGGGCCCATGTCCAATGCCGTATCGATCTGGATCGGAAACGGCGACGGCACGTTTCAGCAGCCGACCGATTATCGGTCGGGAAAACGGCCGTTGGGTGTGAGCTTCGCCGATTTCAACAACGATCGTATACGGGACCTGCTCGTCATCAACGGCGAGCGAGACAGTTTCTCGACATTCCTGGGAAACGGGAACGCGACGTTCCAAACCGGTCATGATTCCGGGGCCGACGCCGGACCCAACTACGGTCTGGCGCGCGATTTCAACGGGGATCACCGGATGGACGTGGCCATCGTCAATCTTCAGTCGAACGATCTCTCGATTCTCTTCGGCCGGGGCGACGGAACCTTCGAATACCCGCCCAGAAACTACCGGACGAAGGCCGGACCCTTCGCGGTGGCTTTGTACCGGGTGACGACCAAAGGGGTCGAGGAGCCGGGACTTGTGACCGCCGACAACGGCGACGGAACGGTTTCGATTTTCCTCCACCGGGGACTCAAGTCGGGATCCGTGGCAAAGACGGCCGCGTCGTCCGAGGATCCCTCACGGCAGACACCGGTGCCCTGACAGGTCGCGCGAGCGAACAGGCAGTCTGCTTGACACCCCGGGACCCCTCGGCTAGAGTGGCCGACAGGAGCGGCTTTCGAGCGAATCGGCCGCCTTGGACGAGGACAGCGGTGAGATCCTTCTCGTGGTGGTTCGGCATCGGCGTGCTCCTCACCCTGTCGGTCCTGATGGTGCAGGGCGGCGTGCGCGATCTGTTCGACGGCGCGCATCCGAGCGGAGGCGCCAGTCCGTATCTCTCCTTCGGAACCACCATTTTTGGCGGCGGACTCCTGGCCGGATGTTTGGCCTTGGTGATGAATCGCATCAAGTGAACCTCGACGGGGTGCGGCGGTTTCTGGCATGAATTGTCTGAAGTGCAAAGGTTTCATGATGGTCGAGCGGCACTACACGCTGATGAATCGACGGCTCTATGCCCGATGCCTGAATTGCGGGTTCTGGATCGACCTCGCCGACCTCCTGCGCTTTTTCCATAAGGTCATCGACAGCGGGTTTCGTGGGACCAAGGTCCGGGAATCTTTCACGCTGTGAGAAAGAACGGGGCCTCAGATCTGAGCATGCGTCGCGCGGGATCACATCACGTCATGGGCCGAGCGGGCTTCGCGATTCTCTGCACGATCGTCTTCGGCCTTGTCGCCGCCCTTGTTCCTGCGGCTGCCCATGCAAAGCGCGCAACGGGCAAGACGAAGCATGTCCGCACCCTCGGTGAAGAGGGCCGGGCGCTGCCCTGGCGGCGGGTGCCGGCCCACAGCATTTTGCTCAAGGAGCTCAACAGCGGGCGCGTTCTCTACGAGCATGAGCCGGGCAAACGACTGTCGCCGGCCAGTTTGACGAAGATCATGTCCGCCCTCGTCATTCTCGAACAGGGCAAACTGCATGATCTCGCGACGGTGAGCCCTGCGGCGGCGCGGGCGCACAAGACGCACCTGCGGCTGAAGGCGGGGCAGGTCTTCAAGCTGGAAGACCTGTTGAAGGCCATGTTGATCGTGTCGGCCAACGACGCTTGTCTGGCGGCGGTGGAACATGTGGGGGGCGATGAGGCGCAGTTCGTCACGTTGATGAACGCCAAAGCCGCCGCCCTCGGCTTGAGGGATACCCATTTCAGCAATGCCTGCGGCTTCGACAATCCCGAGCATTACTCGACGGCGGAAGACCTCGCGGCCCTGAGCGTGATCGCGTTACAACAACCGACCTTCCGAGAACTTGTGCGGGAGGAGCGGGCGATGATCATGCCTGTCAACGGGACGCATGCCTACGTGTTGCATACGACCAATCGCCTGCTCGGCCGGATTCCCGGCGTGGAGGGAATCAAGACGGGTTTCACCTCGAAGGCGGGGCGGTGCCTCATCGCGAAAGTGTCGCAGAACGGGAGCGATCTGCTGCTGGTCATTCTGAATTCGAATCGCCGCTGGAACACCGCCACGAGTCTCATCAATTACGGACTTCGCGCCTCCGGCACCACGCGCTGACACCCTCTCCCTCATCCGGATGCCTCCGCTTCCGGTCGCGGATTCCTGACAGGTCGCAGGTCGTTGGGGTGTGATGACTCGAGAGGTTGCGCCCCTTGCGCAGCAAGGGGCGCGGATGCGCCGCCGCGGCATCCGGGCTAGCGGACCGGGGAGAATTCGATATTGACGTCTTTCCCGAGGTAGTTGATCACGAACCCCTGTTTGTCGTAGGCCAACACGGCTCCCATCACGTTTTCGTCGCCGTAATCTTCCTGCCCGAGCAGCTTCCGGATGTCTTCGGGGCTCTCACTGTTCAAGACGTTGCGTAACAGTCCCCGGGTCTTGTAGGCGAATCGATTGTTGATGAAGATCAGATCCACCTTGCCGTCCTGCACGCGCACGCCGGCCATCGGTCCGGTGGGTTTGCGTTGATCCAACAAAAAGATGAAGAGCGCTTCCTGCTCGACTTTGATCCCGGGAATCTTTTCGTTCACGAGAGCGTCCACCGCCTTGGCCTCTCCGTCTCCCAATTTCACGCCGAACAGCGAGATGTCGGGGCTCTTGATGGCCTTCGGATCCATCACGTCGTTCTTGCTGAGTTCGTACGGCTCGCCGAATCCTGGAGAAGCCCAGAGTCCGACCCCGGCCATCGTAACGGAGGTCAGTACAAACACTCGCAGCATCTCCTTCATCGACTCCTCCTTGCGTGCATGTGCCAACTGGGCGTTGGGACGTCAGACGTGTGGAACCAGCGGGGGGAAGCATCCCATAGGCCGTCATTCTATCCAAGGCTTCCCGGACTTTGCAAGGAAAGGCCGCCGCAGATGCCGCAGGAGCCGTGAGCCGCAAAGGGTCAGGCCCTTCTGGAGCCGGCGGCGGACTGCCGGGGGCGCGGTGGTCCCGGCGTGGCAAGCAGGCTCGTCATCACCGACCGGCAGAGAGCCCCGAATTCCTTCGCCGCCAGGTTCTGATGACGATGGACCCGATAGGCCAGACCCACGGCATGGCGCGGGACCGGATCATACAGGTCGATGATTCGGAGGTTCGTGTGACTCAGTCGTTGCCGGACATAGAGTTCGGGAAGAATCGTGAGTCCCGCCCCCTCGGCCACGGCTTGGAGAATCCCTTCGGGAGAGGTCATTTCCAGGACGACCTGAGTCGTCACGCGGGCCTGGGCGCATTCCTCCTCCACCATCTTCCTCAGACAGTAGTCCGCAGGCATCAGGACCAGGGGAAGGCCCCCCAGATCTTTCATCCTCAAGCGGGCCTGCGTAAGCCGGTGCCCGGCAGGCGCGACGAGGACTAATCGTTCTTCAAAGAGAGGAATCGTGGCCAGCCGATCTTGGGAAACGGGAAGCAGGCAGAGGCCGATGTCCAGGCGATTCGACAGGATACCCGCCTCAATCTCCACGGAGGGCAGGGAATGAACTTGGAGCTGGATTGCCGGAAATCTCTGTTTGAACTGCGAAACCAGGGGGGGGATCAAATAGGAGTTGACGGTGGCCAAGGTTCCGACGACCAGGCGACCCCGCTGTGCTCCGTCAAGCTCTCGAATCAGTTGTGCGGCCTGCTCCACTTCGCGCAGCGCCCGCTCCGCGTGGTCCTGAAACAGCCTGCCGGCCTGCGTCAGCACGATTGTGCGGCCGAGCCGATCGAATAAACGAGTGCCGAGTTCCTCTTCCAGGTCCCTGATCTGCACGGACAGGGAGGGCTGAGAGACGTGCAGGGCTTCCGCGGCCTTCGTAAAACTCCCCGCCGCGGCCACCGCCAGGAAATAGCGAAGATGACGCAATTCCATCGCTCACGTTCCTAGCGCGTATAGGTTATGCCTATCATTCATATCAAAACAATATATTGGACCTATCGATGCTAACAGCCGTACCGTAAGCCGTCAAGGGGACGGTGCATGGCTCGCAGGGCATGGGGCGATGCGCATAGGATCATTCATATTCTTACCAGCGACGGATTGGATCGCTGACATGGAGGTGCAGGATGGCGGGGCAACGACGGACCTGGGGCTATGCGATCGGATGGGGTCTCCTGCTTGCGTTCACGGGCTGTGCCGGAACAGAACCGGCGCCCGGCTCGTCACTCTACGATCGTCTCGGAGGGAAGGCGGCGATCTCCGCCGTCGTCGATCAGTTCGTCGCGAACGTGGCCGCTGATTCGAGAATCAACGCGAGGTTCGCCACGACCGATATCCCGAAGCTCAAGGGCCATCTGGTCGATCAGGTGTGCATGGCGGCCGGGGGGCCTTGCACGTACAAGGGACGCGATATGAAGACGACTCATGCGGCGATGAAGATTTCCAACGGCGACTTCGACGCGTTGGTGGAAGATCTCGTCAAGGCGCTGGATCGCTTCAAGGTGCCGGCGAAGGAGAAGGGAGAGTTGCTCGGCCTGCTCGGACCGATGAAGCAAGATATCGTGGAAGTGCCGTAGGACGATCGGAGGGGCGGGGGCGGCCGTCGCCCTTGCCCCGACGGCGGAGCGTTATGATGCGGGAGGGGTAATCAGGAGCAGAGTGCCGAGCTCCCGGAGCCTGTGGAAATACGGGAGGCAATCCTCTTCGAGCTCCTGCTCCAGCGTTTCGAGGTCCGACAGACAGTCCCCGACGATCGCCCGCCGTTGTTCGTCCAGGCCGTCCTGGCTGTCGAGAAAGTAGACGACGCAGCCGCTGATCACGGTATCCAGCGTCATGAGCGGGCCTTCGTGCTCGCCGGCCACTCTCGGCCAATCGTCGTGCTTGTGAGTCTCCCACAGCCTGTTCACGGTTTCGCGATCCACCGAAGCCTCCCGCCCGTCGAAATTATCCGCGGCCGATCCAGCCTAGCGCATGCAGAAGCAGCACCGCAAGTGCGCAGAGACCGAGGCCCCAGAACCGGTAGTCCACATCGTCGCGGGCGCTGCACCAGGCGAGCGCGCGGTCACGGAGCCCGGCCGGTCCCAGCCACAGAAAGAGGCTCTTGCCGATCATGCCCACGGCCGTGATGGTCCAGAGGGGCTGA